>DATLYG010000234.1:0-22800 GCA_035574985.1 Thermoanaerobaculia bacterium | reverse complement strand
CCGTGCCGATTACGCGATGCTGCAGATCGCCATGGTCGCCTACAAGCAGATGGAGCGGCCCGACCGCGACCAGCAGAAGACGCGCGAGGCGGTCGAGAAGTTCAACGACATGCTCGCCGCCTATCCTCGCAGCCCCCTTCGAGCCGAGGCGGAGAAGCGGCGGCAGGAGGCACTCGACCGGCTCGCCAAGCACGAGCACCTCGTGGCGCGCTTCTACATGAAGAGAGGTAGCTGGCAGGCTGCCGTCCAGCGCCTCAATTACCTGATCGACGAGTACCCGAACTTCAACGAGCGCGACGTCGCCTTCTACGATCTCGGTGTCGCTCTCGACCACCTCGGACGAAGGGGCGAAGCGCGCCTCTACTTCGAACGCGTGATCACCGAGTTTCCGAAGAGCGAGTGGGCGGAGAAGGCAAAGAAGAAACTCGATCAGCTCAAGGCATGAGACGGCTCCTCGGGTCGCTCGCCCTGCTCGCCGCCGCGTCCTGCGCGTCGACCGCTGCGGAAGACGACGGTCCGCTTCCACCGCCCCCTGCGCCGAACGTCGAGGCCCGGCTGGCGGAGGTTCAGACCGCGCTGACCGAGCTGCTCGAGCGGCTCGACGTGATGAACGAGCGGCTCTCCCGTCTCGAGCAGGGCGTCGCGGCGCAGCCGGCTTCCGCACAGGCCTCCGAGCCGGCGCGTGACGCCGCGAAGACGCCCCGCGCCCTCCGCGGTGCGCGGCTCGCCGATGACTACCGCAACGCGCTCGTCATGTACGGCAAGGGGAAGTACGGCGAGGCGCGAAGCGCCTTTCAGGCGGTCTTCGATGCCGACCCGGGCGGCGATCTCGCGGACAATGCGCTCTACTGGATCGGGGAGACATATTTCGCGGCGGGCGACTTCCACAGCGCCGTTCGTTTCTATCAGCGCGTCGTCAACGACTTCGGCGAGGGAAACAAGGCGCCCGACGCCCTCTTCAAGATGGCCCTCGCGCAGGAGAAGAGCGGCGATCTCGCGCTCGCGCGCCGGACGCTGCAGTCTCTGATCGACCGCTATCCCTACTCGACCGCGTCGGATTCAGCGAAGGCGGAGCTGCGACGCATCGCCTATTGATGCCGCTGCCGCGTCCTAACTCCTCTGCGTCGTAGCGCTAGAATAGCGGCCGCATGGCTGAAGAGTTCGAGAGTGGAGCCACGCTCCTTGCGAAGAAGGAGTACGCGCGCGCGGTACCTCTTCTGAGGAAGGAGCACGAGAAGTACCCGTCGAATCCGCGGATCCGGTTGCAGTATGCCGACGCGCTGGCGGGCGCCGGCGAGACCGAGGAAGCGCTGCGTCAGTACGAGGCGACGGCGAAGTACTACGAAGACAACGGCCTGACGGTGCAGGCCATCGCGGTGCGGAAGAAGGCCGAGAAGCTGCAGGGGCAGCCTCCGGCGGCGCCGGTGGCCGGCGCCGGAAAAAGCGAGCCGCTCTTCAAGCGCGACATTCCGAAAAGCCCCCTCTTCGAAGTGCTCTCTCCCGAAGAGCGCGAGGCTCTGACGAAGGAGATGGAACTGGAGAGCCACGACGAGGGGAGCGTGATCATCTCCGAGGGCGAGCCGGGGACATCGATGTACCTGATCACCTCGGGTGAAGTGAAGGTGTTCACGCGCGTGCCGGGAGGCACCGGTTCGGTCTACCTGGCGAAGCTCGGCGAGGGGGATTTTTTCGGAGAAGTCAGCGTGTTGACCGGAAAGCCCCGCACGGCGACGATCACGGCTTCGCAGCGGACCGAGTTGCTCCGCCTCGACAAGGAGAAACTCGACACCGCTCTGGCGAAGTATCCGGGCATCCGGAAGGTCCTGGACGATTTCTACAAGCGCCGCGCGAAGCACACCGTCGAAGCGATGGTGGAGATTCTGAGAAAACGAGGAAGCTGACACCGTGGCTGTACTCCCGATCGTCAAGTACGGCGATGATGTTCTTCGCCGGCCCGCCGAGGAAGTCACCGACATCGACGGCGCCCTCCAGAGGCTGATCGACGACATGGTCGACACGATGTACGCGGCGCCAGGAGTCGGCATCGCCGCGAACCAGGTCGGCGTGCCGAAACGACTCATGCTGATCGACCTCTCGGTCGGCAAACGCCCCGGTCAGCTTCACGTCTTCGTCAATCCGGAGATCGTCGAGACCGAAGGGGAGATCGCGGAAGAGGAAGGTTGCCTGTCGATTCCCGATTTCGTGGAAGTCGTGACGCGTCCGGAGAGGGTGAAGATCCGCTACATCGACCGCAACGGCACCGAGCGGGAGATGTGGGGGAGCGGGCTGATGGCGCGGGCGTTCTGCCACGAGGTCGATCACCTGAACGGGACGCTCTTCGTCGATCATCTGCGCGGATTCAAACGCGAGCGGATTCTCAGGAAGATCGCGAAGCTCTCCAAAGCGGGGATGTGGGCCTGACGCCACGTCTCAGGCCGCCGGTGTCAGGGCGGAAGCGCTCCCCGACACCGGGGACCCGAGACCCGAGACGATCCCATGCGCACGCACGCGGCAACGGTCACCGAGATCGCGGATCTGGCGCCGCAGGTGCTTCAGTTGACGATCGCCCTGCGGGAGGGTGATTTCCATTTCGAGCCGGGGCAGTGGGTGAACTTCCGTTTCCCCGAGGGCGTTTCGCGCGCGTACACGATCGCGTCGGCGCCGGAGCGCCACGAAGCGCTGCAGCTCTGCATCCGGATCGGATCGGGGCGCGGCGGGGAGGCTCTCCGGAAACTCGCCAGGGGCGCGAACGTGACGATCGAAGGCCCGTTCGGCGATTTTCTTCTGCCGCGCGGCGGGCACGGCCCGGTCGTCTTTCTGGCCGGCGACACCGGAATCGCCCCGGTGCGCAGCATCGTGTTGCACATGCTCGCGGTGGACGACGGGCGAGCGATCATCGTCCTCTACGAGCCGGACCGGCGGCACATTCTTTATGCGGGCGATTTCGACCCTCTGGCGCGCAGCGGCAGGATCGTGCACGAGAGCGGCCGGATCGAGACGCTCATCGAGCGGAACCGGAAATCGCTGGCCGGCGCCGTGGTCATGGCCGCAGGTTTCGAGCCCTTCCTCGACCGCGTCCGCAAATCGCTCGGCGAAAACGGCATCGACGCCGCGGGTGTCGTCAGCGAGTCCTTCGGGCCTCAGCCGTAGAGAGAGCGCGCCCGTTCCGCGAAGGCCTCCGGCGCGAGTCCGGCTCGCTTCCCGCGCCTATCGCAGCCAGCCGGGCATGATGTCGCGCCGGCGCGCTTCGTCGCGGAACTGTTCCCACGCGCGTTCGGCGCGCTGCACTTCCAGCTCCGCGTAGGGGATCTGCTCGAGGGTCGACTGCAGGACGGTCGACTGGTAGGTGAACTGCGACGGTTTGTATCCGAGCGAAAAGAGCGTCGCGATTTCCGAGCGGAGTCTCTCGGCGCGGGCCACCAGAAGCTGCAGATGCTCCTTCGCACGCCGGACGGCTTCCTCGTGATCGCGCGCGCGATTACGCCAGTACCACTCGTCCTCGGCCGTGCGCGCAGCCGCCGCCGGAGTGGGAGCGGAAAGGATGGTGTCGAAATCGGGTGGTGATGCGGGCTGTCCCGCCCGGTTCTTCGCCAGCTCCTCGAGCAGGCGTTTTTTCTCCTCGGGCGTGACGCGGAGCTTCGCCTTCCCTTCGGGCGCGGGAGCGGTTCGCGGCGCCGACGCAGCCTCGGTGGCCTTCAGGTCGATCTCTCCGGCCGGGAGGCTGTACAGTGTTCCGGCGGCGTTGCGGAAGAGAATCCGGCCGTTCTCCTCACGCACCATCCCCGAGACTTCGATCGTCTCGCCGCTCCGGAGAACGAGGATCGTGGCCCCCGAGAGTTCGAACGTGGTGATCAGCAGGAGGATCGTGATGGCGTGCATGAGGATGTTCCTGAGCGATGGTAACCCCGTTCGGGGAGGGGACATGCCCGGCCATGGCCTTCGCAGGCTGTTAGAATCCGCGCCGATTGGAGATGGGAAGTAGCGGCGGTCAGCTCGCCACATTCGTCGCCGTTTTCTGCGGAGTGCTCTACCTCGTCTTCGACGCGGCGCGCTACTTCGTGCAGCAGACCGGCCCCGTGCGGCTGCGCCGGCTCAGCTCCGACGGCGAGAACGGCCGGAGACCGTGGCTTTCGTTCGATCCGGCGAATTTCCACCTCGTCTCCGGCGCGCTGCTCCAGATGTCCCTCATCGGCGCCGTCGCCTCGACGATCATGGCGCAGGGGACGAAGTCGCTGCCCGCAGCCGTGTTCGTCTCGGTGCTGTTGTGGACGGCGATCGTGGTGGGGTGGAAGTTCATTCTGGTGATCATCCCGGAGAGGGCGGGCGAGCTGGCACTTCACGGTCTGATTCCGATTTCGAACTTTTTCTACTACCTCTTCTGGCCGGTCCTCCATCCCCTGCGACGTCTGATGGCGCGTCTCGATCGCGAGGAGGAAGAGGAGGACGAAGAAGAACCGACCGAAGAGGAGGTGCAGGCCTACATCGACGTTGGCGAAGAGGAGGGGATCCTCGAAGCGTCCGAGGGGCGCCTGGTACAGTCGATCGTCGACTTCGGCGACAAGCTGGCCCACGAGCTGATGACCCCGCGCATCGACGTCCTGGCCTTCGATGCCAGCGGGTCGATGGACGAACTGGCGCGCCTCTTCAGCGAGTCGAAATACTCCCGTATTCCGATCTATCGCGAGAACATCGACCGGATCATCGGAATCGTCCACATCAAGGACCTCTTCGATTGCGTCCTGCGGGGCGAGAAGAAGGACGTCGCGGAACTGGCGCGCCCGGCGTATTTCACCTCCGCGACGAAGCGCGTGTCCGAACTTCTCCGCGAGCTGCAGAGCGAGCATCTCCAGGTGGCGGTCGTGGTCGACGAATTCGGCGGCACGGCGGGAATCATCACCATCGAGGACATTCTGGAGGAGATCGTCGGCGAGATCGCCGACGAGCACGAGGAGGAGGAGTCGACGATCGTCGACCTCGGCGACGGCGGCTATCTCGTCAGCGGGTCTCTCCGTGTCGAAGCGCTCGAGGAGATGCTCGATGCCGATCTGGCCGGCGAGGACTACGAGACGGTGGCCGGTCTGATCTTCACGAGCCTGGGGCGCATTCCGAAGCCGGGGACGAGCGTGGTGAAGAACGGCTACTGCTTCGAGGTCGACCGCGCCGACAGGCGGCGGATTTACCGGGTGAAAATCACCCGGCAGCCGGAGGAGACGGAGACGGTCGAGGAGGAGCGGTGACGCTCCGCAGCGGCATCGTGGCTCTCGTCGGGAGGCCGAACGCCGGGAAGTCGACGCTTCTCAATCGCATTCTCGGCCAGAAGGTCTCCATCGTCTCGGCCAAACCGCAGACGACCCGGAACCGGATCGTCGGGATTCTCAACGACCGGCGCGGACAGATCGTCTTTCTCGACACTCCCGGGATTCATCGCCCGCTGCACAAGCTGAACGTCCGCATGATGGATCACGTCCGGTCCGCGTTCGCCGAGGCCGACGTGATCGCGCTCATCGTCGATGCCACCGAGCCGTTCGGAAAGGGCGACCAGTACGTCATCGACATGCTTCGCGAGGAGCGGCAGAACAACCCGGGAGCGAAACGGCTCGCCATCCTGAACAAGATCGACCTTCTGAAGAAGCAGAAACTCCTCCCCTTGATGCAGCGGTATGGCGAGTTCGGACTCTTCGACGAAATCGTTCCGATTTCGGCGGCAAAGGGCGAAGGGGTCGAGGACCTGGTGAAACTGCTGTTCGACGACCTTCCGGAGGGAGAGCCGCGCTATCCGCGCGAGGACTACACGACGCAGCCGGAGCGGTTCTTTGCCGCGGAGATCGTGCGGGAAAAAGTGCTGCTGCACACCTCCGAAGAGCTGCCGTACACGACCGCGGTTTCGGTCGATCGCTTCGAGGAGGACGAGGAAAAGAATCTCATCCGGATCTGGGCGACGATCTTCGTCGAGCGCGACTCGCAGAAGCCGATCGTGATCGGCAGGGGGGGAGAGATGGTCAAGCGGATCGGCACCGAGGCCCGCCGGGAACTCGAGGCGGTCCTCGGCGCAAAAGTCTTTCTCGATCTGCATGTTGCCGGTCACGAACAGTGGCGGGAAGACGAACGCTTTCTCGGTGAACTCGAGTGGCCTCTCGGGGAGCGCTGAGCGAGGGAAGCGGAGTACAATCCCGCGACAGTCGTCCACACTAACCTGAGGAGGTGCCATGGGTTCACGCTTTCGCAGCTTTCTGTTCTTCGCGGTGATTCTCCTTGCAGCGAACGCGGTGTTCGCGCAGCAGACGGGTTCGATCGGCGGAAAAGTGACGACGACCGACGGGCAGCCGCTTCCGGGTGTCACGGTCGAAGCGCGGTCGAACGTGTTACCGCAGCCTCGTGTCACGACCACGGAGGTCAACGGTGAGTACCGGATGCCTCAGCTCCCGCCGGGCCGGTACACCGTCCGGTTCAGTCTCTCCGGCATGCAGACCAAGAGCCGCGACGTCCAGGTCTTCCTGAACCAGGAGACGACCGCGAACATGCAGCTCGGCGTCGAAGCGCTGGCGGAGACGATCACGGTCACGGCCGAGAATCCGCTCATCGATACGACGTCGACGGAAGTCAAGAGCGCCCTGAGCGCGGAAGTGTTCGACGATCTTCCGGTGGGACAGGAGTACCGCGACCTGATCAAGCTCATCCCGTCGGTCCAGTACACGGAAATGGCCGTGCGCGGTCCCAGTGCCGGCGGCAGCGGCCAGGACAACATGTACCAGTTCGACGGCGTCAACGTGACGCTGCCGCTCTTCGGTACGCTCTCGGCCGAGCCGGCGACGCAGGACGTGGCCCAGATCTCGGTGGTGAAGGGGGGCGCGAAAGCGACCGACTTCAATCGCTCGGCCGGATTCACCATCGATTCGGTGAGCAAGTCGGGCACGGCGGAGTTCAAGGGCGAGGTCGGCTACAAGTTCCAGAACAGCTCCATGGTCGGCGATCCCGACCGCGCGATCGTTCTGCAGGCCGACACCACCCGCTCGTGGGCAAACGCGAACCTCGGCGGTCCGATCCTCCGCGACCGCCTCTTCTTCTTCGGCTCGTACTACAGGCCGGAAGTGACGCGCGAGGGCGGCACGAACGCCTACGGGAAGATTCCCGATTTCGAGAGCACCAGAGACGAGTATTTCGGCAAGCTCACGTTCACGCCGACGGGGAACATCCTCCTCCACGGCAGCTATCGCGATTCGAGCCGTGAAGGGAAGGGCGGAAACATCGGCTCGTTCGCCACTCCGAGTGTCGCGACCAGCGGCGCGGCGACGTTCAAAGTGGGGATTCTCGAAGGTTCGTGGATCCTCTCGCCGGGCAGCTTCGCCACGTTCAAGGTGACGGACTACGGAAACGAGACGTCGGACCGTCCGGACATCATCGTCGACGTGAAACCGTCGATCACGCCGGGGGCGCGCCTCGACCTGGCGAACCTCGACCGGATGGGCGCCGTGTCGATTCCAACCGCCGTCGCCGGCAATCAGGTCATCGCCTCGCTCATCGACCGCTACGGGTTCCTGAGCAACGGCGTGAAGACCGGCGGAGGCGTCGTTGGCGTCGCCTCGCAGATCAACGACCAGGACTTCTTCCGATCGAGCTGGCAGGTCGGCTACAACCATGCGCTCGGACGGAACGTCACCCACGATCTTCACGTCGGTTACCAGTGGATGAAGGACGAGGAAGACCTGCGCCGGACCTCGAACGGGTGGGGATCGATCAGCGTCCCCGCCGGACGCCAGAACTGCCCGAGCGGAACCGCATGCGCCGGACAGCCGATCTTCTATCAGGCCCGCTTCATCCGGAGCACGGGCGATGTCCCGAGCAACAACATCCACTCCGAACTCGTGTCGCAGAATCTCGAGGTCAACGACACGATCCGCTGGGGGAACTGGTCGTTCAACGCGGGTGTCGTGGTCAGCAGGGACACGCTCTACGGACAGGGCCTGAAGAACGATCCGTCGACCCTCTCCGGATATGTTCTCGCGCCCGGATCGAAGTACACGATGTACGAGATCGACTGGGAGAAGCAGATCCAGCCGCGCATCGGCACCACGTGGGCGTACAACGGCGAGGACAACGTCTACGTCAGCTACGCGAAGTACAACCCGCCGGCGACGTCGCTGCCGCGAGCGGCCGCGTGGGACCGCGCGCTGATCAACCTCTTCTACGATGTCTATTTCGACCAGAACGGAACCGTGATCGGATCGAGCGCCGTCGGTTCCTCTTCGGGCAAGCTCTTCCAGAAAGACCTCGACCCGCGCTACGTCGACGAGTACCTGATCGGCACCTCGCAGCAGATCACCAGCCGCTGGGCCGCGCGCGCCTATGCGCGCCATCGCTATTCGTCGAACTTCTGGGAGGACACGAACAACGATGCCGCGCAGCGCTGGGCGCCGGCTGGCTACAAGAAGGATCTCTACATCCCCAACCTCAATGACCAGCGTGCACAGATCTGCGCTTCGAACAAGGCCGTCTGCACCGGCACGCTGAGCGGCTCGACGTACGTCATTGCGGAACTCGAGAATGCCTTCACCAAATACTACGAGGCCACCATCGAATCCGACTGGCGCTCGGGCCCGCTCTTCCTCCGCGGTTCGTACACCTGGAGCCAGTACTACGGCACGTTCGACCAGGACAACACGACGACGAACAACGACGCGGCGATCTTCGTCGGTTCGTCGTTCCTGGCCGACGGCGTCGGAACGCAGATCTGGGACAACAAGTACGGCTTCCTCAAGGGCGACCGCCGTCACCTGCTCAAGCTTCTGTCGACCTACCGGCTGCCGTGGCGGGGAACGGTCGGCGCCATCGCGGTCTTTCAGTCGGGCGAGCCGTGGGAGAAGTGGAGCTACGAGCCCTACCGGAACATCCCGGGATTCAGCGGTCTGAACGACATCAACCGTTACGCCGAGCCGGCCGGCTCGCGGCGCGGACCGAGTCACTACCAGATCGACGTGAACTACTCGCAGAATTTCCCGGTGGCGGGATTCAACCTGCAGCTCGACGTCGACATCTTCAACCTGCTGGACAAACAGACCGGCTACAACATTCAGCCGGCCGAGCACAGCGCCGGTTTCGGGCAGCCGCGGTCGTATTACTCGCCGCGCCGCCTGACGGCCGCTCTGCGTTTCCAGTTCTGATCGGGAACCGTTTCGCAGGCGGAAGGCCCGGGGGAGACCCCGGGCCTTTTCGCTTCAGCGCTGGAAGAGCCGCTCGCGCGCGATCAGATCGCGCGTCGTCGAATCGGCATGACGCCGCGCACGTTCGATGCGTTCCCGGCGATCGGATTCTCGCAGCAGCACGCTGACCTGTGCGCGCTTGAAGAGAGCCATCGCCCAGGCCGGATGGTCGGGCGGTACGCGGTCGAGCGCCGCGCGCGCATCGTCGAACCTCCGGGCGGCAAGATAGAGAACGCCGAGTTCGAGATCGTTGCGGAACTTCCCGCCGAGCACCGCACGGGCGCGTTCGAAGGCATCGATGGCGACCGCGGTGTTTCCCGCTTCCATGGCGAGCGACCCGAGGCGCACGAGTTGTTCTCCCGACGGGGCCCCGGCCGCGATGACGCGTTGCAGAAGTTCGACGGCCTCGCTGTAGCGGCCCTGCTTCTCCCGCACCGTGGCGAGCGCCTCCATGGTCGGGAGCCGCCCCGGGTTCTTTGCCAGGACGCTCTCGAGCAGAGGGGCGGCGCGCTCCCACGCGCCGCGGGACAGCAGATGGACCGCGAGATAGTGCTGCACGTCCGCCGACTCCGGTGCGATCGTGCGCGCGCGCTCGAAGGCGGCCATCGCCTGACGATCGTTGCGCAGCGCCGAGTGGGCGGCGGCGAGGCGAAGCGCCGCCATCAGATTGTACGGGTCGGCCTCGAGAATCCTCTCGAGGAGAGGGATCGCACGAGGGAAGTCGCCCGCGGCGAAGTGTTGCGACGCGCGGTCGAGGAGGTCGAACAGATGGATCATGTCGCGAGGACGCGGGGCACCGGCGCGGATCACCGGCTTCGTCTCGGAAGTGATGTAGCCGAGGCTCGCGAGGCGCCTGCGGTCCTCGTCGGTCACCGCCGCGGCTTTTGTCTCGCCTTCGGCCGGCAGCGGATAGTCGAGAAGCGATTGCCGCACCGCGCGCGAGAGGGGCGCCTGCGCGGCGAGGTCACGGCTCTCGGCCGGATCGGCGACGATGTCATACACCTCGATCCGGCCGGCGCGGATGGTTTTCCAGCGCCCGTCGACGGCCATGACCTGCGGCTGCCATCCGTAGTAGAGGAACGGCTTCATCGCTTCGCCGAGGACGACCTCCGGCATCGGATGGCGGAGCGAGTTCTCGCCGCCGAGACCTGCCCAGTCGAGAATCGTGTGGAAGATCCGCCGCGTGCTCACGGGCGTGTCGATCACGCCGGCGCGCACGCCCGGACCGGCCATGGCCAGTGGAACGCGCATGACGCCCTCGTAGAGGAGATGGCCGTGTTGCGCCTCGCCGTGCTCGCCCAGTGCTTCGCCGTGATCGCCCGCGACGATGATCGCCGCGTCCCGCCGGCGCGCGCGAAAGGCATCGATCAGACGTCCCATCTCGGCATCCATCGCGGCGACTTCGCCGAGATAGGGTGTCTTCGCGTGCGGGGTTCGGAACGGCTCCGGCGGCTCGTAGGGATGGTGGGGATCGAAGTAGTGCACCCACACGAACAGCGGTCCGTCATTCGGTTGTCCGAGCCAGGCGAGCGCGCGCTCGGTCGTTTCGGCGGCGCTCCGCTCGTTTCGTGTCGCCGCGAACTCGTCGTCGTAGACGTCGAATCCGCGGGCGAGGCCGAAGCTCCGCTGAAGCGGATAGCCGGAAACGAACGCGGCGGTCGTGTAGCCGGCGGCCTTCAGCTTCTCGGCGACGAGTGAATGCTCCGGGGCGAGGTAGCGCGCGTTGTCGTGCACTCCGTGGGCGGCCGGATAGAGACCGGTCATCATCGAGACGTGCGAGGGGAGCGTTTCGGGAACCGTTGCGTAAGCGTGGCGGAAGCGAAGTCCGTTTTGCGCGAGCCTGTCGAATGCCGGCGTGGTGATTCCCTTCGCCTCCGGGCCGATGGCGTCGGCACGCGTGGTGTCGAGCGTGACGAGGAGAATGGAAGGATGCGGCCGCCCTGCCGTCTCGCGGTGCGGGGGAGCGCTCTCGCGGGCGCAGGCGGCGGCCACCAGAAGGGTCGTTGCGAGCGTGAGAGTCCGGATCATCGCTGCGGTTTCTAACATGATCGCCCCGGCCGCCCGATAGAATTCCCCGATTCGTGCGCGGTGAAAGGGGGTCCTGCCGGGGCAGGGTCTGACCAATGCTCAACTACGTCTGGTTCGCTCTGATCGCGGTCGCTGTCGTCGTGGCGGCCTTCAACGGCACGGCCGCCGAGGTGACGAAGGGAGCGATCGACAACGCGAAGACCGCGGTCGAGATCTCCATCGGCCTGATCGGCGTCATGACGCTCTGGCTCGGAATGATGCGCATTGCCGAGGCGGCGGGGCTCGTTCAGCTCCTCGGGCGCCTGTTGCGACCGCTCCTCCGTCTGCTGTTCCCGGAGATACCGGCCGATCACCCGGCGAGCGGCGCGATCGTGCTCAGCATCGCCGCAAACATGCTCGGGCTGAACAACGCGGCGACCCCGCTCGGCATCAAGGCGATGGAGGAGATGCAGGAGCTGAACGAGGAGAAGGAGACCGCGACCGATGCGATGGTGATGTTCGCTGCGCTCAACACGGCGAGCGTGCAGCTCGTGCCGGCGACGATGATCGGCGTTCTCGTCGCGGCGGGATCGGTGAATCCGACGGCCATCATCGCGCCGACACTCATCGCCACCGCCATCGGGACGGTTGCTGCGATCCTCGCCGCGAAGGTCCTCCAGCGATTCTTCCCGCGACCCCGGCGCGTCTCCGGCGGTGCCGCCGACGACGAGGTGACGCGATGATCCGCGCGTTTCTCGACGCCGTCTCACTCTGGGCCATTCCGTTTCTCCTCGTCGTCATCCCGCTGATCGGCGTGATCCGGAAAGTGAAGGTCTACGACGTCTTCATCGACGGGGCGAAGGAGGGGTTCGAGGTCGCCGTGCGCATCATTCCCTTCCTCGTCGGGATCCTGGTCGCGATCGGGATGTTCCGCGGCTCGGGCGCGATGGACCTGCTCACCGAGGCGCTGCGCCCGCTGCTCTCCGCCGTCGCCTTTCCTCCGGAGCTTTTCCCGCTGGCGGTGATGCGGACGCTGTCGGGCAGCGGCTCGCTTGGTCTGGCGACCGATCTGATCCGGCACTTCGGTCCCGACTCGCTGATCGGCCGCACGGCCGCGGCGATGTACGGGAGTTCGGAGACGACCTTCTACGTGCTGGCCGTCTACTTCGGAGCGGTCGCCGTCAAGCGGACACGCCACGCCGTTCCCGCCGCGCTGATCGCCGACCTCGTCGCCGCGATCGCGACGGTGGCGGTCTGCGCGTGGATGTTCGCGTAGTCCGTTCCGCCGGATCAGCGAGCGGAAGAGCCGGCAGCCGTCCGCGGCGCGGCGACGTAGACGATCACGCCGAGGACCACGGCGATCGCGCCCAGCAGCAACCGCGTCCGGTCGAGCGTCACGACGATCAGCAGCGCCACGAGCACCCCGAGAATCGGGATGACCGGGCCGCCCGGCAGCCGGAAGCCGGCCGCGGTGCCGAGCTTGCGCCGCAGGAAGGGAACCGAGGCGGCGGTGAAGAGGTACGTTGCCAGGCGCGCCACCGCGGAGAACTTTGCGAGCGTGGCGAAATCGCTGAACAGGGCGATCGCCAGAGCGAGCGTGGCGTGGATCGCGATCGCCGCCGACGGCGTGCGGAAGCGGTCATGGACGGCGCTGATGAAACGCAGCCGCGGGCGCTCCAGCGACAGGGCGTAGAGCATCCGCGACCCTTCCAGCATCGTTCCGGAGTTCGTTCCCGCCATCGAGAGAATCGATCCGACCGTGACGAGGATCGCGCCGGCCGGGCCGACGATCGCCTGAGCGGCCGAAGCGATGGCCGTGTCCGTCGACGAGAGATCGGGAAGCGAGGCCATCGCGCCGAGCTGCGCGAGCACGTAGATGATCGCAATGCAGAGAATTCCGGTGAGAAGCGCCCACGGCAGGTGGCGCTGCGGGTTCTTGTACTCCCCCGCGGGAACGCCGAGGTTTTCGAATCCGGCGTAGGCGAAGAGCATGAAGAGCGCGGCGCTGTTCCAGTCGGTCCCTGCCGGCGGCAGGGTCAGGGAGCCGGGGATCGGGTTCTGGCGGAAGACGATCAGCGAGACGACGATGAAGGCGAGAAGGGGAAGGAGCTTCCCCCAGGTGAAGAGGTAAATCGACGCCGCACCATAGCGGACACCGATGAAGTGAATGACGGCGAGCGAGACGATCAGTCCGACGATGATCGCGGCGCGCGGTGCGCCCTGACCGGCGACGGGGAAGAGCAGCGCGAGCGCGACGACGAAGCCGTTCGACAGCGACGCGAGCGACGTCACGCGCGCCAGCCAGTTCATCCATCCGGTCTCGAATCCGATGAACTCTCCGAACGCGGTCCGTGCATAGAGGTAGGCCCCGCCCGGCTCGCGGAAATGACTCGCCGCCTCGGCGAAACAGAGAACGAGGATGAAGACCGGAAGCGCGAAGATCAGCGGGGCCCAGAGCGAAAACGGCCCGAGGAGCTTGTACGACTCGGAGGGGAGAAGAAAGACGCCCGATCCGACCACGGCGTTGATGCACATCGCCACCAGGCCCCAGAAACCGACGGCTCGAACGAGTTTTTCGCTGGTGCTCGTGGCACGTGTTCTGGTCTCTCCGCTGATCTCTCCACCGGTCACGCTCACCTCCTCGCCGCCCGGGCGGCCGTGTAGCCCTTTCCCCGCAAAGTCCTTCCCGGTCGCGCGCCGGTCATGGTGCCGTCGCGCAGGACCGGAACCCCGTTGACGATCACGTGCAGAATGCCTTGCGAGAAGTGATGGGGGTCGGAAAACGTGGAGACGTCACGGATCGTCTGCGGGTCGAAGACGACGATGTCGGCCTTCATCCCCGGACGGAGCAGCCCGCGGTCCCTGAGGTTGGCGCGAAGAGCGGCCTGCGAGGTCACTTTGCGGACGGCCTCCTCGAGGGTGAAGAGCCTGACGTCGCGCACGTAGTGACCAAGGACGCGGGGGAACGAGCCGTAGGCGCGCGGATGGACCGCCTCGTTTTCGGCGCGCGCCCGCGGAGTGGGCGATCCGGAGTCTGCACCGATCGAGACCCACGGCTGCGCGAGAGCGTGCTGCACGTCGTCCTCGCGCATCGAGAAGAAGATCACGCGCGGCGAGACCCGCGTCTCGGCGAAAAGGCGCATGACCGCCTCATCGAGCGGCAGCCCCATCGCCTCGGCGATTTCTTCGGCGAACTTCTTTTCGTACTGTGCGAGGGCGGGGTTGTCGATGCGCGTGACGAAGATGCTCCGCTCGCCACGCCGCTCGAACTGGCGCCGCAGCGCCTCCGCGATCCGCGCTCGCTGTCCGGGGTCCTGCAGACGCCTCTGCAGTTCGTCGTAGCCGCCCTCCAGGGC
Source organism: Thermoanaerobaculia bacterium (assembly GCA_035574985.1). GTDB lineage: Bacteria > Acidobacteriota > Thermoanaerobaculia > Gp7-AA8 > Gp7-AA8 > DATLYG01. The sequence continues at coordinate 8,240 of DATLYG010000234.1, read as the reverse complement.
CCAGTCGGGGACGATCGTGCTCAGGCCGGTCGACGACGCCGTGTACGGGTAGACGTTTGCCGCGACGTCGAGTCCTTCGGCGCGCGCCGCGGCGATCCGGGAAACGACCTCCGGCATCCGTCCCCAGTTTGCCCGGTACGTCGTCTTCAGATGCCAGATGTTGACCGGGATGTTCGCCTCGCGCCCGATGTGGAACGCCTCCTCGAGGGCCTCCATGATGCGGTCGCCCTCGTCGCGCAGATGGGTGAAATACATGCCCTCGTACTTTGCGGCGACGCGCGCGAGCCGGATGATCTCTTCCGTGGTCGAATAGATGGCCGGGAGATAGATCAGCGAGGTGGAGATTCCGATCGCGCCGTCGCGCATGGCGCCGTCGATGATCGCCTCCATCCGCTGCATCTCTTCCTCGGTCGGCACGCGGTTCACGTCCCCGATGACCATTTCCCTCGCGTTGGACGCGCCGACGAGAAGCGCGAAGTTGATCGCCGATCCCTGCCGGTCGATCAGGTCGAGGTAGCCGCCGAGCGTGGTCCATCGCTGTGGAGGATCCGCGCCGGGGCGGGGAAGGACGGGCCCCGGAGAATGCCCCTCGCCGGTGACCTCGGTGGTCACGCCCTGACGGACTTTCGCCTCGAGCGACGGGTCGGCGAGGACCGCCTGCTGCGACTGCCCCAGCAGGTCGATGAATCCCGGCGAGACGATGCGGTCACCTGCGTCGATCGTCGAGGCGGCCGCCTGGTCGCGGAGGTCGCCGATGGCGGCGATCGTGTCGCCGCGAATGCCGATGTCGCCGCGGAACCACGGTGCGCCGCTGCCGTCGAGAATGCGGCCGTTGATGATTTTCAGGTCGAACATCGGTGCGGGTTTCGGAGCGGTGGCGCAGGAGACGAGAAAGAGGCAGAGAGCGGCCGGCAGAAGGCCGGCATGACCTCTCCGTTTCCCGGTTGCTCCGATTCTCCCTCTACTGACTCCTTTCACTTCATCCCCCTGATCAGATCGTCGAACGTCTGCCTCTCGCGGATGCAGGTGACGGTATCGCCGTCGATGAGCACCTCGGGCGGGAGGAGCCGGGCGTTGTAATGAGAGGCCATCGAGAAACCGTAGGCGCCGGCGTCGCAGAAGGCGAGGAGATCGCCGACGTGAATGCGGTCGATCGCCCGCGGAACGGGCGCGCCTCCGGGAGAGCGCGTGAAGACGTCGCCCGACTCGCAGATGTTGCCGGCGACGACGACCTCGTCGCGCGGCGCCGGCTTGAACGACCGTCGCAGCGAGTCATCGGATCCGCGGCTGGCGTTCACGATGTGATGGTACGCGCCGTACTTCGACGGCCGCGCCAGATGATTGAACCCTGTGTCGCAGCCGATCCACCTCACTCCCGCGCTGACCCGTTGCGCCGTGCTGCGCGCGAGCAGCGTTCCCGACTCGGCGACGACGTAGCGCCCGGGTTCGAGAATCGCCGTCAGACTCCGCTCGCGCAGCACGCTTCCGGCGATGGCCGCCAGCTCGCGGCCGTAGTCGTCGATCGGGAACTCGGGATCGTTGGGGCGATAGGGGACCGCGATGCCTCCGCCGAAGTTGATCCATCGGAGGTTGGGGAATCGCGGCGCGAGTTCGACGAGCCTCCGTGCCGATTCGAGCAGGGGAGCGGGATCGTCCACCCCCGAGCCGATGTGTGCGTGCAGGCCGACCACCCGGCGTCCGCTGTCCTCGACGATCATGCGGGCCGTCTCGATCTCGGCGGGGTCGATCCCGAACTTCACGCCCCCGCCGGCTGTGATCACATCGGCGTGATGTCCTGCGCCGATGTCGGGATTCAGGCGGAGCGCGATCTCGTTCGGCAGATCGAGGCGGAGGACGCGGTCGAGCTCCGAAAGCGAGTTGACGTTGATCACCACCGACGGATCGGAGACCGCGCGGAGGTCGTCGTCGGAGACGTTCGAGCAGGTGAACCAGATCGACTCTCCCGCGAAACCGGCGTGTGCGGCCAGCCGGATCTCGCCGGGAGAGACGGCATCGCAGCCGAATCCCGCCTCGCGGATGATGCGAAGGATGGCGAGATTCGAATTCGCCTTCATCGCGTAGAACGGCCGGAACGGGATGGCGGAGAAGGCCCGCCGCACCCGCTCGATTTGGCGCCGGATCACCGGCGCGTCATAGACGTAGACTGGTGTCCCGAACTCCCGTGCGATGTCTTCTGTCGAGATGTTGCCGATGTGGAGCACGCCATTGCGATAGTGCATGGGCCGCGGAAGTTTACAATCATCGACATCGTGCCCCGCGACGAACCGCAGCGGCGGAACGGCGGCGGCGGTTTCTCCCCCCGTCTCCGGCGGGCGGGCGTCGCCGCTGCACAGCGGATGTCGCGCAGGCCGTGGGCGGGATCCGCATGCAGTTTGACCGGGAATCTCGCCCTTCCGGTTGCAACGTTGCGAAAGGACTGACAGGCTCGATCCATGCAGCAATATCTCGATCTCGTCCGCCACATCCTCGAACACGGAACGAGAAAGTCGGACCGTACCGGCACCGGCACCTGCAGCGTGTTCGGTTATCAGATGCGGTTCGACCTCGGAGCGGGGTTTCCGCTGCTGACGACGAAGAAGCTGCACCTCCGGTCGATCATCCACGAGCTGCTCTGGTTTCTCCGCGGCGACACGAACATCGCATACCTGAACCAGCAGAAGGTCACGATCTGGGACGAGTGGGCGGACCCGAACGGCGAACTCGGTCCCATCTACGGATATCAGTGGCGCTCGTGGCCGGCGCCGGACGGCCGCCGCATCGACCAGATCTCCGCGGTCATCGAGCAGATCAGAACGAACCCCGATTCGAGGCGGCTGATCGTGAGCGCATGGAACGTCGCCGACATCGAGCGAATGGCCCTCGCACCGTGTCACGCGCTCTTCCAGTTCTACGTCGCGGACGGAAAGCTCTCCTGCCAACTCTACCAGCGGAGCGCCGACGTCTTTCTCGGCGTTCCGTTCAACATCGCGTCGTACGCGCTTCTGACGATGATGGTGGCGCAGGTGTGCGACCTTCGGCCCGGAGAGTTCGTACACACATTCGGCGACGCGCACCTCTACCTGAACCACCTCGATCAGGCGCGCGAGCAACTCGGGCGCACACCGCGGCCGCTCCCGGTCATGCGGCTCAACCCCGCAGTGCGGTCGATTTTCGACTTCACGTTCGACGACTTCACGCTCGAACACTACGATCCCCATCCGGCGATCAAGGCGCCGATCGCGGTATGAAAGTGTCGATCCTCGCTGCCGTCGCTTCCAATGGCGTCATCGGACGGGGCAATCAGTTGCCATGGCGTCTTTCCTCCGATCTGAAGCGGCTGAAGAGCCTGACCATGGGGCATTACGTGATCATGGGGCGGAAGACGTTCGAGTCGGTCGGGAAACCGCTGCCGGGACGGACGAACATCGTCGTCACGCACCGTCCGGAAACGCTTCCCGAGGGAGTCGTGCCGGCGTCGAGCCTCGAAGAGGCGCTGCGGATCGCGGAAGAAGACGACGAGACGTTCATCCTCGGCGGCGCGGAGATCTACCGGCAGGCCCTCCAGCGCGCCGGCGTGCTGTACATCACGCAGGTCCACGCCGACGTCGAGGGCGACACGTTCTTTCCCGATTACGACGACGTGAACGAATGGCAGCTCGTCGACGCCGAACACTTCGAAGCAGGGGAGAAAGACGACTACCCGTACTCCTTCCTGACTTACGTCCGTAAAAGCTGATAAGCGTAATACCGTCCATGTACTGGCGCCTTCTTCGCGACAATCGCGACTTCCGTCTTCTCTACGCCGGGACGCTGATCAGCCTCGGCGGGGACTGGTTTCTGACCGTCGCGCTGCTCGACCTGGTACTGGAACTCACCGGATCGGCAACGCTCGCGTCGCTGATGCTCCTCTGCCAGACGCTCCCGATCTTCTTTTTCACCCCGGTCGCCGGACCGCTGGTCGACCGGGTCGACCGGCGGATGCTGATGGTGATCGTCGACCTCGCCCGCGCCGGTGCCTGTCTTCTTCCACTGCTGGCGCGAACGCCGGCGACGCTCCCCTTCGCGTATGCGGGTGTGATCCTCATCTCGATCGGCTCCGCCTACTTCGAACCCGCATCGAACGCGGCCCTGCCGAATCTCGTCCGCGGAAAGGAGCTCGGGCCGGCCAACGTGCTGATGGGATCGACGTGGGGGACGATGCTCGCGGTGGGGGCCGCTCTCGGCGGAATCGTGACCATGAAGCTCGGAAGCGACGCGGCGTTTCTCATCGACGCGGCGAGCTTTCTCCTCTCGGCTGGACTGCTGTGGGGAATCCGCGCGCACTTTTCCGAAAAGGCCGGCGGGCCCGTCGAGCATCCCGGGCTGGTCGAGTCGGTGCGCGAGACGGTCCGTTTCGCGCGCGCCCATCCCCGGGTGCTCGCGCTTCTGCTGTCGAAGGGCGGCTTCGGCATCGGAGCGGGAGGGGTGGCGCTGTTGAGCGTCTTCGGCCGCGAGGTGTTCCACGCCGGCGCGCTCGGGATCGGGCTGCTATTCGCGGCACGGGGAGTCGGGGCCCTGCTCGGCCCTTTCGTCGTGCGCGCGATTTCGTCCGACGACGACGCGATGTACCGGACGATCGCCTGGTCGATCGGACTCTTCGGCATCGGCTACATGCTCCTCGCCGGCACGAAGGCGCTGGCGGTCGGCGCCGTTGCGGTCTTTTTCGCCCACCTCGGGGGCGGGGCCCAGTGGCAGACCTCGACGTACGGCCTGCAGCGCGAAGTCCTCGACCGGATGCGCGGCCGGATCTTCTCCGCCGACTACGGATTCATCACCCTGACGATGAGCCTTTCCAGCCTCGCCGCCGGAATCATGGCCGATGCGATCGGTCCGGTGATCGCCACGGTCGCCACGGCTTCTCTCTGTCTTGCCTGGGCCGGATTCTGGCAGGCATGGACATGGCGGCTCTGGAAGCCGATGTCTGCTAAAGTCCCGCCGCCATGATCGTCCTCCCGTTCGACGGAAAGGAGCCCTCCCTCGGCGAACGCGTGTTCGTCGCACCGAACGCCACCCTGATCGGCGACGTCACGATCGGCAATGACGGCTCGGTCTGGTTCGGCACCGTCATCCGTGCCGACGTCCACTTCGTCCACATCGGTTCGCGCACGAACATCCAGGACAACTGCGTCATTCACGTCACGCACGAGACGTGGCCGACGGTGATTGCCGAAGAGGTGACGATCGGGCACGGGGCGATCGTCCATGGATGTACGATTCATCGCGGCGCACTGATCGGGATGGGAGCGCGCGTCCTCGACGGCGCCGTGGTCGGCGAGCTGGCACTGGTCGCCGCGGGGGCGGTGGTCGGGGAGGGGATGCAGATCCCGCCGCGCGTGCTCGCTGCCGGCGTTCCCGCGCGTGTGAAGCGCGAGCTGACCGGCGAGGAACTGGCGCGCCTCGAACAGTCGTGGCGCCACTATGTCGAATACAAAGAGGAGTATCTCCGCCTGCAGGCGGCACGCTCATGAACCGGACCTATGCGGGAACTCTCGGAAGACACGACGCCGGACGGAGCGTCGTTCTCCACGGCTGGGTGCAGAAGCAGCGCGACTTCGGAGAGCTGATCTTCGTCGATCTGCGCGACCGGAGCGGGATCTGCCAGATCGTCGCCGACCAGCAGCGCGCGAGCGATGCGGCGGTCGTCGCCGCCGCAAAGGAACTCCGCTCGGAGTTCGTCGTCCGCGTCGAGGGGACGGTCGTCGAGCGCGCCGAGGCGCAGAAGAACCCGAAGCTCGCCACCGGCGAGATCGAAGTCGTCGCCACGCGCATCGACATTCTCAACCGTGCGGAGACGCCTCCCTTCGCCATCGAGGACGACACCGACGCCGCCGAGGAACTGCGGCTGAAATACCGCTATCTCGATCTGCGGCGGCCCTCGCTGACGCGCAACCTGGTTCTGCGCCACAAAGTCACGTTCGCCGTACGCGACTACATGAACCGCAAAGGTTTTCTGGAGATCGAAACGCCGATCCTGACGAAGTCGACACCGGAAGGGGCCCGTGACTATCTCGTTCCGAGCCGCGTCCACAAGGGGAATTTCTACGCCCTGCCGCAGTCACCCCAGATTTTCAAGCAGCTCCTGATGGTCTCCGGGATGGAGCGCTACTTCCAGATCGCGAAGTGCTTCCGCGACGAGGACCTCCGGCGCGACCGGCAGCCGGAGTTCACGCAGGTCGACATCGAGGCGTCGTTCATCGACGAGGAGTTCGTCTTCTCGCTGATCGAGGGAATGTTTGCCGAGATCTTCCCGATCGCCGGCATCCCGGTGAAGACGCCCTTTCCGCGCATGTCGTGGCAGGAGGCGATGGACCGCTTCGGCATCGACCGTCCCGACACCCGTTTCGGCATGGAGCTGAGCGACATCACCGCGGCGGCGCGGCGGATCGAATTCGCTCCCTTCCGCGAGGCGCAGACGGTGCGCGGGATCGTCGTCCCCGGCGGGGCGGGCTTTTCGCGCAAGCGGCTCGACGACCTGACGGAAGAAGCGAAAAAACTCGGCGCGGCGGGGCTGATCTGGATGAAGTTCGACGCGCAGCGCGGCTCGTCGATCAAAAAGTTTCTCGACGAGGCGGCGTTCGACTCGCTCCGCGCCGCACTGCGGGCGGGAGAAGGCGATCTCGCCCTGACCGTGGCGGGAAAGCAGACCGTCGTGTGGGACGTGCTCGGCCAGCTCCGGCTGCGCATCGCCCGCGAGGAAAAGATGATCCCGGCGGACCGGTGGGACTTTCTCTGGGTCACGAACTTCCCGCTGTTCGAGTGGGACGAGGAGACGCAGCGATGGTTCGCGCGTCACCATCCCTTCACCTCACCTGCAGCCGGCGACATCGACAAACTGGAGAGCGATCCCGGTGCGGCCATGGCGCGCGCCTACGACGTCGTTCTCAACGGCCTCGAACTCGGAGGAGGCAGCATCCGCATCAATCAGCCCGACGTGCAGTCGCGGATGTTTCGTGCCCTCGGCATCGGCGAGGAGGAGGCCCGCTCCCGTTTCGGTTTTCTGATCGACGCCTTCCGTTACGGTGCTCCGCCTCACGGTGGGATCGCCCTCGGCGTCGACCGGATCGTCATGCTCATGGCGCGCGCCGAATCGCTCCGCGACGTCATCGCCTTCCCGAAGACCGCCCGGGCGCAGGACCTGATGAGCGAGGCCCCCGGCCCGGTCGACGAGGCGCAGCTCGCGGAGCTGGGCATCCGGCTGCGGTGATGTTGCTTCCGGATCTTCGATCCGGCGCCACGCTGAAGCGCGGCGAGAAAGAGCGGCGCTGAAGCGCCGCACTCCAGACTGACGAATCCGAGGATCCGGCATGGACCCATTCATCACCGTCACCCAGGCAACCGCTTCCTATCCGGTCTTCGCCGGCCGCGACCTGATCGGCTCGGTCGGATCGCTCGTCAGGCCGCGCGGCCGGGTGTTCGTCATCACGTCGCCGGCCTTGCGGGAAAGGTTCGGCGATCGCGTGGCGGCCTCGTTCGATCCGCCTGCCGCCGTGATCGCGGTCGAGGAAGGGGAGAAACAGAAGACCCTGGCGACGGCGGAGGCGATCGTCACGCAGCTCATCGAGCGGGGCGGGCGGCGCGACTCGATGGCGGTGGTGGTGGGCGGGGGGATGTTGGGCGACACCGCGGGATTCGCGGCGGCGATCTTTCTTCGCGGGATCGATCTGGTCCACGTGCCGACGACGCTGCTCGCGCAGGTCGACAGCTCGATCGGCGGCAAGACCGGCGTGAATCACGCGAAGGGAAAAAACCTGATCGGGGCGTTTCATCCGCCGCGGGCCGTCGTCGCCGACACGGGCGTACTGCAGACGCTCCCGCGACACGAACTGCTGAGCGGCGTGTTCGAGGCGCTGAAGGGCGGCGTCATCGGCGATCCCTCGCTCTTCGAGATCTTCGAACAGCGGCGCGACGGGGTCCTGTCCTTCGAACCCGCCACGATCGACGAGATCGTCCGCCGCGCGATCCGGGTCAAGGCAAACATCGTCTCGACCGACGAAAGGGAGAGCGATCAGCGCCGCCTCCTCAACTACGGGCACACGCTCGGGCACGGGATCGAGGCGGCCGCCGGATACGAGGGCATCACGCACGGCGAGGCCGTGGCGTGGGGAATGATCGCGGCGAACGAGATTGCCGTCCGGCGCGGACTGCTCGATCCGGACGTGCGCGACCGCATCGACCGGGTGATCCTTTCGTACGGGCCGGTG
>DATLYG010000233.1:0-20564 GCA_035574985.1 Thermoanaerobaculia bacterium | reverse complement strand
CCTCGCCGTGGTGGCCATCGTCGCCGCGCTCGCTCCTCTGCTGGCGCCGCATCCGCCGAATGCACCCGACCTCGGGGCGCGCCTCCGTCCGCCCGACGCGGAGCACTGGTTCGGCACGGACGATCTGGGCCGCGACGTGCTGTCGCGGATGATGCATGGCGCGCGGATCTCCCTCGCCGTCGGGATCATCGCCACGCTTCTGTCGCTCGTCGTCGGATCGTTTCTCGGTGCCGTTGCTGGCTATTACGGCGGGACGGCCGACTGGATCGTTTCGCGGCTCATCGAGGTCATCCTCTGCTTTCCTTTTCTCCTGCTCGTGCTGGGGATCGTCGCGCTCGCCGGTCCGTCGTTTCACACGGTCGTCATCGCCCTCGGCCTGACGTCGTGGACGACCGAGGCGCGCTACATGCGGGGCGAGTTTCTCCGCGTGCGCGAGATGGAGTTCGCGGAGGCGGCGAGGGCCAGCGGAGCGCGCGACGCGCGCATCATCTTCCGCCATCTTCTGCCGAACGCGATCGCGCCCGTGCTCGTGTCGGCGAGTTTCGGTGTCGCCTCGGCGATCCTGACCGAGTCGGCCCTCTCGTTTCTCGGTCTCGGCGTCCCGCTGCCGACCGCGACATGGGGAAGCATTCTGACGGTTGCCCAGCAGCACGTGGAGTACGCCTGGTGGCTGGTGTTCTTTCCCGGAACGGCGATCTTCCTGACGGTGGCCGCATGCAACATCATCGGCGACCGCTTCCGGGACGCCCTCGACCCGACGACTACGCCGTGACCGGCAGCCGCGCCTTGAGCGACTCGAGGACGAGCGGCGGAACGAGGCGGGTGATGTCGCCGCCGAGGCGGAAGACCTCCTTCACCAGGCGCGAGGAGACATAGGTGTACTCGACGGCGGGAAGCATGAAGATGGTCTCGATCCCGGGATGCAGCTCGCGGTTCATCAGCGCCATCTGCAGCTCGTACTCGTAATCGGACACCGCGCGGATTCCGCGGACGACCACGCTGGCGCTGGTCCGGTGCATGAAGTCGACGAGGAGGCCGGAAAACGAGTGGACCTCGACGCCGGGGAGGTCGCCGGTGCAGCGCGCGATCAGATCGCGCCGTTCGGCGACGGTGAAGAGCGGAGACTTCCCCTCGTTTTCCAGCACGGCGACGAGCAGCCGGTCGAACAGGCGGGTCCCGCGCCGGATGATGTCGAGGTGCCCGTTCGTCAGGGGATCGAACGACCCGGGATAGACGGCGATTCGCATGTCGGGCGAAGGATAGCAGCACCGGTGTCATCGCGGGCGCCCGGACCGCTCCTTCCCGCACTTCGCGGAAGGGGACGAGCGGCCGGCCGAACGTCAATGTCTTGACGATCTCGAAGTCCGAACGTAAGATGATGGGGAGTTCGACGCGACACCGGAACCGGGAGGGTGTGAACATGCGGCAAATGCTGAAGGTGAAACGTTCGAATGAGGGCCGCCGCGGCCGTCTTCTGTCGGCGCTTCTGACGTACATCCCCGGCGTCTGGATCGATCCGAAGACGAGCGAGCTGGTGACGCTCTACCGCCTCCGCTATCGCATCGCCATGGAGGAGCAGCGGTACGACACGGCGATGATCTTCCTCAACAAGATCCTCGAGCTCGAGCCGATGAACGTCGAGGCCCGCCTCTGCAAGGGGGAGATCTACCACCACTGTCTTCGCGATTACCCGCGGGCGATCGAGACCTACAACAAGGTGATCCGCCTGACGTCCGGCGGGCAGCACGAGGAGATCCACCGGAAGGCCCGCGCCGCCATGTCGGAGATCATGGAGCTGCTTTCGTAGCTCTTCAGCGATCGCGTTCGAGGACGAAGTCGAGCGCCGTTTCGAGCGCCTCCTTTGCCGGCGAACCGGGGAACGCCTCCAGCGCCTTCCGCGCCCGTGCCGCGTAGTCGCGCGCGTAGTCGCGCGTCTGCTCGAGCGTCCCGTAGCGGCGCGCGATCTGGTGGATCTCGGCGGGATCGATGCCGTCGAAAGACTTCTGTGCCGCCACCCGGGCGATCAAGTCCCGCTCGCGCGAGGTCGCCTTCGGCATGGAAAGGATCAGCGGAAGGGTGAGCTTCCCCTCTTTCAGGTCCGACAGCGCCGGCTTGCCGAGGACTTCGGTGCTCGAGGTGAAGTCGAGGAGGTCGTCGATGAGCTGGAAACAGACGCCGAGGTTGAATCCGTAGTTGAACAGCGCCGCGGCGGGCGCCTCGGGAAGTTCGACCAGATAGGCCGGAATGCGGCAGCAGGCGCCGAACAGCGCCGCGGTCTTGCGGCCGACGATGTCGAAATAGTCGTCGATGCTGATGTCGGAACGGCCGTTCTGCTCGAGCCCGAGGATCTCCCCCTCGATCATCCGGATGGTCACGTTCGACAGCAGCCGGAGAATGTCGAGGTTTCCCTCGGCGAGAGCGAGGCTCATCGAGTGCGTATAGAGATAATCGCCGACGAGCACCGTCAGGTGATTTCCCCAGCGGTAGTTGATCGAGGTGCGTCCGCGCCGGATCGCCGCCTCGTCGATGATGTCGTCGTGAACGAGCGTGGCGGTATGGATGAACTCGACCACCGCGCCGTAGATCACGTCGCGATGGCCGTCGTAGCGGAGCATCTTCGAGCAGAGGAGGAGAAGGGCGGGGCGGAGGCGCTTGCCGCCGCCGCCCAGGATGTGGTCGCCGACCTCCTGGATCGTGGTGATCTGGGACTGGAAATTCCGGCGCAGTTCCTCCTCGACCTGCTCCAGCTTGGGAGCGATCAGCTCGAGGATCCGTTCGGAGCGCGCGGCGTGCTCGTGAAGCGTGCCGCTCGTCGACTCAGGGGCAGTCACGGGCGAAAGGATAAACGATGAAGCGTCACCCGCGATAGTTCGTGAACTGGAGCGGAATCCCGAAATCGCGCCCCTTCACGATCGCGATCGCCTTCTGCAGATCGTCCTTGCTCCGGCCGGTGACCCGGACCTGATCGCCCTGGATGGAGGCCTGCACCTTCAGCTTCGCGTCCTTGATCGCTTTCACGATCGCTTTCGCCTTCTCGCTTTCGATCCCCTGCACGATTCTGGCCCTCTGACGCACCGTTCCCATCGCCGCAGCTTCGACTTTGCCGTACTCGAGCGCCTTGAGCGAGACCTGCCGCTTGACCAGCCTGCTCTCGACGATGTCTCTGACGCTGCGGAGCTTTCCCTCGTCGTCGCTGACCAGAACGATCTCCTCGCCCGTCAGCTCGATCGAGCTTTTGCTCCCCTTGAAATCGAAGCGCTGCGCGAGCTCCTTCTGCGCCTGCTGGACGGCGTTCGCCACTTCCTGCATCTCCGTCTTGGAGACGATGTCGAATGAAAACTCCTGAGCCATCGGTTCAATCCGCCCTTACCACCTGAACTCCCGGGGGAGGGGTGAACTGGAACGCCGCCGCCCCCGCGTCGCGCGGAGTGTACCCGCTCAGGTGAAAGGAAGTCCGATTTCCCTGCCGGTCGTTGTATTCGATCGACTCGATGAGATCCGACGCGGCGTCGGACGTCACCACGATCCTCCGGATCATGGCGTGGCGGTCGCGCGGCTGCAGCGTGATGACGATTTTTCCCCGATCCCTCTTCTCGGACACGCTGAAATGCCGCGTCCGCGCCGCCGGATCGCCGATCAGAAGGAAGGGGAGTTCGCGTTTGCGGGAATCGTCGACGTCGGCGGTCGTCACCTGTTTTTCTGCGGGGACGTAGAACCACGACGTTCGCCCGTCGAAGAGGAACAGTTTCTCTTCGGGGCTCGAGTACATCCATTTCATCATCGGAAGCCGTCCGAAGAGCACCCGCCCGCGCTCGGTCTGTCCGCTCCTGAATCCCTTCGGCGTGAACTGGTGGACGAACGCGGCCTCCTGTCCGGCGATTGCAGCGGCGGCGCGGTCGATCGCCGCCGGCGGTTGCGCGACGAGCGAGCCGGTGAACAGCAGTGTCACAAGAATTCGCATACGTTGACGCAAACGCGCGGGCGGCCCGCGGTCATCCATCACCGGCCCGCGGCGGCGCGGACCGGCACTACAGTTTTTCGACTTCGATGGAATGGATGGCCGAGTTCACGATGAAGATCCGGTCGTGCCGGGTCCGGTCGGCCGGGACGAGGAAGAAGCCGTTCTTTTCGGGATTGTAGTGGGCGGTTCCCCTGATCACTTCACCGTCGAAGAGTTCGACGGCGAGGGTCATCCCGCCGCCCGGCTCGAGGAGTTCCTCCGGCACCTCGCGCGGAAAGAAGACGGCCTTGAGCTCGGAGTAGGGAATCTGCCGGCTCGGACCGTGATCGATCACCGCCGTGAGCGAGTCGGCGGCGGGATCGATGGCGTCCACCGTGGCGTTCGCGACGCGACCGTCGCGGTAGCGGAGCAGCACGTGCTTTGTTTCGTTCATCCGGTTCAGAAGAGTTCGAGGCCCCAGAGATCGTGGAGGTGAATGATACCTTCCACGCGGCGCTCGGAATCGACGATGAACAGCGACGTGATCTTTTTCTGCTCCATGATCTGCAGGGCGGCGGAAGCGAGCTCCGCGCCGTCGATGGTCACGGGGTTCGTCTTCATCGATTCGCCGGCCGTCTTGCGGAGGATCCTCTCGTCCTTCTGCAGCAGGCGCCGCAGATCGCCGTCGGAAATGACCCCTTCGAGCGCGCCGTGGTCGCCGACCACGGCCGTGATGCCGAAGCCCTTTTTCGACATCTCGTAGATCACGTCGTGCATGGAAGTGCCGGTGGTGACGACCGGGATCTGATCGCCGCCGTGCATCAGGTCGCGGACGCGGAGGAATCGCTTCCCGAGCTTCCCTCCCGGGTGGAGGAACGCGAAGTCCTCCTCCTTGAAACCCTTCCTGAGCAGCAGGGCCATCGCCAGCGCATCGCCCAGGGCCAGCGTGGCGGTGGTCGACGCCGTCGGAGCGAGGCCGAGCGGGCAGGCCTCCTTCGGAATGGCGGCGGAGAGGTGGTAGTCGGCATGCCGCGCCAGCGTCGACTTCGGATTGCCGGTGATGGCGACGATTTCGGCGCCGATCCGCTTGATCGTCGGGAGGAGCCGGACCAGCTCTTCCGTTTCTCCCGAATTCGAGACCGCGAGGACGATGTCCCCCTTCACGATCATGCCGAGATCGCCGTGGATGGCCTCGGCGGGGTGGAGGAAGAACGAGGGCGTGCCCGTCGAGGCGAGCGTCGCGCTGATTTTCTTGCAGATGATTCCCGACTTGCCCAGACCCATCGTGACGACGCGACCGGGGCCGTCGTGGATCAGCTCGACGACCGAAACGAAGGTCTCGTCAAGATGCTCGACGAGGCTCAGGATCGCCGCCGCCTCGACCTCGAGTACGCGCTTCGCCTCGGCGATGGCCGGATGGTCGCGGACGTCAGGTGCCTCTTTCGCGTTCGCCATCGCGCGGGATGGTACCACTCACTGCGGGAGGGAAACGCGCCCGGGGGCACCCTCCGCGCTCACGATGTCACACGCTTTTTTTTCTGCCGGCGAGCGACCTCGATCGACTTCTCCATCCACCGGCGGAGGCGCTCGGGATCCTCGAGCACATCGGGTGGCAGCTCGTAGTAGTTCATCGTCGACCCCTCTTCGCCGTAGGGCATGAAAGGGCGGGAGCCGGCCGCGACGAAGTCCGCACGGTTCGAATCGTCGACTTTGAAGTAGACGACGTCGTCGGCGATCAGGGCGAAGAAGTGACCGTCGGCATAGAGGCCGACACCGCCGAACATCGCCTTCGCGGTCACCGGCGCCACCGCGCGCAACTGGTCGACGACGAATTCGCGGAACTCGGTACTGACCGGCATCAGCCGCTCCGTTTCCGGGCGCCCGCTTCGCGGTGGGTGCGTATCCAGATCTCGCCCGCGCCCCCTTCGTGGAGCATCTTCGCGATCCAGACGATCTGCCCGGTGTGATTCGAAAGATGGACGGCGACGGCGAACAGATCTTCGAACAGCAGGGAGTGTAGGTTCGGTTCGGGAGAGGGATCGCTGAGGCGCTCGGGAGTGAGCGCCGCGAAGGTCTGCTCGGCCTTCGTCACCATCGCCTCGAACGCCGCCAGGAGCTGCTCTTTCGGAATCGGCCTCCGTTCCGAGAATTCGGCAGGGCGGTCGCGCTGGTAGTCGAATCCTCCAACTCCCCGGTTCAGGTAGTGGTTGAGGGACCCGGTCAGGTGCAGCAGCAGGTTGCCGATCGAATTCGACGATTCGTTGGGCCGCCACCAGATCTGTTCGTCGGTGAGAGGAGCGACGCAGGAGCGGATCTGCTCCGGGAAGACTCTGGTCGTGCGGGTTCTCAGGGCCTCGAGGGCGGCGGCCGGGAGATCGGGCATTGGCAGATCCTCCTGGTTCAATCCGTGCGCGCGGATGTCCCGCTTCGCGGGGAATCTTACCGATTTCGGCGCGGAGGCGTGACCGGTGCCAGGCAAAATGTGTACAATCCGGCATCTTCAGGAACCCCGTCGGCATTCCGGTCGCACGGGTCGTGTGCGGCGCGCTCCTTGCGTCGATCTGCCCCCGGACCCAAACTCGATCAGAAGAGGACTTTCATGACTGAAATCGCTACCCCAACCGCTGGAACGGCCCCGGCTCGGGGCCACGGTTCGCCGAAGCGGAAGACGCTGCCGGTCGAACCGAAGTCGGTGTTCTGGAACCCGTCTCCGGAGGAGCTGCGTCGATACACCCAGGAGATGCCGAACGCCCGGTTGACCGAGTTCGGCAATCTCAACGTCGCCACCCGTGTCGTGTCGCGGTCGAAGCTGTCGACCTTCATCGCCACCGACACGCCGGAGGAACATTCCGATCAGACGATCAGCCGTGCCGAATACGAGCGGGTGGCGAGAATCCAGGACGACTACGTCCGCACCCGCGACATGCTGGTGATCGAGGGATACATCGGAAACGATCCGCAGTTTCGCGTGCCCGCCCGGCTGATCGTCGAGAAGGCGAATGCGAACATCGCGGCGATGCAGCAGATCCTCTATTACCCGGCGACGAAGGAGGAGCTCGATCACTTCGAACCGACACTGACGGTCATCTACACGCCGAACCTCCCGATGGAGGGATATCCGGAAGACCGCCTCATCGCCGTCGATCTCGAGAACTACGTGACGCGCATCTTCAACTCCGACTACTTCGGCGAGTCGAAAAAGGGCGGGTTGCGGATGTGGAACAAGATCGTGTACGAGCGGGGCGGGCTGGCCCTTCACGCGGGATGCAAGGTCATCCCGGCGAACGGACGCGAGCGGGTTGCGCTGATCGTCGGCCTCTCCGGAACCGGAAAGACGACGACGACCTTCACGAAGCAGAACGACTCCTCGCCGGTGCAGGACGACTTCTGCGCGCTCATGCCGGGCGGGAAGATCTACGCGACCGAGAACGGCTGTTTCGCGAAGACGTTCGGCCTCAACCCGAAGGACGAACCGACCATCTACCACGCCTGCACTTCGCCGCACGCCTACCTCGAGAACGTCTCGCAGGACGAGAACGGAAAGGTCGACTTCTTCGACACCTCCTACACGCCGAACGGCCGGGCCGTCATCCGGATGGAGGACATCGAGGGCGCCTACGACGCCCGGAACCTGAAGAAGGCCGACTTTCTCCTGATCCTCAACCGCAACGAGAACATCATTCCCGCCGTGGTGAAACTGGAGGGGCCGCTCGCCGCCGCCTATTTCATGCTCGGTGAGACGAAGGGGACGAGCGCCGGCGGGGCCGCCGAGGCGGGGAAGTCGCTCCGCGTTCCTGGCACGAATCCCTTTTTCCCGCTGCATCATGCCTGTCAGGGCAACCGGATGCTGGAGTTGATGAACGACAGCCCGATGGAAGTGTTCCTCATGAACACGGGACGGATCGGCGGCGACGAGAAGGACGAACGCTCGAAGAAAGTGAAGATCCAGCACTCCTCCGCGATCGTGAAGGCCATCGCCGAGGGGACCATCAAGTGGGAGCGCGATCCCGATTTCGGGTACCTCGTCGCCACGGAGGTCCCCGGGATCGACGATCTCGACTACCTCCAGCCGAAGAGGATGTACGAGCGGCAGGGGAGGCTCGACGAGTACAACCAGCTCGTCGCCAGGTACAACAGCGAGCGGCGCGAGTACCTGAGAAAGTGGAAGGGGCTGAGGGAAGAGATCATCGCCGCGTTGTGACGCGCGGTCCCGTTCCTTACGTTTCGACGTGCAGGAACAGGTAAACGGCGGCGATCGCGAAGAGGATGTTCGCGCTCCATGCGGAGAGGATCGGCGGGAGATTGCCGACCTCTCCGAATTTGGTGAAGATCGCGAACACCATCCAGTAGACGATCCCGAGAATCAGCGCGATCCCGATCCCGTACAGCGCCCCCCGCTTGCCGATCCGGAACGCGAAGGGCAGTGCGATCAGCGCCATGACGATGCTGATCGCCGGCCACGAGGTCTTCTCGTAGAGCTTCACCATCAACCGCTCGGCCGAGTAGCCGGAGTTTCGCACCACGCGGATGTAACGTCGCAGTTCGGCGAAGGTCATCTGCTCGGGCGACTTCACCTCGGTCGCGAAATCCTCGGGGGTCTCGCCATAGGCCAGCACCACCGGTCGGGTGATCGGCGTGTACGTCGCATACCCGCCGTCGGGGAATGATCGGATCCATCCGTTCTCGAATACCCATGCCTCTCCGTTCCATCGCGCCGTGCGCGCGAAGAGGCGGCGCGTGAGGCGGAACTCGGTCGGGTGAAACTCGAAGATCTGGACGTGTGCCAGCTCGCGCCTCGCGCGGTCATACGAGAGAAAGTTGATGAGATACCGTCCCTTCCCGACGAACCAGAGCTTCTGTTCCGCCGGCGTCGACATCTCTTTCCCCTGAATCCGCCGCTTGAGCTGGTCGACCCGCTGGTTCGCGTAGGGGAGGACGAAATCGAGATTGAGATAGACGAGAAGGCTGATCACCGCCGCCACCAGAACGACCGGCAGACTGACCCTGTAGAGGGAAACGCCCCCTGATTTGAATGCCGTCACTTCGTTGTTCTTCGAGAAGATCCCGAACGTGACCAGGGTCGCCACCAGAACGGAGATCGGAAGCGTCCAGTTGATCACCTGAAAGATCAGATAGCGGTAGTAGGAGAACACGACCGGCAGCGGAACGTCGTTCTGGCGAATGTCGCGGGCCGTCTCGGTGTAGTCGACGATGATGATCAGTGCGGCGGTCGAGACGAGCACCAGCGCGAGAACCTTCAGAAACTCGCGAAGAATGTAGCGGTCGAGAATGTTCGGGAAGGCGACGTCGAGGCGGCGAAGGATCGCCGGCTCGTCCTCCACGGGGGCGGCGTCGCGACGGCGGATTCCGGAGACGAACGCCGCGGCCATCCGCCGGATCCAGCCGGCCCGGGTCGCCTGCGCACCGGTGTCGCGATTGGCCCGGCCGAGCAGATACGTGCCGACGGCGAGCATGGCGAGATTCGGCGCCCACATCGCCACCCAGGGAGGAATCCTTCCGGCGCGCGCCAGCGCCTCGCCGTTGTTGATCATCAGGTAGTAGACGAGGATGATCGCGATGCTGAGGGAAAAGCCGGAGCTCTTTCCTCCGCGGCGGTTGGTGATGCCGAGCGGGAGTCCGATCACCCCGAAGGCGATGCAGGCGAACGGGATGGCGAACTTCTTGTGGATCTCGACGCGCGCGAGGTTGTAAGTCTCGCGGTCGCGGCCCGAGCGGAGCCGGTCGGCCTGCGTCAGCAGCTCGCGCAGGTTCAGCTCGCGGAGCGAGGGAGCCAGCCGTCCGGCGTCGACCGAGAAGCGGTCGGCGAGCAGTACTCGCTGCGACGCGTTCTGGTTCACGTCGTAGCGCTCCGGTCTGGCGGGGTCCCAGACATGCGTCTGGGCGTGCCTGAGGTTGAGCCAGATCTGCCTGCCGGGACGGACGACGGAAAGATTGCCCCTCTCGGCGATGGTGATCCGGTGGCCCGAGTACTGCGCCAGTGCCCCCTCGATGGGGCGCTCCCGCGAGGCCGCGGCGGCCGTCACATCGGCCGGCGTCGACGGTTCATCGGGAGCGGAGCGTGCGTCGGCGACGAAGACGCCTCTCCATTCGCCCGTGCGGGCGTCGATGTCGTTCACGTAGATCGTGAGGTTTTCGTACTCGTCATAGAAGATCCGCGGCTTGATCTCTTTCTCGGCCGACGAAGTGGCGATCTCCGCGAAGAGGTTCTTGAGCTGCTTGTTGCCGCGCGGGACGACCACGAGCATCAGGTAGAGATTCAGCAGGAAGACGACGAAGCTGAAGAGAAACACCGGGCGATAGATCGTCCGGGTCGAGATCCCGAGCGCGCGCATGGCGATGATTTCCGAGTCGGACGAGAGCCTCCCGATGGCGATGAGGATCCCGAAGAGGAGCGACATCGGAACGGTGAGGACGACGATGTGCGGCAGGGAGAGGCCGAGGAGCTTGACGACGGTGGCGGCAGCGAGCGACTGCCGGATGATCATGCCGGCCCAGTCGAAGAGCTGCCGCATGAGGATGATCGAAGTGTAGAAGGCGAAGCCGAGAAGGGTCGGCCCGAGCATCTCCTTCAGGACGTAGCGCGTGAGGGTGTTCATCCGGCCGGCGATTATCGCGTGATTTCCTCAGAGTCCCATAAGATAGATTATGTTAAATTCAGTCCGGGCCGGGCCGGCCGGAATCTCCTTCCGGCCGGCCATTCCTCTCACGCCGCGGTCGGAATCCCGGCCCTCCCTCGCACCGTGCCGAGCACGTCCGACAGAACCGCCGCGGCAGTCGGCATCGCCCCCGCCCCCTTTCCGCGCAGCAGGAGTTCGCCGATGGCCCGCCCCCGAATCATGACGGCGTTCTCCTCCGCGGCAACGCTCGCGAACGGGTGCCCCGCCGGGAGTTCGCGCGGCGCGACGTCGATCGCCACCCCGCCCGGCACGCGCTCGGCGCGGGCCACCAGCCGCAGCGCCGCGCCGCGATGCTGGGCCGATCGGATGTCCGCAGCGCTGAGGGCATCGATCCCTCGAACCCGCGAGCGAACGACGGTCTCTCCGAACGCGATCTGGCCGAGGATGGTCATCTTCTGTGCGGCATCGGTTCCGTCGAGGTCGAGCGATGGATCGGCCTCGGCGAATCCACGCTGCTGCGCCTCGCGCAACGCCTCCTCGAACCCGGCGCCCTGCTCCATCCGCGTCAGAATGTAGTTGCACGTTCCGTTGACCACCCCTCCCAGTGCCTCGATCGCGTCACCGGCCAAACCCTCACGTAGTACTTGAACGATGGGAATGCAGCCGCAGACCGATGCCTCGAACCCGATCGACACCCCCTGCTCGGCCGCCAGCGACAGCAGCGCGCTTCCGGAGGTCGCCAGGAGCGCCTTGTTTGCCGTGACCACGTGGGCTCCGTGACGCAGCGCGCGGCGGACGTAGGCGCCGGCGGAATGGACGCCGCCGATCAACTCGACGACCACGTCGGCACCGGCATCGATCGCCTCGATCGCCGACGTCGTCAGGAGACGCGGATCGACGGGCGGCCGCGGCTTCCCGAGGTCACGCACCAGAATGGATGTGATGCGCAGATCGACGGCGAAGCGCGATCGGATCCGGCTCCGCTCGCGCTCGACGAGTTCGACGAACCCGCTTCCGACCGTTCCGCATCCGAGCAGTGCGATCGCGACGCGCTTCATGTGCGTGCGCTCCCCGCCTCACGGCGCGCCGCCGCGAAGGCCTGCTCGAGATCGCCGATCAGATCTCTGACGTCTTCCAGTCCGACCGACAGCCGGATCAGGCCGTCGCCGATTCCGACGTTCCGCCGGACCTCCGGCTCGACCGAGGCGTGCGTCATCGTCGGCGGATGGCAGAAGAGGCTCCTCACGCTGCCGAGGCTCTCGGCCAGGGTCCAGAGCCTGAGACTGCCGATGAACGCGCGCGTTTCCTCGAGCGACGCATCGAGTTCGAACGAGACGACCGCACCGAAGCGCGTCATCTGCCGTCGCGCGACCGCGTGTCCCGGATGATCGGGAAGCCCCGGGTAGAAGACGCGCGCGACGCGATCGTGCCGGCGCAGGTACTCGGCGACCTCCTCGGCGTTGCTGCAGTGCCGCTCCATGCGAAGCGGCAGGGTCTTGGTGCCGCGAAGGACGAGGAAACAGTCCTGCGGTCCGGGAACGGCGCCGATGGCGTTCTGGAGGAACTTCAGCTCCGCGTGGATCGATTCGTCGTCGGTGACGACCGCCCCCCCGATGACGTCGCTGTGTCCATTGATGTACTTGGTAGTCGAGTGGACGACGATGTCCGCTCCCGATTCGATCGGCCGCTGGAGGAGCGGCGTCGCGAAGGTATTGTCGACGACGACGCGAACGCCCTTTCGGCGTGCGACGGCGGAACAGGCTGCGATGTCGGTGATCTTCAGGAGCGGATTCGACGGCGTCTCGAGCCACAGCAGCCGCGTCTCGGGACGGATCGCCTCCTCCACCGCGCCGGGATCGCCCGGATCGATGAACGTGAAGCCGATGCCGAAGCGTGTGAAGTACTTCGTGAAGATCCGCCACGCCCCGCCGTAGAGATCGCGGGTCGACACGACGTGATCGCCGGCCCGCAGCAGCGAGAGGACGCAGTGGATGGCCGCCATCCCGCTGGCAAAGGCGAGACCGTAGCGTGCGCCCTCGAGCGCGGCGAGATTCTCCTCCAGCGCCTTCCGGGTGGGATGTTCGGTTCGCGAGTAGCAGAAGCCGCGCGTCACGCCCGGCTCGATCTGGCGGAACGTCGAGGTCTGGTAGATCGGTGTGGTCACGGCGCCCGTCTGTTCGTCGTCGGGCTGGCCCGCATGGATGGCAAGCGTTGCAAAACGGTAGGACATGTCTGCCTCCTCCGGCTGAAGGTTCTTCGCGTTACTGTTGGTGGGGAGAAAAGTCGGAGGGACCCGGGTCGAAGACGCGAGAAGAGTTACGCGCCCGCGCCCGGGCGGCGCATTGCCATTCGGCCCATGAGGGTAGCGATGCGCGACATGTTGGGGCGGGAGGATAAGCGGAGATCCGCGAGCTGTCAAATGGCCGTGCCGTTGTCGATCTGATCTTCGACTGGCCTGACCGGAGTGGAGCCTGGTCCGTCGAGCGCGTTGTCGATCGCGTCGAGCGCCGCCCGCTCCGAGGGGGGAACGGCGGCGTGCGTGCGTGCGGCGATCAGGATGCAAAGGGCCGACAGAACCGCAAGCCGGTGCATGGAGAACTCCTTCAAATGGAGCTACTCCGTTTCGAGTCTCCGGAGGAGCTCGCGCAGCGCATCGATCACTTCGCTCTTCTCGACGCTCGGCTTCCTGAAGGTGAGATTCAGGCGGAACGGCAGCGACTTGTCCCTGACCTGGAAGACGTAGTTCTTCGGGCGTCCCGCCTTTTTCGGCTCCGGTCTCGTCGCGGTCCTGCGGCGGACGTCCTCGCGGGTCAACTCCCCTGCCGCCACGCCGCGCACCACCTGCTCCATCGCCGCCTCGCTTCCCGCGCGTGCGACCTGCACGAGGACCGACTTGCTGGAGATCCCCGCTTCGCGGCACATGGCCCGGATGCGGTCGGGAATGTCGTTGATGAGGAGCGTCTCGGTGATCGTCGTTCGCGACTTGCCGATCACCTGCGAGATCTTCTCGTGCGTGTAACCGAACTTCTGTTGCAGCAGGAGGAGCCCTTCCGCTTCTTCGAAGGGGGTCAGGTCCTTGCGCTGGATGTTCTCGATGAGGGCGATCTCGAGGGTCTCGCGATCGTCGGCGTCGATCTCGATGGCGGGGATCTCCTCGAGTCCGGCCAGAGTCGCGGCGCGGTAGCGGCGCTCGCCCGAGATGATCTGGTAGCGATTCGGTCCGATCTGGCGGACGAGAATCGGCTCGAGCACCCCCTTCTCGCGCACCGACGCGGCGAGTTCCTCGATGTTGCCGAGGTTGGTGCGCGGCTGCCCGGCATTCGGCTCGATGAGCGAGAGCGGCAGCATCGAGCCGATGTGTCTCCCCGACCTTCGCGTCAGTTCTTCGACGAAGTGCGCGTCGTGGCGCATCGATTTCCGTTCCGGCAGTCCTCGTTTCATGCGGGCCTCGCGAGAGTCAGACTCTCGACAGGATCTCCTCCGACAGCGAGTAATACTCCGCCGCGCCGCTCGACTTCGGCGCGAAGGTGAAGATCGACTCCTTGTACGCCGGGCTCTCCTCGAGGCGGATCGACTTGGTGATCACGGTGTTGAAGAGGCGGTCGCCGAACACCTGTCCGATCTGCTCGTGAATGTCCCGGGCCAGTGTCGTCCGCTTGTCGTGCATGGTGATGACGACGCCGAGGAGCTGCAGGTTCGGATTCGGACGCGCCTTGATCTTCTCGATCGTCTCCAGGAGGTCGTCCGTGCCCTCCAGCGCGAAATACGACGACTGGATCGGCACGAGGACGTGCGTCGAGGCGACGAGCGCGTTGACGGTGATCATGCCGAGTGTCGGCGGCGTATCGATGAAGATGTAGTCGTAGCCGTTGGCCGAGGAGTTGAGCTTGTCCTTCAGGCGGAACGGCCCGTCGATGTCGCCGATCAGTTTCGACTCGAGCTTGGCCAGCGCGATCTTCGAAGGCGCGAGAAAGAGATTCTCGACCTGCGTCGGGATGACGACGTCGGCGAACTCGAGCTCCTCGCTGACGAGGACGTCGAACATCGACCGCGTCACGCTGCGGGCGTCGATGTAGCTCATCGTCGAATTCGCCTGCGGGTCGAGATCGATCAGCAGCGTCCGGAATCCCTTGTTCGCAACCGCGGCGGAGAGATTGATGGCGGTCGTGGTCTTTCCGACACCGCCCTTCTGGTTGGCTACGGTGATGATCATCTGAACCGCCCGGATTTTACCGGAAGCCGCGCGAAGAACTGCCGGAGAATCGCACTCCCGCGGCATGCACGAGCCGCGGCGCAACCTCGACCCGTGCGCGCCCACGAAGCCCGCCGTGCGACAGAGCCGCACGCTCGAAGAACCGCGGCGCGAAAGAGGCACGCTCTCGAACGGCCGCGGCGATCAGCGGCGCGAAGCGCCGGCTGCATCGGCGCGAGACGCGGCCGCCGAAGGGCGGCTGCGTCACATCTTGTACTTCCCGAGATCGTCCGGCCCGAGCTGCTCGAACCACTTCTTGAGCCGCTCGTCCTGGTCTTCTGCGTCGGGGGAGATCGTCTGTGCCTGATCGAGGACCGTCTGGGCGACGAAGATGGGGGCCTCGGTGCGGAGAGCGAGCGCGATGGCATCGCTCGGCCGTGCGTCGACCTCGAGCGTTCCCTTCGAGGTCACCAGTCGGATCTGCGCGAAGAACGTCGAGTCCCGAAGGTCGTTGATGACGACGCGCGTCACCTGGGCGTCGAGTTCGCTGATCATGTTGCGCAGCAGGTCGTGCGTCATCGGACGGGGCGTGGCGATGTTTTCGAGCTGGAGAGCGATGGCATTCGCCTCGAAGATTCCCACCCAGATCGGGAGAAAGAACTTCTCCTCCTCGTCCTTCAGCACGACGATGGGCGAGTTCGACACGGGGTCCAGCATCAGCCCCTTGATGCTCATCGGTACCAGGTCGTTCATGCCAGGGCCTCCCCGCGCAGCGTGTGTCGCTGCGCCTGATCGATCCTCACCGCAAGCATACTCCCGGGAGGCGTCGAAGGATCGCCGTGGAAGTTGACGACGTAATTGTCGTCGGTTCGTCCGGAGAGCATCCGCGGATCGTGTTTGCTCGGCCCCTCCAGGAGCACCGGCACGACGCGGCCGCGATACGACGCCAGGCGCTCCTGCTCGAGCCGTTCCTGCAGCGCGAACAGCCGCGCGAGGCGGTCCGAAGCCACCTCGTCTTCGACGGGATCGCCGAGTTTGAGCGCCGGTGTTCCCGGGCGGGGAGAGTACTTGAAGGCGAACATCGAGCCGTAGCGGACCTCTTCGACGAGGCTGAGCGTCTGCTGGAAATCCTCTTCGGTCTCGCCGGGGAAGCCGACGATGATGTCGGTCGAGAAGTGGATCTCCGGAATCGCCTTCCGGATCGCGGCGATGATCTCGAGGTATCTCTCGCGCGTGTAGAGCCGCTTCATCCGGCGGAGAATCTTCGAGGACCCCGACTGCACGGGCAGGTGGAGGTAACGGGAGACGTTCGGATGATCGCGCATCGCGGCGATCATCGAGTCGCTGACCTCGGCCGGATGGGAGGTGGTGAAGCGGAGCCTCGCCACTCCCGGCAGCTCGGCGACGGCCGCCAGCAGCGTGCCGAAGTCGCGGCCCGTCAGCGGACAGCGGTAGGCGTTCACCGTCTGGCCCAGCAACTCGATCTCCACGCGGCCGCCGGCGACGGCCGCGCGGACCTCGTCGAGCACGTCGTCGAAGGGACGGGAGACTTCCCTGCCGCGCGTGGTCGGGACGATGCAGAACGTGCAGTTCTTGTTGCATCCCTCGATGATCGTGACGCAGGCCTTCGTCGCCGAGGTGCGGTCGACCGTCAGATAGTCGTAGTGGCGGTCGAGGGGAAAATCGACGGCGACCTTGCGGCCTCCTTCGAGGACCTCGTCGAGGTGGCCGACGTTCCCCGGCCCCATGACGAAGTCGACCCACGGGGCGCGGCTGAGGATCCTCTCCCCTTCCTGCTGCGCCACGCAGCCGCAGACGCCGATGCGAACGCCGCCATTGCGCTTGAGCGCCTTCAGTGCGCCGAGCCGCGAGTAGACCTTGTGCTCGGCCTTCTCGCGGACGCTGCAGGTGTTGAGGAGGATCAGGTCCGCCTCCTTCTCGTTCTCGACACGGCGGTAGCCGCGGAGTTTGAGACTTCCGCTCAGGCGCTGGCTGTCGAGATCGTTCATCTGACAGCCCCACGTCTCGATGAAGAACGTCCTGCTCACGATGCCGGTTGATCGATCGCCGCGGCGGCGTCGCGCGCGTCGGTCAGCTCCTTCCTGGCCTGATCGAGCTGACGTCGGGTCTGCTCGAATCGTTTCTGAATCACCTGGTCCCGATAGTTCGGGTCGTTCGCGTCGTAAAACGCCTGCTCGAGCCGAAGTAGTTCCTGTTCGAGTTCGCGCACCTTTTTCTCGGCCGCGGCCACGGCTTCCGCCGCCTTCTGCCGCGCGAGCTTCTTCTCCTCGAACTTCTCGAGCGTGCTCTTCGGGTCGGGCGGCCCCGGGGGGGGCGGCGGTTTCCCGTCGTCGGGGAGGACGATCAGCTTCCCCTTCGATTTCTTCACGTCGGCGTTGGTGATGACCTTCCCCTTCGCCGACTTCCGGATCTTCTTCGTTTCCCGCGCGGCCCTGACGAGCGCCGACTCCGAAGGGGGCTTCTGCTCCGGCTCGGGGGCCGGTTTCGGCTCCTGCCCGAAGAGCAGCGGGGCCGCGGCCAGGACGAACGCCACGGGCAGCCCTCTCATTTCGCCCCCGCTCGCCCGTAACGGTCCTCGAGCCGGACGACGTCGTCGAGTTCGGGTGTGGAAACCTCGGCGACATCGGTGTCGGCGAGCGCCTCCATTCTGTGGATCAGGCGCGGCGGGATGTGGAACGCCTCGCCGCGGCGGAGGATCATCTCGCGGCGGTCGCCCTCCATCTCGATCGTCAGGAGCAGCTCTCCATCGACGACGTACAGCGTCTCTTCCTTCATCTCGTGGTACTGAAGGCTGAGGCACTCGCCCCGGTTGATGTGCAGGATCTTGCCGACGTAACGGGTCGTCCTGGCGAAGATCAGCTCGTAGCCCCACGGTTTCGGCACGCGCTGGATGTCGAGCTGGCGGAACAGCGCCTCGTGACCGGTCATGTTCTTCCCACCGATTTCGTGATCAGCCCCTCCGGAAAACGCATGGCCACGCTCTCGATCACGAACTCCTCGATCTCCTGTGCGGTCTTTTTCTGCAGCGCGACTTCGGCGATGCGGCGGCAGTCGCGGTAGCGGACGGCGCGGATGACGTTCTTCACCACCGGAATCGACGACGGATTCATCGAAAAGATTTCCAGGCCGAGACCCACCAGGATGACGGCGTAGATCGGGTCGGCCGCCATCTCGCCGCACATCGACACCGGGATGCCGGCGCGCTTGCCGGCGTCGATCACTCCCTTGATGAGGCGGAGCAGAGCCGGATGCAGCGGCTCGTAAAGATAGCTGACGTTCTCATTCGACCGGTCGATGGCGAGCGAATACTGGATGAGATCGTTCGTTCCGATGGCGAAAAAGTCCGACTCCTCGGCCAGAACGTCGGCGATGATCGCCGCCGACGGCACCTCGATCATGATCCCGACCTGGAGCTGGGGGTTGTAGGCGATTCCCTCGGCGTCGAGCTCCGACTTGATCTCGCGAATGAGCGTCTTGACCTGCCGCAGTTCCTGCACCCCGGAGACGAGCGGGAACATGATCTTGATCTTCCCGAAGGCGGAGGCGCGGAGGAGCGCGCGGAGCTGCGTGCGGAACATGTCGCGATGGCGCATGCAGAGGCGGAGCGCGCGGAGACCGAGGACCGGGTTGTCCTCCTTGGAACCGATGACCTCACGGGCGAGTTTTTTTCCGCCGAGATCGAAGGTCCGGATCACGCACGAGTGCGGCTCGGCCGCCTCGGCGAGGCGGCGATAGAGCTCGAAATGCTCCTCCTCGGTGGGCAACGCGGGACTCTTCGAGATGTAGAGAAATTCGGACCGGTAGAGACCGATCCCCTCGGCTCCGTACCGGATCGCGTCGTCGAGTTCCTCGACCAGCTCGATGTTCGCCTGCAGCGTGATGCGGACTCCGTCCTTCGTCACCGACGGCAGGTCGCGATTCTCCAGGAGCTCCCGTTCCGCCTCCTCGTGACGGGTCACGCGGCTGCGGTATTCGGCGATCATGGCCGGAGTGGGATTGACGATGATCGTCCCTTCGTAGCCGTCGACGATCACCAGCTCGTCGTTGTCGACGATCTTCGTCAGACGCGGAATGCCGATGACGGCCGGCATGAAGAGCGACTTGGCGATGATGGAGGTGTGCGAGGTGCGCCCGCCCGCCTCGGTGGCAAACCCGACGATGGGGCGCCGGTTGAAGTGGATCGTGTCGGAGGGTGTGAGGTCGTCGGCGATGATGACCACGTCATGGGTGATCTCGGAGAGATCGTGGTGCGCGATCCCCTGCAGGTTCGTCAGCAGGCGCTGCGAGACGTCCTTGACGTCGGCGACACGGTCGCGGAGGTATTCGTCATCGAAGCTCCGGAAGCGTGCCTGGAGTTCCTCCTCGACCTCCGAGAGCGCCCACTCGGCGTTGACCTGCTCCGACTCGATCTTCTGCACGACCTTGTCGGCGAATGAGGCGTCGCCGACGATCATGGCGTGCGCATCGAAGATCGACGCGTATTCGTCCCCCATCGAGCGACTGACTTTCTGGCGGAGCTCGAGGAACTCGTCGCGCGTCTTCGCGAGCGCCTCCAGAAAGCGGTTGACCTCCGAGGCGACCTCCTCCTCGCGGATGGGAACGCGGTAAATCGAGGCGACGCGCGTCTCGATGATCAGCGCCTGGCCGATGGCGATGCCGGGCGAGACGCCGATGCCCTTGTAGGTGCGGACGCCGCTGCGCGTGCCGGGAGAGCGGACTGCCTGATCGGGTGCCACGGGGTCAGTTTAGCGGACGGCGTGCGTGAGCGTGTCACTCCGACTCGTCGAATTTGCGGTCGATCAGCTCCTGAACGGCGACGATGGCGTCGCTCTCGTCCTCGCCGTCGGCGCGCACCGTGATCGTCGAGCCGCGCGCGGCGGCCAGCAGGAGGATGCCGAGAATCGACTTGCCGTCGACCTCCTCCCCCCCCTTGCGGATCTTGATGTCGGACTTGAAGCGCGCGGCCGTGTGGACGAGCTTCGCCGCGGCGCGGGCGTGAAGCCCCAGTTTGTTCCTGATTTCGAGTTCCCGCTCGATCAACACATCCCCCGGAGTTGCGGTGTACGAAGCGTCAGCCGTGCGTGGCGGCCCGCGCGGGCTGAGTCAGCAGATCGGAGGCCACGCGAATCGACTTCGATCCCTTCTCGCTGATCACGTGCGCCAGCGCCGAGACGTCGGTCGCTCCGGCCTGGAGGGAGGCGAATTTCACGATCATCGGCAGATTGACACCTGTCACGATCTCCACTCTTCCTTCTTCGAGGAAGGACAGGCTGATGTTACTGGGTGTACCGCCAAACATGTCCGTGAAGATGATGACCCCCCGGTCCGGACCGAGGCGTTCGAGGGCGAGGCGGATTTTCTCACGGGCCGTGTCGACACTCTCGTTCCACTCCAGCGGCACGGCTTCGATCCCGCTGATGTTCGATTCGATCTTTTCGGCTGCGTTCAGAAGCTCATGGGCGAGATTTCCATGGGTCACGATCAAGGCACCGATCAAGGCGACCTCCCTGGTTACCAATCATAGAGGATTCCCCGCTCCTGCGGGGAGTTCTGCAATATGTGATATTGACACACTCATATTCATCTGCTAATGTGTCGGGCGTGAGGTGAGACGTTGAGTGTTGTGCACTAAAGGAGGTACCATGAACACCGCTCCACGATGGTCGTCCTCGCAGGACTTCAAGTCACTCAGCAATCAGATCAGCCGCCTGTTTGAGCCCCTCGCGCGGCTTGCCGCCGACGAGGACCTCGTCGGCGGCACCTGGGCTCCCCC
>DATLYG010000232.1:0-2234 GCA_035574985.1 Thermoanaerobaculia bacterium | reverse complement strand
GTAGAGGGTGTCAGGTCTCCCCTCGACCGTCCGCCTCGCGGACGGTCGAGGGGAGACCTGACACCCTCTACCCGGTGTGTCCCTTTAGCGCGGTACCGACTTCCGGATGAACGCGGCGAGGTCGTTCTTCTGTTGCCGGAGCGATGGCATGTGGATGTACATCATGTGCCCCGCCTCGTAGTACGTCATCGTCACGCGCTTCTTGTAGGAGTCGTCGTGGCCGACGTGGTCGAACGTGTACTCGGTGGCGAAGTACGGCGTGGCGAGGTCGTAGTAGCCGTTGGCGACGTAGACCTGCAGGTGCGGGTTCTGGCTCATCGCGCGCCGGAGGTCCTCCGACACGTTGACGTACCGGCCCTCGAATTCCTTGTAGCTCCACGGCTGCACACGGCCCGTCAGGATCTCGTACGGCAGGTCGCTCTCGTACTTCAGTTCGCCGCGGATGTAGCTCAGAAAAGCACCGGTGAACGGTCCCTGAATGACCGCATACGACGGATCGAACTCGTAGCGCTCGCCGGCGGCGTCGCGGTCGACGCCGGTGAAGCGGCTGTCGAGCCGCCCCACGGTGATGCGCTCGTCGCGCCGCAGCTCCTTCACGAAGCGTCCGATCTCGATGCGGTGGTTCGTCCGTTCGATGTAGTCCGGTGTCAGACCGGTGTAGCGGGCCAGCTTCCGGGCGAGCGACTTCTTCTCCGCCTCGCTCAGATTGTTTCCCTTCATCAGCGCGAGCGTATATTCGCCCGCGGCGAAGGCTTCCACCTCGTCGAGCACCGATCGCAGCTCACGGCTCTGCAGGTCGGGCGGAAGCTGCTTGTGGTACCACGCCGTCGCCGTATAGGTCGGGAGGAAAAGGATGTGCGGCAGGTCGTTGCCGGTGTCGAAGCGGGCGGTCCCGAAGTTGAGGATCGACGAGACGAGCATCACGCCGTTGAAGTACATCCCGTAGCGGTCCTGCAGGAAATTGACGACACCGGCGGCGCGCGTGGTTCCGTAGCTCTCGCCGATGAGGAACTTCGGCGAGGCCCAGCGGTTCGTGCGCGTGGTGTAGAGACGGATGAATTCCCCGACCGACTCGATGTCGGCGCGGAACCCATGGAACTCCTTCTCCTTCTCCTTTTCCGCCGCCCGGCTGTAGCCGGTCGTGACCGGATCGATGAAAACGAGATCGGTCTCGTCGAGGATCGAGAACTCGTTGTCGACGAGCTTGTAAGGCGGCTGGAGTGCGTTCCCGATCTCGTCCATCAGCACGCGGCGCGGCCCGAGGACGCCGAGGTGCAGCCAGACCGACGAGGAGCCGGGGCCGCCGTTGAAGGAGAAGGTGATCGGGCGTTTCGACGGGTCGGTCACGCCGTCCCTGGTGTAGGCGATGTAGAAGAGGCTCGCGCGCGCCTTTCCTTCCTCGTCGCGGAGAACGAGATTGCCCGCCGTGGCGGTGTAGGTCAGCGGCTGGCCGCCGATGCGCACCGTGTGGGTGCTCTTCGAGGACTTGTCCTCGAGTGCCGGCTTCGCCTTCTCCGGCTCCTTCTTTTCCTCTTTCTTTTCCTGCGCGAGCGCGGTGACGGAGACCGTCAGGGCGAGAAGGGTGGTCAGCAGTCGTTTCGTCAGTCTGTTCATATGGATCTCCCGATCACTCCTTCGGCATCGGTTTGCGCGGCACCATCTCGGGGCGGTTGGCCGCTTCCCAGACGAAGGTCGCCATCACGACGGCGGCCTGCATCAGGTCGTCGCGCTGCAGGCGCTCGTACGTGTCGTAGTTCGTGTGATGGGTCCGGCTGTTGTATTCGACTTCGTCCTGAATGAACTGGAAGCCGGGGAGTCCGACCTCGTCGAACGAGAGGTGATCGGTGCCGGTGGTGTTGCGCATCGTCACGCTGGTCGCGCCGAGGTCCTTCACGGCCTCCAGCCACGACTCGAAGAGACGGCCGGCGGAGACATTTTCCTGCGCGTAGATGCCGCGGATTTTCCCGGTGCCGTTGTCGACGTTGAAGTAGGCGGAGAGCTTCGCATGCTCCGGTTTGACGGTCAGCGGCGTCTTTTCCTTCCGCATCGACAGCGGGAGGTCGCGTTCGGCGGGATCGCTCGGCTCGGGGCGCGAGGCGAAGTGGCGGGCGACGTAGGCGCGCGAACCGAGCAGGCCCTGCTCCTCGCCGCTCCAGAGCGCGACGCGGATCGTGCGCTTCGGAGCGATGCCGATGGCCTTGAGGATGCGCGCCGCTTCCATGACGACGGCCGAG
>DATLYG010000231.1:0-9250 GCA_035574985.1 Thermoanaerobaculia bacterium | reverse complement strand
ACGCCGTATCTGCTGCCGCGCGTGCGATGGGGGATGCGGATGGGGAATGACGAACTCGTCGACGGGATGTACCGCGACGGGTTCCTCTGCCCGCTGGCCGGCGAGCTGATGGGAGCGACCGCCGAGACGCTGGCCGAGCGGTACGGGATCGCGCGCGAGGAGCAGGACCGCTTCGCGCTCGAGTCGCAGCAGAAGGCTGCGAGGGCCTGTCGGGAGAACCGCTTCGCAGACGAGATCGTGCCGGTGACGGTGGCGGGGCGCGGAGGGGAGGTCGTCGTCGAGCGCGACGAGCATCCGCGATTCGACACCGACCTGGCGAGCCTCGCGAAGCTGCCGCCGGTCTTCCGGAAGGAAGGGACGGTCCACGCGGGGAACTCGTCGGGCGTGACCGACGGCGCGTCGAGCATGCTCGTCGCGAGCCGGACCGCGGTCGCGCGCCACGGACTGAAGCCGATGGCGCGGATCGTCGGTTACGCGCAGGCGGGCGTCGATCCGAAGATCATGGGAATCGGTCCGGTGCCGGCGACGAAGAAGCTCCTCGCCGAGCTGGGCATGCAGCTCTCCGACATCGACCTGATCGAGCTGAACGAGGCCTTCGCGGCACAGGTGATCGCCTGCGAGCGCGATCTGCGGATCGATCGCGCGAAGCTGAACGTGCATGGCGGATCGATCGCGCTGGGCCATCCGATCGGCTGTACCGGTGCGCGGATCACGACCACGCTCCTGCACGCGCTCCGGACGCGCGACAAGCAGACCGGCCTGGCGACCCTCTGCATCTCGGGCGGCATGGGCATGTCGCTGATCGTGGAGCGGACATGACGTTCACCGACTCGCACTGTCATCTGACGATGGTCGGCGCGGAGGGGGTGCTCCTGCGCGCGCGGCAGCAGGGTGTGGCGGGGTTCGTCGTTCCGGCGACGAAGCTGAGCGACGCGCGGGATGCGATCTCCATCGCGCGCCGGCACGCCGATGTCTGGTGCGCGGTCGGCTTCCATCCGCACGAGGCGAAGGACTGCGACGGGGCGGCGTTCGGCGAGATCTCGCGCCTCGCCCGCGACCCGCGCGTGGTGGCGATCGGCGAGACGGGGCTCGATTACCACTACGAACACTCGCCGCGCGAGACGCAGCGAGAGGTGTTTCTCTGGCACCTCGCCCTGGCGAAGGAGACCGGCAAGCCGGTCGTCATCCACAACCGCGAGTCGACCGACGATCTGCTCGATCTGCTCGGAAGCAGCGAGGCGAAGGGGGTCAGGGTGGTGCTGCACTCCTTCACCGAGTCGCACGAGGTCGCCCGGGAGCTGCTCGATCGCGGCGCCTTCCTCTCCTTCTCGGGCATCGTCACCTTCCGGAGCGCCGACGAGTTGCGCGAGGTCGCCCGCGGGATTCCGCGCGATCGCGTGCTGATCGAGACCGACACGCCGTATCTGGCGCCGGTGCCGTTTCGCGGGCGCGAGAACGAGCCGGCGTACGTGGTGAAGATCGCGGAGATGCTCGCATCGCTCTGGAACGTGCCGCTCGGCGAGGTGGCCCGGACGACCACCGCCAATTTCGAGCGCGCCTTCTCGGTTACACTCCCGCGATGACGAACGGGCCCGATCTCTCGGTCGTCTTTCCCGTCTACAACGAGGAGGAAAACATCCCCATCCTGCTCGACGAGATCGCGCGCGCTCTCGAGGGGACGAAGTGGTCGTATGAGATCGTGGCCGTCGACGACGGATCGAAGGACCGGAGCCTCCAGGTCCTGCGCGAGAGCCGGGCGAAGCATCCGGCGCTCCGCATCCTCGCTCTGGAGACCAACAGCGGGCAGACGGCGGCCCTCGACGCCGGATGGCGTGCGGCGCGCGGGAGGTACGTCGTCTCGCTCGACGCCGATCTGCAAAACGATCCCGCCGACATTCCGCGCATGCTCGAGGAACTGGAGACACGCGGGGTCGACATGATCGTCGGCGTGCGCGTCGACCGCCACGACACCTGGTGGAGGAAGATGCAGTCGAAGATCGGCAATGCCGTCCGCAACTGGATCACGAAGGACCGCATCACCGATACCGGCTGCTCGCTGAAGATGGCCAGACGGGAGGCCCTCGAGCGGGTGCGCCTCTACACCGGCATGCACCGCTTTCTCCCGACGCTGGTCCGCCTCGAGGGCCACAGCGTCGCAGAGATCCCCGTCCGCCACCGTCCCCGCAGGTACGGGGTGTCGAAGTATGGAGCGATCAACCGCGCCTTCCGCGGTCTCGTCGACTGCTTCGCCGTCCGCTGGATGCGCAGCCGCGCCTTGCGGTACAAGGCGCGGGAGGAGTGACGGGCAGGCCGTGAGTCTCGATCCGCGCACGTGGGACTTCTGGGTCCTCATCGGTTTCGCCGGACAGTTTCTGTTCGGCGCGCGGTTCATCGTCCAGTGGATCTCGTCCGAGCGCCGCCGCGCCAGTCACGTTCCGGTTCACTTCTGGTATCTCTCGCTCGCCGGAGGAGCGATCATGCTCACCTACGCCATTCACCGGCGCGATCCGGTGTTCATCGTCGGACAGGCGTCGGGACTGGTCGTCTACATCCGCAACCTCATGCTCATCCATCGCCATGCTCGACGATGACCAGAGAAAACGGCTGCTGAACGTCGCGCGCCAGTCGATCGCGTCGGTACTCGAAGGGCGGCCGGCCGAATGGCGCGCGGAGGACTTCGACGACGATCTGCGCAAGCCCGCGGGCGCCTTCGTCACCCTGCGCACCCGCGACGGCGACCTCCGCGGATGCATCGGATCGATCTACCCGACCGCGCCGCTCTACCGGGCCGTGGCGGCGAGTGCGGTCAACGCCGCCTTTCGCGACCCCCGCTTCTTTCCGCTGCAGCGCGAAGAACTGCCGCACATCACGATCGAGATCTCGGTGATGGGCCCGCTCGAGCCGGTGGCGGACGTCGGGTCGATCGAGGTCGGCAGGGACGGGCTGATCGTCAGCCGCGGCCGGTCGGCCGGTCTTCTGCTGCCGCAGGTGGCGACCGAACATGGGTGGGACCGCGAGACCTTTCTGAGCCAGACCTGCGTCAAGGCAGGTCTTCCTCCCGACGCATGGCGCTCTCCGGAATGCCGGATCGAGCGTTTTACGGCAGAAGTTTTCAGCGAGTAACTCACTCGAACGACTTGACTTGCCGCTTCCGTCAGCCTGAGCCGGCAATAACTCCCTCCCGGCAGGCGTTTCCTCCCGCGCTGTCCGTATCAGAGATTTATTTTGATTCAGAATAATCGCGCATGGGTACGCACATGTCGGGAAAACGATCCCTCAACGAGTCGCTTTCGCTGTATGCCGCCCGGTTGCGCCGCCGCGCCGAGAGGCGTCCGCTGCTCCGCAGTCTCGGGGGGCCGGGCGCGCTGACGGTGGTGCTGGGGGCCGCGCTTTCGGCCGGCGGCCTGACCGACGCTCTGAGCAGCGTCCACTTCCTGGTGGAAAAAGATCTCGAAGCGGTTCGCGTGGTGAGGCAGGACCCGAAGGGGTCGCGCGTGGTGGCGAAGTTCGAGGACGAGTTCGCGGCGCAGTCGGTGTTCAAGCTTTCGGCTGCGCTTCCCGATCGCGTCGTCTCCCGGCGGCTCTCGCTTTTCGACGAGCAATGGGTCGGCGGGCTGCCGGAGAACCCCGGCCGGCGCGACGTGTTCGAAGAAGAGATGAAGCGGATCAACGAGGCGATCCGGCGCGAGTTTTTCGCGAAGACGCTTCCGTACGGTGACCTCATTCACGAGAAGGCGGAAAAGTACGATGTCGATCCGGTGCTGGTGGCGGCGGTGATCGAGGCGGAGTCGCGATTCCGGCAGCGGGCGAAATCGCCCGTCGGCGCGAAGGGGCTGATGCAGCTCATGCCGCGCACCGGCCGCTGGATGGGGGCCCGCGATCTCTACGATCCCGAGCAGAACGTCGACGCCGGCGTGAAGTACATCAAGTATCTGCAGCAGCGCTTCGGCGGAAACCTCAGGAAGACCATCGCCGCCTACAACGCCGGAGAGGGGAACGTCCGGCGATACGGGGGGATCCCTCCCTTCGGCGAGACGCAGACGTACGTCAGGCGGGTCCTTCGCAACTACGACAGGCGCTCGAAGCAGCTCGAACGATACGGTGACGAGCAGCTCCAAACCGGAAGCGATCTCGGACTCGAAGACGCCGACGCCGTCGCATCGCGGTGAGCACGCGGGGCGAGAAGGCGAGAAGGCGAACAGCAACAGTCCCTGATCGCCTTGCCTCGGTATCGCCCTCCTCGCCTTGCTCGCCCCCTCGCCCCCGCCTCCTCGCCTTGCTCGCCTCCTCGCCCCCCCGTTTGACTCCCCTCACTCCAGTGCGCTACTTTTCCGTGTAACTGGCCCACATTCGACTGGGAGGGGACAATGGTTCGTGTGCGCAGGGTGGCTCCCGTTCTCCTTCTGATGGCGGCAACCGCCGTCGTGGCGGAGACTCCGAAGCAGTCGTCGACGCCGCCGCGCGAACTCCATCGCGCCGGCGAACACTGGACCGCGTACAACTCC
Source organism: Thermoanaerobaculia bacterium (assembly GCA_035574985.1). Taxonomy (GTDB): domain Bacteria; phylum Acidobacteriota; class Thermoanaerobaculia; order Gp7-AA8; family Gp7-AA8; genus DATLYG01. Next base: position 4,745 of record DATLYG010000231.1, on the reverse strand, counting down.
CCCGACCCGGCGACCTACCCGGCTGGGGCAAAGACCCACGAGATCAAGGCCGGCGACACTCTGTGGTCCCTCGCGCAGCAGTACTACGGCAATGCCTATCTCTGGCCGCAGTTGTGGGAGATGAACACCTGGGTCACCGACGCGCACTGGATCTACCCGGGTGACGTCCTGCTCGTTTCCCGCGAAGGAACCGAATCCGCCGCGGTGCCCGAGACGACGGGCAGCCCGACGCCGGCGCCCGCTCCGGCCGAGGAGATGCCGACGGCCCAGATGACCCCCGCGTCACCTCCGATTCCGCTGGCGACGGAGGCGGACCTTTACTGCTGGGGCTACATCGGAGATCCGAACGAGCCGATGCCGAACCGGATCCGGTCGTTCGAGGACGTCGAGGTGACGTACCAGCCGGGCGTGCTCGAACAGATCAACACGGCGGCGACGAACGATCTGGTCTTCATCGAGGGCGGGTCGTCGACCGGCCTCGTGGCCGGCGAAACGTATCTTCTCGTCGAGCCGGGGGAGATGATCCGGCATCCGCGGAGCGGTGAGGCGATCGGGCGGCACTACGACTACAGCGGTCAGGTTCGCATCCTCTGCACCGAAGAGACCCGCTCGCGCGGCGTGATCGTCCAGGCGTGCCGCGAGATTGCGGTCGGCGCACGGCTCAAGCCGCTGCCCCAGCTCCCGATTCCGCTCGCCCGCATCCCGGAGCTCCCGCAGTTCTGCGATTCCCCGACGGGACGGCAGGCGGGGTTCATCGTCGGCGCGAAGAACTCGACGACGACCATCGGCCTCGGCACGCTCGTCGAGATCAACCTCGGGCGCGACGATCAGCTCCAGCCGGGCGATTTCCTCACCGTGTTCCGCGAGAATCCCCTTCCCGGCGAGCCTCCGCTTCTCCTCGGTGAGATCGGGGTGCTGACCACCGAGAACCGGACGGCCACCGGCCGTGTCGTCAACATGCGCCGGGCGATGCAGATCGGCGACAGGGTCGAAGCGCGTTAGCGTAGCCCTTCATCAATAAAGATCCTGCCTTGTTGCGGCGCCGAGCGGCGGGACTGCGAGGTGCCGCGACGCAGGCAATGCGGGCCGTCGTCGATCGGACGGCCGCATGCCGCGCACCCCGCGCGGGATGGCGCGGTCGCCTCTCCCTGTTTTTCTGTGCGTCCGTTGCGCGGGCTGTTAGAATCGCGCTCCCGGGTCCATAGCTCAGCGGTTAGAGCTACCGGCTCATAACCGGCAGGTCCCAGGTTCGAATCCTGGTGGACCCACCAGACGCGATGATGGAGACGATCAAATCCTGTCCATTGCCGAGCGAGGATCAGTGGATCCATGAAGGCGTTCCGACCGTGGAACGCCTTTTCTGTTTCTGGAGGAAGTGTTGAGTCAAGACGTGGAAAGGCTTTGGGACCTGCAGACGGTCCTTTCCTCACTCGCCGAGTGCGAGCGGCAGATGAACGAGAAGCCGGAGTCGTTTGCCGCAATCGACCGCGAGTACCAGGCAATGCTCGACGAGATGAAGCGTCTCGAGGCGAGCCTGGAACAGATGGGGAAGGAACGCCGGCGCGTCGAGGGAGAGTTGAACGACCAGCAGGAGCTGCTCAGGAAGTATCAGGGGCAGCTCATGCAGGTGAAGAACCAGCAGCAATACGCGGCGGCGTGGAAGGAAATCGATGCCACGCGAAAGCACGTGAAGGAGCTGGAAGACTCCGCCCTCAGGATTCTGGGCGAGATCGAGGCGGTCCAGAAGCAGCTCGACGAGATGCGCAGCGCCTTCGAGGGCGTGAAGGGACGATGGGAACAGGCGCATGGTGCATGGCAGGACTCGCTGGCGCACCTGAAGGAGGAGGCCGGACGGCTCCGGACGCGTGCCGGCGAGCTGGAGGCGGTACTTCCGGACGCGATTCGCCGCGAGTTCCAGCGCATCCTCAAGCAGAGGCAGGGAGTGGCGGTCGCCCGCGTGGCCAACGATTCCTGCGGCTCGTGCCGGACGCGCCTCCGGCCGGCGCTCTTCCAGCAGCTCAAGCGGGGCGAACTCGCACATTGCGAGGGCTGCCATCGCATCCTCTATCTGGAGCGCGCCGGTTGAAGGTGGTCGCTCATGTCGACGGAGCATCGCGTGGCAATCCGGGACCGGCAGGCTACGGCGTGTTCATGCGGACGGATCGCGGTGAGATCATCGAGATCAGCGGGTTCCTCGGAAGAACGACGAACAACGTCGCCGAGTACTCGGGGTTGATCGAGGCGCTCACGGCCGCCCGCGACGAGGGAGCCGACGAGGTGGAGATCGTCTCCGACTCGGAGCTGCTGGTGAAACAGATGTCCGGCCAGTACCGCGTCAGGCATCCGAATCTGATCCCGATGTTCGAACAGGCCCGGTCGCTCGCGCGGGGGTTCCGGCGTTTCGCCATCCGGCATACCCTGCGCGCAGGTAACCGCGAGGCCGACCGCCTGGCGAATCTCGCCGTCGACCGCGGCGCCGGGCGGAGCGTGGAGAGGCGGAGGGCCGATGCTCAGCGCTGAGCAGATCCGCTGCAACGCCGAGGCCGTCCGCGCTCGCATCGCCGCGGCGTGCGAGCGAAGCGGACGCCGCCCCGGGGACGTGACTCTCGTCGCCGTGACGAAGACCTTTCCCGCCGGTGCCGTCGATGCCGCGCTCGAAGCGGGAATCACCCACGTGGGAGAAAACCGGGTGCAGGAAGCGCGCGACAAGATTCCCGCGGTGCGCGGCCGCGCGGTGTGGCATCTGATCGGGCACCTGCAGTCGAACAAGGCGAAGGACGCCGTCCGTCTCTTCGACGTGATCGAGTCGGTCGACTCGCTCGAACTCGCCGCGAAGCTGGCGAAGATCGCCGTGGCGGCTGGCAAGCGGCAGGAAATCCTCCTGCAGGTGAACATCGGCCGCGAGCCGCAGAAAAACGGCATCGATCCCGCCGAGGTCGAGGCCGTGGCCGCCCGCGTGAGGTCGATGGAAGGTCTCGCGCTGCGCGGGCTGATGACCATTCCGCCGATTGGGACCCCGGAGGAAACGCGGCAGTGGTTTGCCGCGCTGCGCGGGATGCGCGACTCCCTCGGGCTCGAAGATCTCTCGATGGGGATGACCGACGATTTCGAGGTCGCCATCGAGGAGGGGTCGACCATCGTCCGCATCGGCCGCGCGATCTTCGGAGCGAGAGGTTAGGCGCAGGCGATGAAACCGGCGGCCGTCTTCCTCGCTCCCGTTCTTCGCGTGGTGATCATCGTTCTGGAGGTCATCAACTGGACGGTCCTCGTCTGGGTGGTCCTCTCCTGGATCGTGTTTTTCGCGTCACAGACGTCGTTTCGCTGGCGCCATCGCGGCATCTTCAACGTCCTGCTGCAGCTCAACGACATCTTCTCCCGGATGGCCCATCCCTTCCTCAAGCCGTTCCGGCGGTTTCTGCGGCGATTCGACACGGCCGGAATCGACTGGTCGCCGCTGCTGCTCTGGCTGACGATTCTCCTGCTCCGCGCGCTGCTCGAGGGCCTCTACGGGCTTATACTCTACGCGTGATGTGACGGGAGGGCCGCCATGGGCGATCTGACGCCGCTCGAGGTTCAGAAGCAGAGCTTCTCCAGAATCTTCAAGGGGTACAGCCCGGACGAGGTTCATGCCTACCTTCACCTCGTGGCGCAGGAGCTCGAGAGGCTGGTCCGCGAGGTCGACCGCCTCGCGCGCGAGAACGCCATGCTGCGCGAAGAACTCGAGGAGCACTCGCAGCGCGAGCGGATTCTCAAGGACACGCTCCTCTCCGCACAGAAAGTCTCCGAGGACGTTCGCGCGAACGCGCGGAAGGAGGCAGAGCTGATCGTCAAGGACGCGGAACTGCTCGCCGAACGCGTGGTCGCGCAGGCGATGGCGCGGGTGACGGACCTCGAGCGGGTGATCCAGGACCTGAAGCTCGAGCGCTCCGCTTTCCGCCACAAGCTGCAGGGGATGGTCGAGACGGTCCAGCAGATGATCGTTCTCGACGCCGAGCAGGAAGCGAACGACCAGCCGATCACCGCGATCTTCCGCAAACGCAACGAAGTCTGACCCGTCCGCGGTCCTGCGGATGCCCGGCCCGATGTTTCTCGTACGGAATCTCAAACAGATCGCCACTCCTGTCGGACGCGCCGGAGTCCGCGGCGCGGCGATGCGCGAGCTGGCGGTGTTCGACGACGCCGTGATCGTCGTCGACGGCGAGCGGTTCGCGTACGCCGGACGGGAGCGGGAGATGCCGCCGGAAATCCGTGCGGCCATCAGCCGCGACCTCGACGCGCGCGGGGCGACGGCCATTCCCGGCTTCGTCGATTCGCACACGCACATTCCGTTCTCGGGCTACCGCGAATCGGAGTTCAACCGACGCCTTCGCGGAGAGACGTACGAGCAGATCGCGGCGTCGGGTGGAGGAATCGCTTCGACCGTCCGGTCGACCCGCGCCGCCACGGAGGGCGAGCTCGTGGAGAACGTTCTCGCGCGGACCGTGACCATGGCGCGCCACGGGACGACGACCGCGGAGGCGAAGAGCGGTTACGGTCTGACGTTCGAGGACGAGTTGAAGCAGCTTCGCGCGGTCCGTGCGGCGGCGGCACGGTCGCCGGTACGCCTCGTTCCGACCTGTCTCGCCGCGCACGAGTTTCCGCCGGAACGGCGCGGGAGCGAGAGCGAGCGGCAGGCGTGGGTCGACGAGATCGTCGAGTCGATCGTTCCGGCGGTGGCGCGCGAACGGCTGGCCGTGTTCTGCGAT
>DATLYG010000230.1:0-10113 GCA_035574985.1 Thermoanaerobaculia bacterium | reverse complement strand
GGCGATCACCGCCTCGGCCGTGGCGTTTTCCCCGGCAACATACGGCCGGCCGGCCTCCGCGATCGTGAATCGCGACGCCGCCCGGCCGACGATCACCGGCGTCTCCTCCTCGAGCGGGATCATCAGCCGCGCCTCGATGTCCACCACTCCCGGGGCGAAAGTGTGAAGGGCCGACAGCGACGCTCCCTCCTCGGGCCGCACGCGATAGCGGAACGGCCTGACGCTCCCGCTCTGCGACGCCGAGCCGACGATCGCGAGCGGAATCCCGGGCGGCACATCGGGAGGAACGACAAAGCGGAACTCGACGCGCGTCACGACGCCAGCGGGGGCGTCGCCGAGCGTCTCGACGGCGATCGTCAGATTGGCGCGGTTGTCCGGCGTCGTTTGTCCGCCGGCGGCGGCTGCAGAGAGAAGCATCGCCGAAACGAGCAGCCGCTTCATCTTTCGATGATACCCAGATGTCGTCGGCACCTCCGACACGAATCGGTGACGCGACCCGCGGCCGGGGTCCTCAGCCGCGCGTCGCATTGCCGATAGAATCACCCTCCCATGAATTCGAAGCTCCGGTACCGGGCGGTGCTGTTCGACCTCGACGGCACGCTCGTCGACTCCTATTCCGCGCTCGCCGACGCCGTGAACTACGCGAGGCGTCATCACGGCCTGGACGATCTGCCGCCGGCGCGGATCCGCGAGTTCGTCGGCGACGGGCTGGAGACGCTCCTCCAGCGGGCGTTCGAACGGAAGGACGTTCCGGAGAGCGTGCAGGCAGCATTCGAGAAGCGCTACGACGAGATCTGCTGCGAGCAGTCGCGCATCCTCGCCGACGTCGATACGACGATCCACGAACTCTCGTCGCTCGGCGTGGCGATGGCGGTCTGCACCAACAAGACGACGGCGTTCTCGAGAAAGATCCTCGAGTTTCTCCGGCTCGCGCCTTACTTCCGCGCCATCGTGGGACCGGACGCGGCCGGCGCTCGCAAGCCCGATCCACGCCACCTGCTGGTCACGCTCGAGTCGACCGGGTGCGCGCCTTCCGATGCGCTCTTCGTCGGCGACATGCCGCTCGACGTCGAGACGGCGCGCAACAGCGGGATCGCCTCAGCGGTCGTGCCGACCGGCTCGGCCTCGCTTGAACGGCTCCGGGCCGCCAATCCCGACCATCTGCTCGATCGCTTTGCCGATTTGTTGAACCTCGTTCGCAACGGAGCCACGGCACCCAGGTGATCTCCTCCCGCTACCGCCTCGTCTTCTTCGACGTCGATTCGACCGTCGTCACGATCGAAGGGATCGACGCCCTCGCCGGAGCCAACCCCGACGTGGCGCGCCTGACCGAGGCGGCCATGAACGGCCGGATCTCTCTCGACGAGGTGTACGCGCGGCGGCTGGAGATGATCCGCCCCTCGCGCGCCGATGTCGATGCGCTCGCCCGACGGTATCTCGAGTCGCTCACCCCCGGGGCCGAGGAGACGATCGCCCGGCTTCGCGAGGGGGGGGCGCAGGTGCATCTGGTCACTGCCGGCATCGCCCAGGCGATCACTCCTCTTGCGGAGCGGTTCGCCATTCCGGCGCGCGCCGTGCACGCCGTGGCGTTGCGGTTCTCTCCGGCGGGAGACTACGAGGACTTCGACCGGCGATCGCCGCTCGCACGCGGAGGCGGAAAGGAACTCGTCGTCCGCGACGTCCGCGCCCGTTCGAAAGGGAAGGCCGCGTTCATCGGCGACGGCGTGAGCGACCTCGAAGCGAAGGCCGCCGTCGAACTGTTTGTCGGGTATGGAGGGGTGCGCGTGAGGGCGAAGGTGAAGGAAAATGCGGACCTCTGGGTGGAAGGGCCGCTGACGAACGTCCTTCCGCACCTGCTGGAGCGGACATGACAGCCGAATGCAAGTTCTTCGTTCCCGGTCCGACGTGGGTCCGCCCCGCGATTCTGCAGGCGATGATGCAGCCGATGATCGGCCATCGCAGCCCGGAGTTCCGCGACATCGTGCGTCGCGTCAACGCCGACCTGAAGACGCTGTTCGCCACCAGCCAGCAGACGTTCGTCGTCACCTGCTCCGGGACCGGACTGATGCAGGCGGCGCTGGAGAACTGCGTTGCGCGGCGGGTGCTCGTCACGACCTGCGGTGCGTTCTCCGAACGCTGGTTCCAGATCGCGCAGTCGCTCGGCCACGAGGCGGACCGCCTCGAGGCGCCATGGGGAAGCGCGATCGATCCCGAAGAACTCGCCGATCATCTCGCCTCCCGCCGCGTCCACTACGATGCCGTGACTCTCACCCACAACGAGACGTCGACCGGCGTGACGAACGACATCGCGACCCTGGCGAAGATCATCCGCGACGAGTCGCCCGACACGATGATCCTCGTCGACGCCGTCTCGTCCCTCGGCGGAATGCCGGTGCAGTTCGACGAGTGGGGTCTCGACGTCTGCTTTGCCAGCGTGCAGAAGGGGCTCGCTCTCCCGCCCGGCGTCACGGTCGTGGCGATGTCCGAGCAGGCGGTGCAGCGCGCGCGGAAACATCCCTACCGCGGTACATACTTCGATCTGGTGCAATACGTGGAGAAGGCGGCGGAGGACAGCGTGCCGTCGACGCCGTCGATTCCTCACTTCTACGGACTCGCCGCCCAGCTCGATGCGATTCTGCGAAAGGAGACGCTCCCCGCACGGTTCGAGCGTCACCGAAGAATGCGCGACCTCACGATCGAACGGACCGCGCGCTACGCGAAGCTCGCCGCCGATCCGGAACATGCCTCGGTCACCGTCACGGCGTTGGCGCCCGTCATCGGCGCCGAGTCGCTCCGCGCCGCGATGAAGAAGCGCGGCTACACGCTGGGCGGAGGCTACGGCGAGTGGAAGGAATCGACCTTCCGCATCGGCCACATGGGCGACGTCCCGCTCGAGTCGCTCGAGACGATGCTCGGCGAACTCGAGGAGGTCGCGCGCGCATGACGTGGCGCGTCCTCGTCACCGACACCCTCGCCGAATCGGGTCTCGCGATCGTCCGCGCCGCGGCGGACGCGGAACTCGACTACCGCCCCGGACTGAAGGGAGAGCAGCTTCTCGCTGCCGTCGCGGAGTCCGACGCGCTGATCACGCGCAGCGGCACCGCCGTGACGAGTGAGCTGGTCCACGCCGGGAGGAGGCTGCGGGTCGTCGGCCGCGCCGGCGTCGGCCTCGACAACGTCGACGTCGACGCCTGCACGGCACGCGGGATCCTCGTCATCAATGCGCCGACGGCAAACATCATTTCGGCCACCGAGCACACGATGGCGATGCTGCTGGCGCTCTGCCGCAACATTCCCGAGGCCCACGCCAGCGTCCGGCGCGGGGAGTGGGTCCGCTCGAAGTTCATGGGAAGCGAGCTGAATGGAAAGACTCTCGGCATCATCGGACTCGGGAGGATCGGTTCGCGTGTGGCGGTCCGGGCCCGCGCCTTCGGGATGCAGGTCGTCGCGTATGACCCCTACATCTCGCCCTCGGTGTTCGAGAAAGTGGGCGCGGAACAAGCGGCGTTTGCCGACCTGATCGCGCGCGCGGACATCATCACCGTCCATACGCCGCTCACCGAGGAGACGCACGGAATGATCGGCCACCATGAGATCGCCCGGATGAAGGACGGCGTGATGCTGGTCAATTGCGCGCGGGGGGGCATCTACCAGGAGCGTGCGCTCGCCGAGGCGCTGAACTCCGGCAAGGTGGCGGGAGCCGCGATCGACGTCTACGAGGAAGAACCTCCTCCTGCCGGCCATCCGCTGCTCGGCGCGAAGAACATCGTCCTCTCGCCGCACATCGGAGCGAACACCATCGAGGCGCAGGACCGCGTCGCGGTGCAGACGGCGGAGATGGTCATCGACGCGCTTCGCGGTTCGATCTTCGTCTCGGCCGTGAACCTCCCGTTCGAAGGGGTTGCCGATGCGGACGCCGCACCGCTGATCCATCTCGCCGAAAAGCTCGGCCTTTTCGCCGCACAGATCGCGGCCGGCCCGGTGACCCGCGCCGCGATCGAGCTGTGGGGGATCGAGGAACGTCTGACGAAGATCCTCTCCGTCGCAGCACTCAAGGGGCTGCTCGCGCCCCACTCCGACTCCGTGAACTTCGTCAACGCCGAACAGCTCGCCCAGCAGCGTGGCATCGCCATCGCCTCGACGACGCACCCGGTGCCGCACGACTACACGAACCTGATCACGTTCCGCGTCGCGTCGCGCAGTCAGGAGACGTGCGTCTCCGGCACCGTGTTCAGCGAGAAGAACCCCCGCATCGTCTCGGTCAACGACTTCCGCGTGGAGTTCAAGCCGGAAGGGAACCTCATCTACGCCATCAACAAGGACGTCCCCGGCGTGATCGGAAAGGTGGGCACGCTGCTGGGCGACCGCGAGATCAACATCGCCGAATACAACCTCGCCCGTACGGCATCGGGCGGCAAGGCGCTGGCCGTCATCACCGTCGACACACCCCTCGATCCCGAGACCCTCAACTTCCTGCGCTCGTACCGCGAAATGGAAGAGGTGCGTCAGGTGCGGCTGTAAGAGCTGCGCAACCGGTAGAATCGCGACGGCAACGCATGCAATACCGCACGCTCGGCAGGACCGGCATCTCCGTCAGCACCATCGGCTTCGGCGGATGGGCGATCGGCGGCCCGTCGGAGGGGTCGGGCGCGCCTCTCGGATGGGGGAAGACGAGCGACGAGGAATCGCTCGCCACCATCCGGCGCGCTCGCGATCTCGGAATCAATTTCTTCGACACCGCCGACAGCTACGGCTTCGGCCGCAGCGAGTCGCTGCTGGGCATCGTTCTGGCGCGGCACCGGCACGAGGCCGTCATCGCCACGAAGTTCGGCGTGACGCGCTCGGCCTCCGGCGAGCTGCGGAAGGATTTCTCGAAGAAACACATCTTCGTCGCCGTCCACGGCTCGCTCAAGCGGCTCCGCACCGACTACATCGATCTCTATCAGGCACACAACCCGACCCTCGAGGACCTCCGCCGCGAGGAGATCCAGGAGGCGATGGAGATGCTGCAGGATCAGGGAAAGATCCGCTTCTGGGGCGTCTCGATCACCGGGCCGGAGGAGGGAGTGGAGATCATCCGCCGCGGATGGGGGCACGCGCTGCAGGTTCTCTACAACATCCTCAATCAGGCTCCCGAGAAGGAGTTGCTTCCGCTGGCAAGGGAGAAGAACTACGGCATCATCGCCCGGGTCCCCCTCGCCTCGGGACTGCTGACGGGGAAGTTCCGGCACGAAACGGCATTTCCTTCGGACGACATCCGCCAGAACTTTCTCACCCCGAAACGGCTGGCCGAGGCGATCGAGCGGGTCGACGAGGCGCGGGCCATCGTCGGCGGCGCGGCCCGGAGCCTTTCCGAGGCCGCCCTGCAGTTCGTCCTGGCGCACGAAGCCGTCGCCACGACGATCCCCGGCGCGCGCAACATCCGGCAGGTGGAGGCAAACGCCGCCGCAGCCGAAGGAAAGCTTCCCGCGGAAATCGTTCAGAAGCTGCGCGCCCGCCTCGGCGACTACAACTTCTACCATCGTCACGCCATCCGCCTCTGACGCGGCGGAACAGCGCCGCCGTCCCCTGGCGTTGTCATTCCGATATGCCTTCCCGCACGATCGTCATCCGTGGGGCGCGGACGCACAACCTGAAGAACATCTCCGTGGAGATCCCGCAGCGACAGATCACCGTGCTGACGGGACCGTCGGGCTCGGGCAAGTCGTCGCTCGCCTTCGATACCCTCTATGCCGAGGGTCAGCGGAGGTTCGTCGAGTCGATGTCGACCTACGTGCGGCAGTTTCTCGAACGGATCGACCGTCCCGACGTCGACGAGATCGACGGAATCCTCCCCGCCATCGCCATCGAGCAGAAGAACTCGGTCAAGAACGCGAGATCGACCGTCGCGACGGCCACCGAACTGGCCGACTACATCCGTCTCTTCATGACCTATTGCGGCGAGACATGGTGCCCCGACTGCCGCGCTCGCGTGCGGAAGGAGACTCCTCAGTCGATCACCGGCGAGATCGTCACCCTGCTGGCCGGGAGCCGCATCGTCATTCTCGCTCCCGTCTTTTTCGAGCCGGAACATCGTGCCGCGGTCCTCGAGCAGCTCATCAGGGCGGGCTTCTACCGCGTCTGGATCGGCGGCGAGGTGCGGGACCTGAAGGAGATCGATCTCGGCGGCTTCACCTCGCTCGAGCTGGTGGTCACGCGCCTGCGCGTGGAGGCCGGGAGGACGGCGCAGATCACGGAGGCGGTCGAGCAGGCGCTGGACATCTCCAGAGGAACCGTCAATGTCCTCGAGGAGTCGCCGGAAGGGTGGATCAGCCACCGCTTCACGTCGCACTTCGCGTGCAACCGGTGCGGAACGGAGTTTCCCGAACCGACGCCCCACCTCTTCTCGTTCAACTCGCCGCTCGGCGCCTGCACGATCTGCCAGGGCTATGGCCGGATCATCGGGATCGACATGGAGAAGGTCATTCCGAACCGCGACCTTCGTCTCGACCAACTGGCGGTCGCCCCCTGGAACTCCGCCGGATACGAGGACTGCTACGACGACCTCGAGAGAGCGGCCCGCAAGTATGGACTTCGCCTCGACGTGCCGGTCAGGGACCTCACGCCGGAGGAGTGGGACATCCTCTACAACGGCCGCGGAAAGTGGTACGGCATCAAGGGGTTCTTCGACTGGCTGGAGACGAAGAAGTACAAGATCCACGTCCGCGTGAAGCTGGCGAAATACCGCAGCTACGAACCGTGCCCGCAATGCCACGGGTCGCGCCTGAAAACGGCGGCGTCCAACGTCCGGTTCCGCGACCTCACCGTGGCCGATCTCTTCGCCATGGACGTCAGAAGCGCACGCCGTTTCTGGGAGTACCTGCCGCTTTCGCGGGAGGAAGAGGCGATGGCGGGACATTTGCGGCGCGAGATCGTCAACAGGTTGACTTATCTCGACGAGGTCGGACTCTCCTATCTGACTCTCGACCGCCAGACCCGCACGCTCTCGGGCGGCGAGTCCCAGAGGATCAACCTCGCGGCCGCTCTCGGCAGCTCGCTCACCGAGACGATGTACGTCATCGACGAGCCGACGGTCGGCCTCCACGCCCGCGACAGCGAGCGGCTGCTGGCCGTCCTCCGCCGCCTGCGCAACGCCGGAAACACCGTCGTCGTCGTCGAACACGACCCGACGATCATCGCGGGCGCCGATCACACCATCGAACTGGGTCCGGGGGCGGGGGAGTTCGGCGGAGAAGTTCTCTACGCCGGCCCGCCACGCCCCCAGGCGGCGCACGCCCCGTACGAGCGCGCCGACGAGCCGCTCGAACCGCCGCACGAGGGAGAGATCGTCATCCGCGGCGCGCGCGCACACAATCTGAAGAACATCGACGTCACCATCCCTCTCGGAAAACTCGTCGCCATCACCGGCGTCTCCGGCTCCGGAAAGTCGACGCTGATCCGCGACTGCCTCTACAACCGCTACCAGCGTGACGCCCGCGGCATCGCTGGGCTCGAGATCGGCAGGGTCTCCTCGATCGACGGCCTGAACCTCATCTGCGACATGCAGCTCGTCGATCAGTCACCGATCGGGCGCTCGACGCGGTCGAACCCCGCCACGTACGTGAAAGCGTGGGACGAGATCCGGAAGCTCCTTTCCGAGACCACCGCGGCGAAGCTGCATGGCGTCACCGCCGGAATGTTCTCGTTCAACACGGCGGGAGGCCGCTGCGAGACCTGCCAGGGGGCGGGAACGGTCACCATCGACATGCAGTTCCTCGCCGACGTCGAAGTCGTCTGCGACACGTGCGGCGGACGACGCTTCGGCGAGCAGGTGTTGAAAGTCCGCTACAAGGGGAAGGACGTCGACCAGATTCTCGGCATGACCGTCGACGAGGCGATGCGGTTTTTCGTCGACCGCCGCGCCGTGATCCGGAGACTCTCCGCACTCCGCTCGGTCGGGCTCGGATACCTCCGGCTCGGACAGTCGACCGCCTCCCTCTCCGGCGGCGAGGCGCAACGGCTGAAACTCGCCGCGTTTCTCGCCGAGAACGTGAAGGCCGAACAGGGACGTCTCTTTCTGTTCGACGAGCCGACCACCGGCCTGCACGCATCGGACGTGAGGCAGCTCATCCGGACGTTTCGCGATCTGATCGGCCGCGGGAACTCGGTCGTGGTCATCGAGCACAACATCCAGCTCATCGCCGCGGCCGACTGGATCATCGACCTCGGCCCCGAGGGGGGCGACCTCGGTGGCGAAATCGTTGCAGTCGGTCGTCCCGAGGACGTCTGCGCGAATCCCCGCAGCATCACCGGACGTTATCTACTCGCGTCCGGCATTCCCGCGGCCGCCGAGACCTGACGCATGAGACGCCGCGCCATTCTTCTGCTCGCCTTGCTCGCGTTCGCCTCGCCGATCGATGCCGCGCCGCGACGTCGCGCCGTCGTTGCGCCATCCGGCCTCGGGCTCTCGTTCGATTTCCAGTTCGGCGCGCTCGGCTGGGAGGCCGGCTTCAGCGACTACTCGCCGGCCAGCGGCGACATGCGGCTGGAGGCGAAGATCGCTCCGCTTCCCCCGGAACTCGGAACGGGACAGGGCTTCTACATCAGCGGCATGAACCGCTCCGACGATCTCTTCATGTTTCTCCGGCGCCGCCTCGGTCCCGCCGACGGAATCCAGCCGAACCGCGCCTATCTCGTGACTTTCACCGTCCGTCTCGGGTCGGACGCGCCTGCCGGATGCGTGGGGGCCGGCGGCGCTCCCGGCGAGAGCGTCTACCTGAAAGTCGGCGCGTCGCCACGGATGCCGATGCCGCAGCTCGACGGCACCAATCACTACGTGATGAACATCGACAAAGGGCATCAGGGGGAGAGCGGTGCCGACGCGTCGGTCGCGGGGAACATCGCCAACGGCCGCGACTGCGACGGCTCGTACGTCTACGTCTCGATCGTGCGAAAGCACCGGCACACCTCGGTCGTCCGTTCCTCTCCCGAGGGAGATCTCTGGCTGCTCGTCGGGACCGACTCGGCTTACGAAGGGCTCACCTCGCTCTATTACCAGCGCATCGACGTCACGCTGACTCCGGCCGATTGACGGGTACAATGGCGCACCCCGGCTGCTATCACCCTGCTTTCGCAGGTGATCGAGGAGAACCACATGACCGCAACGCCGCCTCAGGGTTACCCTGACCGAGTCGGTGCGCAACCCGAAGCCGCTCCGGCTGTATTCGAGCCGTACATTCCGAACGAGACGAACCTTCGCGAGCTGACGCCGCTCCCCGTCATCGTCGGCACCATCCTCGGCATCATCTTCGGTGCGTCGTCCCTCTATCTGGTGCTGAAAGTGGGACTGACCGTCAGCGCGTCGATCCCGGTCGCCGTCATCTCGATCACCCTCTTCAAGATCCTCTCGAAGATGGGACTCCGCGAGGCGACGATTCTCGAGAACAACGTCGTGCAGACCGCAGGATCGGCCGGCGAGTCGATCGCGTTCGGGGTCGGCGTGACGATGCCCGCCATCCTCATTCTCGGTTACGACCTGGAGATCACGCGCGTGATGCTCGTCGCAATCCTTGGGGGGCTGCTGGGCATCCTGATGATGATCCCGCTGCGGCGCGCGCTGATCGTCGCACAGCACGGCATCCTCAAGTACCCCGAAGGGACGGCCTGCGCCGAAGTTTTGAAGGCGGGGGCGTCTGCCGAATCGCGCGCCGCCGCCTCGGAGGCGGCCCGCCGCGAACAGGAGGCGCTGGGCGGGGCGGGGACGAGCGCCAGGACGATCTTCACCGGCTTCGGGATCGGCCTCGTCTACAAGACCGCCATGGCCGCCTTCCGCACCTGGAAGGACGCGCCGACGAAAGTCTTCGGTCCGCCGTTCAACGGCGCGTCCGTCGCGGTGGAAGTCTCCCCGGAGCTTCTCGGCGTCGGCTACATCATCGGTCCGCGCATCGCCGCGGTCATGTGCGCGGGCGGCGTGCTCGCCTACCTCGTGCTCATTCCGATGATCAAGTTCTTCGGCGACCAGCTCGCGGCCCCGCTGGCGCCCGAAACGTCGGTCCTGATCCGCGACATGTCGCCGGGAGCGATCCGCAATGCCTACGTTCTCTACATCGGCGCAGGAGCGGTCGCGGCGGGCGG
>DATLYG010000229.1:0-6642 GCA_035574985.1 Thermoanaerobaculia bacterium | reverse complement strand
CGCGGCCGTGTGGCGGAGGGTGTGGGCGGTGACGTGCTTCCCGAGCCCGGCGCGTTTCGCGGCGCGGCCGATGATGTCGGCGAGGATGGTCTCCTGCAGTCGTCCGCCTTGGAGCCCGCAGAAGACCGGATCGGTCGGCTCGGGGTAGTGGACGTTCGCCAGCCTCTGCAACTGGCGCGCGAGGCTCGTGGGGATCGGCTGGCGCCGTGACTTGCCGCGCTTCCCGGAGCGGACGAGCAGTGACGGCTTGCGACCGTCGAGCTCGAGGTCGCGCCAGTCGAGGGCACAGAGCTCGGAGCGTCTCAGTCCTGTCAGGACGAGGGTGAGCAACACGAGCTGGTCGCGCTCGGCGAGGCCAGGGAGGTTCCGCTGCGGCCTTCCGGCCGCGTCGAGCAGCCGTCGAAACTCCTCCGGCGTCAGCCAGTCGCTCTCCTGACGAGGCTTCGGCGGGGCCTCGAGGTCGTGGAACGGATCGGTGAGACCCTGCCGCCGACAGGCCCATCGCAGGAACCGACGCAGGAGAACGAAGCGCCGGTAGTACGTTGACGCGGCAGGACTCGCTCTCTGCCGGTAGGAGCGCAGGTAGTCGACGATCGCCGCCTCCTCGAGGACGTCGCGGTCGTTCGTCTCCGACCAGTCGAGCAGGTCGTCGATGGCGACCCGGTAGCCGACGCGCGTACTCTCGCTCTTCTGCTGCACCTCAAGTCGCTGCAACCACTCGTCGCGCGCCTGTCGCAAGAAGACCTGATCGGCCAGAGGAGTAGGACGGGGCCTACCGAGGTCGCCGACGCGAGAGGCGAGGACCACGAGTGTGGGGCGATCGTCGCCAGTCTCGCGTGCGCCAACGAGCGCTTCCTCCAGCGTCCTCAAGACAGCGCGATCGGCACCCCCGAGCGACAACGCGTCTCGGGTGCTGGCCGCTTCAGCAGCGTGTGCTCCAGGCTGGCCATTGCGCCGTTCGTCATCATTGACGCGGTCGACCGCCTCGCGCTCCGTAGGCTCGAACAGGACGAGCTGGCCGCCTCGATCGAGATCGAACTGGGCGCTGTACGCAGGACTCTCCACGCTCCCAGGATGCGCTGCGGAAGTCCGCGAAACCTCCGCCGAAACTCCGCCGCTTCGCTTGTCGTTGACCACGCGCACAGGGTCACTGGCGAACTTCGCCAATACTTCGCCACTACTTCGCCATCCTCTCCACGGACCCGCTCGAAGAGGTAGGGGCACGCGGTAGGCACCCTTACTCACCCTGGAAAGAGGGCGAGACATAGATGCACTTTCGCAAGTGCGCCATATGACCGTGACGAGTCGCGCCGGTACTCATCACGGTCACCCACGGGGCATCGAAAGGATGCATCTGTGTCTCGCTTGCTATGGGGCTTCGCAGGTCGCGGGGAGACGAGTGAGCGCCTCGCGAACGCCTGCCGTTGTCGTTGGCGATCGACAGAATTGCTCGCGTGACGGTCCGTGTCGATGTCAGGCCCGAGCTGCTCGTCTGGGCCCGCGAACGCTCGACTCGTGATCCGGATGAACTGGCTGCGCGCTTCCCGAAGCTCTGGGAGTGGGAGAGGGGAACACTCGCTCCGACGCTGAAGCAGCTCGAGAGCTTCGCTCGTGCAACGAGAACGCCGATCGGCTACCTCCTCCTTCCGGAGCCACCTGAGGAGCCGTTGCCCATCGCGGACTACCGAACCATGGGTGATGAAGCGATCAGGCGGCCAAGCCCGGACCTCCTCGACACGATCTTCCTCTGCCAGCAACGGCAGGACTGGTATGCCGAGTACGCACGCTCGACGGGCCGAGCTCGCCTTCCCTTCGTCGGCTCCTTGTCCACGGATACACCCGTCGTCGACGCAGCTCGCGCAATGGCCGAGGCTCTCGACTACAGCCCCGAGGTGCGCGGAGCGACGTGGGCGAACGCCCTCAGCGTATTGATCGGACGAGCCGAGGACCTCGGAGTCCTGGTGATGGTGAACGGCGTCGTCGGCAACAACACTCGCCGGAAGCTAAGGCCGACGGAGTTCCGCGGGTTCACGCTGGTTCACGAGCTCGCTCCAGTCGTGTTCGTGAACGGAGCGGACACGAAGGCTGCGCAGATCTTCACGCTCGCCCACGAGCTGGCCCATCTCTGGATCGGCGTTTCCGCGCTCTCGGACGCGGACCCGGCATTCGTCCCGGACATCGGAATCGAACGCTGGTGCAACCAGGTCGCTGCGGAGTTCCTAGTCCCACTCGCATCCATTCGACTGGCCTTTCGGCGAGATCAGCCTCTGACGGCAGAGCTCGAACGTCTCGCGGCGCGGTTCAAGGTCAGCACCCTCGTCATCCTTCGCCGGGCGCACGAGGCCCAGTACCTCTCGTGGGAGGAGTATCGCGCCGCGTACGAAGCAGAACGCGATCGCGTGCTGGCGATCCTCGAAGAGGACGGCGAGGGTGGCCGTGGTGGCAACTTCTACAACACGCAGCCGCTACGGGCGAGCCGGCGTTTCTCCCGGGCGATCATCGAGAGCACGCTTGAGGGCGCCACGCTGTATCGCGATGCGTTCCAGCTGCTTGGGGTTCGCAGTGTGGCGACGTTCAACCAGCTGGCCGCGCAGGTGCGGGGTGAGTGATGTACCTCGTCGACGCGGACGTGTTCATCCAAGCGACCAACAGGCACTACGCCTTCGACGTTGTTCCTGGATTCTGGGACTGGCTGCTGACCGCGAACGCTGACGGCACCCTCGCAAGTGTCGAGGCGGTCGGGTACGAGTTACGGGGTGGCGGCGACGAGCTCGCGCGCTGGGTGATGGACCGCGACGAGACCTTCTTTCTACCGCCCGACGACGAGGTTGTGGCGAGCCTGCGGATCGTCAGCGAGTGGGCGACCAACTGCGATCGGTACACACCTGCAGCGGTGGCCGACTTCCTCGCAAAGGCCGACTACTACCTCGTGTCCCACGCTCACGCGCACGCCGACGTCGTCGTTACGCACGAGGTGTCGTCGAACTCACCGAACAAGATCAAGATCCCAGACGCGTGTTCCGACCTCGAGGTCGAGTGCATCACGCCGTTCGCGATGCTGCGCGAGGCCGGAGCGAGGTTCGTCAGGGCGTAAACGGCGTCAGCGCTGGTAGTAACCGGACTCGCTTCACGACTGCGTCGCAACCCGCGCATGATCCGTCTCGCGGGCGTAAGTGCCACGTCCGGAAAGGCGGATTACGCTTTGCCGGCGTGAGGACAGATCCTCAGCTGCGGAACCACGCCGCCTTCATCTGGTCGGTGGCGGACAAGCTGCGCGGCGTCTACAAGCAGTCCGAGTACGGGCGGGTGATCCTCCCGCTTGTCGTCTTGCGCCGTCTCGACTGCGTACTCGAGCCTACGAAGGCAGACGTCTTGGCACGCCACGAAGCGCTGAAGGGGCGAGTCGAGAACATGGAGCCGGTGCTCTGCGCCGTCTCGGGCGAGCAGTTCTACAACACGAGCCCGCTCGACTTCAGGCGGCTTCTCGACGACCCGGCGAACGTGGCTGGGAACCTGCGCTCCTACATCGCCGGCTTCTCGCCGGCGGCCCGCGACGTGATCGAGAAGTTCGGGTTCGACGCACAGATCACACGCCTCGCCGAGAAGAACCTTCTCTACCTCGTCGTCTCGCAGTTCGCGGAGATCGACCTCCACCCGAACGTCGTCTCCAACCTCGAGATGGGCTACCTGTACGAGGAGCTCATCCGCCGCTTCTCGGAGCTCTCGAACGAGACCGCGGGCGAGCACTTCACCCCGCGCGAGGTCATCCGGCTGATGGTGAACCTCCTCTTCGTCGAGGACGAGGACGTCCTGCGCACCCGCGGAATCGTGAAGACGCTCTACGACCCGGCCTGCGGCACTGGCGGCATGCTCTCCGTCGCCGAAGACCACCTCCGCCACCTCAACCCGGACGCGCGCCTCGAGGTCTTCGGCCAAGAGCTGAACGACGAGACGTACGCCGTCTGCCGGTCGGACATGATGCTGAAGGGCCAGGACGCGTCCCACATCGTCTCTGGCAACTCCTTCTCCCAGGACGGCCACCAAGGTCGCACCTTCGACTACATGCTCGCCAACCCGCCCTTCGGCGTGGAGTGGAAGAGCGTGGAGCAGGTCGTTAAGGACGAGCACGCGAACCTCGGCTCCGACGGCCGCTTTGGCGCCGGGCTCCCGGCGATCAACGACGGCAGCTTCCTCTTCCTCCAGCACATGCTCTCCAAGATGAAGCCGGTCGAGCAGGGCGGTTCGCGGCTCGCGATCGTCTTCAACGGCTCGCCCCTCTTCACCGGTGGCGCCGGCTCCGGCCCCTCGGAGATTCGCCGCTGGATCATCGAGAACGACTGGCTCGAGGCCGTCGTCGCCCTCCCCGACCAGCTCTTCTACAACACCGGCATCTCGACCTACTTCTGGGTCGTCACGAACCGCAAGAGCGCCGAGCGCCGCGGCAAGATGCAGCTCGTCGACGCCCGCGAGCTCTGGGTGAAGATGCGCAAGAGCCTTGGGGAGAAGCGCAAGCAGATCTCCGACGAGCAGATCGACGAGATCACCCGCCTCTACGGCGGGTTCGAGGAGAACGAGCGGGTCAAGATCCTCCCGAACGAGGCCTTCGGCTACCAGCGGATCACCGTCGAGCGCCCGCTTCGCCTGCGCTACACGGGCGACGGCGCGGTCGAGCGGCTCGAGGCTTCGAAGGCCTTCGCGAAGCTCGACGAGGCCGCTCGGGAGAAGCTCGCCGCTGCGATCTCTTCGCTCGCGGGGTTCTCGACGACCGACCGCAGGGAGGCGCTTTCGGCGAACGGCAAGCTCTCGCAGGCCGAGGCGAAGGCGCTGCTGGAGGCGCTCGCCGTCCGCGACCCTGAGGCGCCGGCGCTCGACGAGCCCGACCCCGAGCTCCGCGACTACGAGAACGTCCCCCTTGCACCCGAGCCCGCGACGTTCGAGCCGGACCCCTCGGCGCGTCTCGTGAGCGAGCCGTACCGGCGAGCGGTCGAGGAGTACATGCAGGCCGAGGTGCTTCCGTACGTCCCCGACGCCTGGGTCGACCACGCGAAGACGAAGATCGGCTACGAGATCCCGCTCACGCGGCACTTCTACCGTTACGTGCCGCCCCGGCCGCTCGCGGAGATCGACGCGGAGATCGGCAAGCTCGAGGCGGAGATCCACGAGCTGCTCGGCGAGGTGGCGCGGTGAGTACTCGCTCCTTGTGGATCGATGACGCGCGACTGTTGTGGCCAGTCGCCCGGCTAAAGGATCATGTCACGCTGGTCAACGGGTTCCCATTCGACTCGGCGGGCTTCAACCAGATCGCGGGAGTTCCAGTCATCAGAATTCGCGATCTGTTGGTCGGCAAGACCGAGACGCTATTCGACGGACCGGTGCCCGACAACGTAACCGTCCGAGACGGCGATGTCATCGTCGGGATGGACGGCGACTTCAACTCCGTACGGTGGTTCGGCGGCACGGCTGCGTTGAATCAGCGGCTTTGTCTTCTCCGCGCTCGGGAGTCACTCGACCAGAGATTCCTCGCCTACCTGCTCCCGCTGCCGCTTCAAGCAATCAACGACGTCACGTACTTCACGACCGTCAAGCACCTCTCCTCGATCGATCTGTTGAACGAGCGGATCCCACTCCCGCCGATCCCGGTTCAACGAGAGATCGCCGACTTCCTCGACGCCGAGACGGCGCGGATCGACGCGCTCATCCAGAAGAAGCAGCGGATGGTCGCTCTCCTGGAGGAGCGCCGCACAGCTTTGACGATCGCCGGGGTCGAGCCCGAGCGCGACGTCGAACGTCTTCGGATCGCCCTTCGCGTACCCGCCGCGCTCGAGGAGCCACGCCTCGATCGCGCCCTCGAACTTGAGCTCGGTCGCACCGCTCACGCTGCCGCCTTTGAGAGGTCGAGCTGGCCGGTGACGGCGGCGGTGATCAGCGCCTGGCGGTGCTCACCGAGGAGCTCGACTTGCCGATCGATGGCATCAACCACGCGGTCGATCGCGCGAAGGTGCGCCCATACGTCGCTCACGACCCGGTCCTGCTCCTCGCGGGACGGCAGCGGGACACGGATGCTCTCGATGTCGGGCATGTAGATCGTCTTGTGGGTCGATCCCATCGCCAGCCGGCCGAGCAGCTCCGAGCGCATCGCCCGCAGGCACAGGAGGAGGAACCGCGGACGAAGATGTGGCCCGCACGTCCAAGTGGCGAAGTCCTGGCTCGTCGCCATCGGGCGCGCCATGATCGCCGAGAAGCCGACCGAGGCTGTCCGCGAGAGCACGACCGTCTCAGCGGGATGGAGTTCGGCGGCGGAGTTAGCAAGGCCGAGCTCGCTGATCGAGAACCTCGTCGACTCAATGAACTCGATCCGATCGCCCCGCATCTGCGCGATGTCGCCGGTGGTGATCCAGGGGATCGTGGGGTCTTCCCACCACTCCGGCCTGCTACGGCTCGGCGTGTGCCCGCTGCCGAGCTGTGCGAGGAGCGTCAGCTTGACGCGCGGCCACGCCGGGTTCATGACCCCGGCGATCGTCAAAGCTGTGCGGCGCTCCTCCAGGAGAGCGACCATCCGCTGCTTCTTCTGGATGAGCGCGTCGATCCGCGCCGTCTCGGCGTCGAGGAAGTCGGCGATCTCTCGTTGAACCGGGATCGGCG
>DATLYG010000228.1:0-2272 GCA_035574985.1 Thermoanaerobaculia bacterium | reverse complement strand
GGTCACGCTCCAGCGCAACAACGCGGTGCTCAATCCCTTCACGCAGCGCTTCGCCGACGCCGTGAACGTCTATCTCAGCAGCGACTGGGACTCGGGGATCGGCTGGAACGCGGGGGTGCTGTTCCGCGCGAACGAGACGTGGCGCGTCGGGCTCTCCTACCGCTCCGGCATGGACATCGATCTGAAGGGAGACGCGACGTTCACCCAGATCCCGATCGACCCGCGCCTCGACCCGCTCGTCCGGGCCGGCATCCCGCCCAACCAGGGGATCCGGACGACGATCCCCTTCCCGGCCACCACCGTCGCCGGCATCGCCACGACGGCGGTTCCCGGATGGGACATCGAAGCCGATGTGACCTACGTGACGTGGAGCCGCTTCGAGACCCTGCTCGTCGAGTTCGACCGGACCAGGGGAATCGATCTTCATCGCCCGGAGAACTGGAAGAACACGATGTCGTACCGCATCGGCGGCAACCGCCGGATCAACGACGACTGGAGCATTCGCCTCGGCGCGGTCTATGACGAGAACCCGCAGCCGACCGAGTCGGTGGGGCCGATCCTTCCCGACTCCGACCGGACCGGCGTCTCGTTCGGCATCGGATTCCACCGCGGTCCCTGGATCGTCGACGTCACCGATTTCGTCCTCCACTTCCTCGACCGCAGCACCGAGGGACGGAGCGCCGACAATCTGAACGGAACGTACAGGACGGACGCGAATCTCGTCAGCGTCAACTTCGGGTACAGGTTCTAGGAGATCGACCATGAAGAAGAATCTGCTTCACGCAGCAACGCTGATCATCGCGAATCTGCTCGCCGCGACTCCGTCGTTCGCCGCGCGCGGAACGGCGGACTTCACCCGGCTTTATGCCCTCGGCACGAGCCTGTCGGCCGGCGTGGAGAGCGCATCGCTGAACGAGCGGCACCAGCGCTTCAGCCCGCCCGCCATCGTCGCCACCCAGGTCGGGCGGAAGCTCTGCGAACCGAACGCCTCCGCCACCGACGACTGCTTCGCGCAGCCGCTCGTGACCTATCCCGGCATTGGACCGGAGATGGTCCTGGTGAACTTCGCGCCGACGTTTTCCACCGAGACATCGACCGGCGTGCCGGCAATGCTCTCGTTCGGACGGCCTTACAACAATCTGGCGATTCCCGGCGCGATCGCCGCCGACGCCATCACGCTCACCGGCAAGGAAGCCCCGACACGGACCGCGCAGGTCTTCGCGCAATTCATTCTTCGCGGACTCGGCACGGCGGCGGACCAGGCGCTCTCGCAGAGGCCGACGTTCCTGGTCGTCGAGTTCGGAGCGAACGAGCTGCTGGGCGCGCTGCAGCTCGGGACGCCGAAAGCGCTCGTGCCACTCGACGTCTTCAGAACCTCGTTCACGGCGTTGATCGACAAGCTCACCGCCGGTGCGCCCACGGCCGGAATGGTCGTCACGAACGTTCCGACGAATCCCGACACCCTTCCGCTCGTCAACACCGTTCCGCCGTTCCTCGTCGATCCGACCACCCGGCAGCCGGTCCTCGGACCGGACGGAAAACCGGTCTACTACATCGCCGAACTCGGTGACGGAACCGTCGGGCAGCTTCCCCCCGGCAGCAAGATTCTGCTGACCGCGACGACCGAGATCGCGACCGGCTACGGGCTCCCCGCCGCACTCAAACCGCTTTTCCCGACGCTGCCGAACGTCGGACGCCCCCTGCCCGACCGCTTCGTGCTGACCCCGGCGGAGATTGCCCAGATCGTCGCGCGGGCGAACGAAATGAACGGCGTGATCAGTCAGGTCGCGACATCGAAGGACATTCCGGTCGCCGATTTCAAGGGGCTGTTCGACCGGATCGCCAGCGGCAGGCTGTTCGTCGGACCGTTCAACATCACCGGCGCATTTCTCACCGGCGGCTTCTTCAGCTTCGACGGCGCACACTTCACCGACATCGGCTACACGCTCTTCGCCAACGAGATCATCAAGGCGATCAACGCGGGATACAAGACCGAGATCCCGGTCGCGTCGATCGCGCCTCTGCTGCAGAACAACGGCGCCTTCTTCCCCGAGACGGCGCAGGTGGACCCGCGCTTCACGTTGCTGACGAAGGAAGCGTCGGCGGCGATCATGAGCCTCGCCCCGCCGCCTCCGTCGACCAAACGCCTGCGCGCCTCGAATCATTAGAGACAGAGACAGCGCCCGGCTCTCGGCTTCAGGCAGGACAACGAGATCTCAGTCCTCCTGAGAGCCGAGAGCCGCGGCGAGATCGCACTGGTGTTGATGGATCG
>DATLYG010000227.1:0-13676 GCA_035574985.1 Thermoanaerobaculia bacterium | reverse complement strand
GCCCGCGAGCACATCGGGCCTCGTGCCGGCGTGGCGATGATGGGCTTCATCTGGCTGGCCCTCGTCTACGTGATCGTCGCCTTCGCCGACATCACCGCCTCGAGCTTCGTCACCGGCACCGAGGAACTCGCCACCGCCGCGGCGACCTTTCATCCCGGCGGCGCGGTCGCTGCGGCGAGCATCTTCTATCTGACGCTGGCGGTGATCATGGGATTCGTCCAGCGTTTCCTGAGTCCGCCGCTCTGGCTGCTGACGGCGATCTTCGTCCCGGCGACCTTTGGTGCGGTATGGCTCGGGACGAAGGTCTCGACGTATTTCGTGATGGCCGACGCGAGGTGGTGGGCGCTGCTGATTCTCGCCTACTGCTGCGTCGCCTCGATGGTGCCGATGTGGTCTCTCCTGCAGCCGCGCGGTTACCTCGGCGGGTTCGTGCTCTACTTCGCCCTGGCGCTGGGGGTGATCGGCGTCTTCTTCGGCGGTTACGAGATCCGACAGCCCGCCTTCCGCACGTTCGATGCCGGCGGGATGACAGGACTCCTCTTCCCCTTCCTCTTCGTGACGATCGCCTGCGGCGCCTGCTCGGGGTTCCACGGGCTGGTCTGCTCGGGCACGACGTCGAAGCAGATCGACCGCGAGCCGCACATCAAGGCGATCGGCTACGGCGGGATGCTCGCCGAGGGGTTCGTGGCGCTGATCGCGATGGTGACGGTGATGATCGTGGCGCAGAAGGACCTTGCCGGGCTCAAGCCGGGAACGATCTACGGCAACGGCATCGGCGAGTTCATGACGCTGATCATCGGCGAGAAGTACCGCAACTTCGCCGTCACGTTCGGAGCGATGGCCTTCTCGACGTTCGTCTTCGACACGGTCGATGTCTCCACGCGCCTCGGGCGCTACATCGTGCAGGAGATTCTCCGGATGCCGTCGCGGCTGGGCGGATGGGTGGGGACGTTCGCGACCATCGCGCTCCCGGTGTACTTCATCGCCTTCGCGCCCGCGGGAAGCTGGGTGAAGTTCTGGACGCTCTTCGGCGCATCGAACCAGCTCCTGGCGGCGCTGACGCTCCTGGCGATCAGCGTCTGGCTTCATCAGCGCCGCCAGCGCGTCGCCTTCACGCTTCTGCCGATGCTCTTCGTCCTGGTGACGACGCTCTACGCGCTGGTGAAGCTGACGCTGGCGAACCTCGCGGGAGTGCAGGCGGGAGGCGGCGGGGTGGAGCTGGTGAACGCGATCACTTCCGGCGCGCTGATCGTGCTCGCCCTCTACCTCGTGCTGCGGGCCGTGGCCCGCGTGCGCCGGGTTCCGGCGGCGGTGACTGCAGGATGAATCGCGATGCCGCACGCCTCGTGGGGATCAGCTTCGCGACTCTTTTCCTCGAGCTGGCCCTGATCCGCTTCATCAACTCGACGGTTCAGGTCATTGCGTATTTCAACAACTTTCTGATCCTTTCCGCGTTTCTCGGCATCGGCTTCGGCTGCGTGATGGCCGGCCGGAAGACGGGCGACTGGCTGGCGCGCTTTCCGATCCTCTTCGCCGGTGCGGTCGGCCTGATGGTCGCGCTCGATGGCGTCAGCTTCCGGGCCACTACCCACGACAACGTCATCTGGGTCCGAGGCGATACGGCGCGTCACCTTCCGATCCCTCTGTCGGTCCTGATCGTCTTCTGCGCGAACTTCTCCGTTTTCGCGGCACTCGGCAACGAGCTGGGAGCGGCGCTCGCCCGCTTCGAAAACAAACTCGCCGCCTACGCCTGGGACCTCTTCGGCAGCTTTCTCGGGGTGATCGTTTTCGGCCTCGCGTCATACTGGCAGACCGAACCGGTCACGTGGTTCGCCGCCGGAAGCGCCGTCGTCGTCCTGCTGATGCTCGGGCGCAGGCGGAGCCTTCTGCTCACGGCGGTTCCGCTGCTCGCCATCGCCACGCTCCTGCCTCTGGCGACGGTGAAAGGAACGTGGTCGCCTTACTACAAGGTGACGACGCTGCCGTACTACACCGACGACGGCGTGTTCGTCGGCCACGAGATCTCGGTCGACAAGCTTCGGATCCAGGACGCGCTCCACTTTTCTCCCGCACTGGCGCAGTCGCCGCTGGTGGTATGGGTTCCGTACTACCGGCTGCCGTATCAGTTCCGCCGCCCGAAGAGCGTTCTGGTCCTCGGGGGAGGGGCGGGGAACGATGCGACCATCGCTCTTGCGGAGGGGGCGCGCGAGGTGACGGTCGTCGAGATCGATCCGGTGATCGTCGCCGCCGGTTACACGCTTCATCCCCACAAGCCCTACCGTGATCCGCGCGTGCGCGTGGTCAACGACGACGCCCGTGCGTTTCTCCGGCGCGACCGGAAGACGTACGACCTGATCGTGATGAACGCTCTCGACTCGCACCATCAGCTTCCCGGTCTTTCGACCCTGCGCCTCGAGAGCTTCATGTACACGACCGAGGCGTTCCGTGACGTGAAAAAGCGGATGGCGCCCGACTCGCTGCTCGTGGTTCATCTGGCGAGCGACCGGGTGTGGATGGGGGAGCGGCTGTATGCTTCCCTCACCGACGCGTTGGGCGCGGAGCCGCGGCTCTTCACCACGCCGCGGAGTCCCTTCCGTTCCATCGCCTTCGTCTACGGTCCGCGGGACATGCTCGGCTCGCCGGTTCTGGAGGCTCGCGGCGTGATCCGGGTCCCGCAGTCGACGTATCGCCGGCCCGAGATACAGGCGACCGACGACTGGCCGCATCTCTATCTCCGGTCGCGTGAGATCCCGCGACTCTATCTCCTCGTGCTGGGACTGATCCTCGCCATCACGGCCGCGGCTTTCTGGCGCGTCGGCCGGCTGCGGAGGCGGAGCGACGTTCACTTCTTCCTGCTGGGTACGGGCTTCATGCTGCTGGAGGCGCGGAGCATCACGAAAGCGTCGCTCCTCTTCGGCGCGACCTGGCTGGTGAACGCCGTCGTGATCGTTGGCATCCTGCTGGTCGTCTTCGCCGGCAATCTTCTGGTGCTGAGGGGACTTCGAATGCGCCGCGACCTCTGCTATCTCGCCCTGTTCGCGACGCTGCTCCTGGGGTACTTCGTACCGGTCAGCTGGATTCTCGACTATCCATTCGGCCTGCGGATCGTCCTCGCCGCGCTCTGGCTGGCGGCGCCGATCTTCTTCACGAGCATCATCTTTTCGGAGGCCTTCGCTCGCGCGGACGACGCGACGACGGCCTTCGGTGCGAATCTCCTCGGAGTCGTCGCCGGCGGGGTGCTCGAGTACAGCAGCATGCTGCTGGGCTTGAACGCGCTTTACCTCATCGCTCTCGGCGTGTATGTCACGGCCGCGTCGACCGACCGCGCCTTCGGCCGCAGATCCGTCGCCGCAGCTCCGGTCGCGCCGAGTGCATGACCCCTCCTTCGACCTCCGACGTGCCGGTGGCGTTTGTGACGGCGTGGGTGGAACCGGTGAAGTCGCTCCAACCCGAAGAGAGCGTAAGATCCGCCCATGCAGTCCGTTCATGCGCTCTTCGCCGACTACGCCTCCCATCACCGGACGAAGGGAAACAAGGCGTTTCACCGCCTCGGCATCCCGATGATCATGCTGACGCTGATCGGGATGCTCGCGCGCGTTCCGGTGGCGAGCGTCGTCGACGCGGCGATGGTTCTGATCGCCGTCGCGAGCATTTACTACCTCACGCTCGAATGGCGCCTGGCCATTCCGATGATCGCCATCTCCGCCGGTTTCTACCTCGCCGGCCGTGCCATCCCGCTGTCGATCAACGCCGCGCTCTTCGTCCTCGGCTGGATCTTCCAGTTCATCGGCCACAGCGTCTACGAGAAGCGGCAGCCGGCGTTCGTGAAGAACTTCGTCCACCTTCTCATCGGACCGCTCTGGATCCTCAACGATGCGATCCCGGTCGTGAAACAGCCCGCGCCTGACGGTCCTATGATGTGAGGATGCGCGCGTACGGGTCGGACCGCGTCGTCAAAGCCGGCGACGGCCGTATCCTGCTCAGCTCGCGCCGCCCGAAACCGGGATGGGAGCCCCGCACGCCGCGGACGATGACGCGCCGCGAACATCCCGGCACGGCGATCCTCTGGGACGAGGAGTACTACGAGGTCCTCGCAGTCGAGCTCCTTCCGCACGGCGTTCGCTACACGCTCGCGCCGTGGGCCGACGAGCATGCGATCCGCGTCGCCGACCGCTACGACGAGGAGTCGGAGCAGCAGCGCGCGGCGGAGTACCGCGCCGCGGTCGCGCGCGAGCGGAGCCGCAGGACGACGGCCCTTCTCGGATTTCTCGCCGGCCATCTTCCGGGGGCCGTCCAGGAGAAGCTCGAGAACGAGATCGGCGTCGCGTCGCGGCGGATGACGCTCGTCTCGCTCATTCCGGGCGTGGTCCTCCCCGGCGTGCTCCTCTACATCGCCGTCGGCGCCGTCATCGCGCAGAAACCTTCACCCGTTCCCCTCTGGCTGCTCGCGATCGGCGCCTACATGCTCGCCGACGCCGGCATTCGCCTCAACATCGTCTGGCTCCATCAGCGGCCGGTCGGTTCGGTGTTCGGGTTCGTCGGCTACGCGATCTACTGGCTGCTCTCCCCGGATCGCCGAAACCTTCTTTCACCCTTCGCCGAGTCGAAGGGGACGGGACTCTTCAGAGGAGAGATCCCGCCGGAGGTGGTCGAGCGCGATGCGTTCCGCGTGCGCGAGCCGTTTTTCACGCTGCTGGCTCCGTCCGAACAGGCCCGGCTCGCCGATCTCTGGGATTTCGACTACCGCGAGCACGCGACGACGATCGCGGGCGGAATCCTGCTGTTTTCCCTCATGGGCGTCGTCAGTTCGGTGCTGACTCTCGCGAAGGGGTTCTCGCCGACGGCGCTGCTTTCGCTCGCAGTCGCGCTCTATCTGTCGCTCGAGCAGATCTCGCGCCTCAAACGATTCAGGGACGCCCCCGCAGGCTCGGCTCTCGCCTTTCTGGTCAGACCGCTGGCAAAGCGGTTTCTGAGGGGAGGAGGCCCCGCCGTCTGAGACGCGAGGGCCGGCGGTTGCGTCATGGTATGCGACTCGCAGGGCCAACGAGTCGCGATGAGGCGACTGCAGGAGGTCGACGGGCGCCATCGCGTCATCATCGAAGGGGTCCGGCCGCGCGTCGATGACGGTCGCTTTCCGGCGAAACGGGTGATTGGCGACGACGTCGTCGTCGAAGCCGACATCTTCGCCGACGGCCACGACGTCATCGCCGCGTCGCTCCTCTTCCGTCACTCGTCCTCGAGCGAGTGGAGTGAACTGCGGATGGCGCCCCTTCCGAACGACCGCTGGCGCGCGGCGTTCCGCGTCGAAGAACTCGGTTTCCATCTCTTCACGATCGAGGGGTGGATCGATCACTTCCTCACATGGCACCGCGACCTCCGCAAGCGCGCCGAGGCGAAGCAGAGCGATCTCGACGTGCAGCTCGTCATCGGGCTGGAGATGATCCGCGCCGCCGCCGCGCGCGCCTCCGGACGCGAGAAGCGGAAGCTCGAGAGCTACGTCCGGACGCTCGAGGGCGACGATCCGATCGAAGAGAAGATCGAGGAGATGTGGAGCGGCGATCTTCTCGCGCTGATGGCCCGCCACGGCGAGCGGCGGTTCGTCACCCGCTACGAGCAGGAACTGGCGATCGAGGTCGATCGCAGGCGGGCCGCGTTCAGCACCTGGTACGAGATGTTCCCGCGATCGGCGTCCGCGCGGCCGGGTGCGCACGGGACGCTGCGGGACGTCATCGATCACCTCCCGCGCATCGCGAAGATGGGATTCGACGTCCTCTACCTTCCGCCGATTCATCCGATCGGGACGACGTTCCGCAAAGGGCGGAACAACCGGCTGGCGGCCGAAGATGGGGACGCCGGGAGCCCGTGGGCGGTCGGCGCGCCCGAGGGCGGGCACAAGTCGGTCCATCCGCAGTTAGGCACGATCGACGACGTGGAGCGGCTCGTCGCGGCCGCGCGCGAGCACGGGATCGACCTCGCCCTCGACATCGCCTTCCAGGCCTCCCCCGACCATCCGTACGTGCAGGAGCACGAAGTGTGGTTCAGCAGGCGTCCCGACGGGTCGATCCAGTACGCCGAGAACCCGCCGAAGAAGTACCAGGACATCTACCCGTTCGACTTCGAGTCCGATGCCTGGCGCGAGCTGTGGGAGGAACTGCGCGACATCTTCCGCTTCTGGATGGAGAAAGGGGTGAGAATCTTCCGCGTCGACAACCCGCACACGAAGGCGCTGCCGTTCTGGGAGTGGTGCATCCGGGAGCTGAAGCGCGACAACCCGGACGTCATCTTTCTCGCCGAGGCCTTTACGCGTCCGAAAATCATGTACTGGCTGGCGAAGGCGGGATTCTCGCAGTCGTACACCTATTTCGCATGGCGGAACACGGCGCACGAGCTGAGGACCTATTTCAGCGAGATCACCAGGCCGCCGGTGAGCGATTTCTTCCGGCCCAACGCGTGGCCCAACACTCCCGACATTCTCACCGAGTACCTGCAGTACGGAGGACGGCCCGCATTCGTGATCCGGCTGATTCTGGCGGCGACGCTCTCGTCGAACTACGGCATCTATGGCCCGGCGTTCGAGCGGATGGTCCACACGCCGCGCGAGCAGGGAAGCGAGGAGTACCTCGACTCGGAGAAGTACGAGGTGAAACATTGGGGAACATCGGACGACGATCTGTCCGATCTCATCGCTCTCGTCAACCGGATCCGGCGCGAGAACCCGGCGCTGCAGCAGAACGTCACGCTGCGGTTCCATCCGACGACGAACGACCAGCTCCTCTGCTACAGCAAGAGCTGCGGCGAGAACGTCATCGTGACCGTGGTCAGCGTCGACCCGTACAACGCGCAGTCGGGATGGGTGGAACTCGATTCCGGCCCGCTCGGGATCGGCGCCGGCCATTCCTTCCAGGCGCACGACCTTCTGACCGGCGCACGCCACTCGTGGAGCAGCGGGCGCAATCACGTGCAACTCGATCCGCACGTCGTCCCGGCCCACATTTTCCGCATCCGAAGAAAAGTGAGGACGGAGAGGGACTTTGAGTATTACCTGTGAAGGGGCCCTCGTCTCCCGGCCGTCAGCCATGGCCGGGCCCCCGGCTGTCGGTCGCCGGTCGCCGGGTCGCGAGTGGAGAATTGCGCCGTGAAATGCGCTGACGGCCGATACTGACTGCCGGCAGCCAACGAATCATGGACGATCTCTGGTACAAGGACGGCGTCATTTACCAAACCCACGTCCGGGCGTTTTTCGACAGCACCGGCGACGGGATCGGTGACTTTCCGGGGCTCACCCGAAAGCTCGACTATCTCCAGGACCTCGGCGTCGACATCATCTGGCTTCTGCCGTTCTATCCGTCGCCGTTGCGCGACGACGGATACGACATCGCCGACTACAACGCCGTCCACCCCGCCTACGGCTCACTTGCGGACTGCAAGGCCTTTCTCCGCGAGGCGCACCGCCGCGGTCTGCGCGTGATCACGGAAATGGTCATCAATCACACCAGCGATCAGCACCCGTGGTTTCAGAAGTCGCGCAACGCGCCGGCCGGGTCGCCGTGGCGTGACTTCTACGTCTGGAGCGATACACCCGACCGCTACCGCGACGCCCGCATCATCTTCAAGGACTTCGAGACGTCGAACTGGGCGTGGGACCCGGTCGCCCGGGCCTACTACTGGCACCGCTTCTATTCGCATCAGCCCGATCTGAACTTCGACAACCCGGCGGTGCATGAAGCGGTGTTCAAGGCCCTCGATTTCTGGGCGGAGATGGGGGTCGACGCCTTCCGTCTCGACGCGATTCCCTATCTGTTCGAACGCGAAGGAACGACCTGCGAGAACCTTCCCGAGACGCACGAGTTCCTCCGGAAGCTTCGTGCGCGCATGGACCGGAATCATCCCGGCCGGATGCTGCTGGCCGAAGCGAACCAGTGGCCCGAGGATTCACGTCCTTACTTCGGCAGCGGCGACGAGTGCCACATGGCCTTCAACTTCCCGGTCATGCCGCGGATGTACATGGCGCTCGCGCAGGAGGAGCGTTTCCCGATCATCGACATCATGGCGCAGACGCCGCCGATCCCCGACAACTGCCAGTGGGCGCTCTTCCTCCGCAACCACGACGAGCTGACGCTCGAGATGGTCACCGACGAGGACCGCGACTACATGTGGCGGACCTATGCGAAGGACCGCGAGGCGCGGATCAACCTCGGCATCCGCCGGCGCCTCGCTCCGCTGATGGGAAACCATCGCGGCCGCATCCATCTGATGAACGGCCTTCTCTTCTCGCTTCCCGGAACACCGATCATCTACTACGGCGACGAAATCGGGATGGGAGACAACATCTACCTCGGCGACCGCAACGGCGTCCGCACGCCGATGCAGTGGAGCGCCGACCGCAACGCCGGCTTCTCGCGCGCGAACCCGCAGAGGCTCTACCTGCCGGTGATCATCGATCCGCAGTACCACTACGAACAGGTCAATGTCGAGGCGCAGCAGAACAACCCGGCGTCGCTGCTGTGGTGGATGAAGCGCCTCATCGCGCTGCGGCGCCGTTATCGCGCGTTCGGCCGCGGCAGCATCGAGTTTCTCTTCCCGGACAATCCGAAGATTCTCGCGTTCATCCGCCGCTGGGAGGACGAGGTCATCCTCGTCGTGGCGAACCTCTCGCGCCTGGTGCAGTGCTTCGACCTCGATCTCACGCCGTATCGGGGAATGGTGCCGATGGAGCTTTCGGGGGGGACGCGGTTTCCCGAGATCGGCGACCGGCCCTATTTCCTCAACCTCGGTCCGTTCGCGTTTTACTGGTTCGCGCTCCAGCCGCGCCGCGCGGAGGAAGGACGCGGCGATCCGGTGCCGCTGATCGCCGCCAGGACATGGGACGAGATCTTCGCCGCGCGCAACGAGGACGCCCTGGCGGAAGCGGTGGTGCGCTACCTCCGCACGCGACGATGGTTCGGCAGCAGGACGCGGACGATCTCCGCGGTCTCCGTCCGCGACCGGATTCCCCTCCCCCGCCAGTTGGAATGTCTGACGCTGATCGAGGTCGAGTACACCGAGGGGGAACCGGAGGTCTACCTGCTGCCGCTGGCCATCGCGCAGCCGCGGAGGGAAGAGGAACACGAAGGGATGCTCGTCGCGCGGTTGCGCGACGGGCTGCTGCTGCGCGAAGCGGTCGGCGAAGAGCACTTCGATCAGTCGCTGCTCGACGCCATCGCGCGGCGCCGGCGGTGGAGGGGCGAGGCCGGCTCGGTCGCCGGTGTGCGCACGAAGGCGTTTCGCGGGCTGCGCGGCACGGGCCCGGCCGATGCGCACATCCTTCGCGCCGAGCAGAGCAACACCGCCATCGTCTACGGACAGAAGCTCTTCCTGAAGCTCTTCCGCAGGCTCGAACCGGGCATCAACACCGACTACGAGATGACGCGCTTCTTCCACGAGGAGACGTCGTTCCGGAATGTGCCGGCGATCGCCGGGGCGCTCGAGTACCGCGGCGAGGGGGAGCCGGTGACGCTCGCGATCCTGCAGGGATACATCCCCAGTTCGGGGGACGGGTGGCGCTACACGCTCGACTCGATCGCCCGCTTCTTCGAGCGTCTGCAGAGCGATGCCGGCGCGGCCGAGCGGGTGATGAAGTCCTCGCCGCCCGCCTCGGTGATCGGTCTGGCGCACCATGAGGTCCCGCCGCTGGCGCAGGAGACGATGCGTGAGTATCTGCTCGACGCCGAAACGCTCGGCCGCCGGACGGCGCAGATGCACCTCGCTCTGGCCTCGCGCCACGACATCCCCTCGGTCGCTCCCGAGCCGTTCACGCCGCACTATCAGCGGTCGATCTACCAGCTCATGCGAGCGACCGCCGTGCAGGCGTTCCAGCTCCTGCGGCGGCACGTCAGGGAGCAGCCGCTCGCAGCCGAGTTTCTCGAGTACGAACAGGCGGTGCACCAGCGTTTTCGTCGCGTGCTCGACCGGAAGATCGGCGGCCAGCGCATCCGTCTCCACGGCGATTTTCACCTCGGCCAGGTGCTGCACGCCGGAAACGACTTCGTGATCATCGACTTCGAGGGCGAGCCGGCGCGGCCGCTCAGCGAACGGAGGATCAAGCGGAGCGCTCTCCGCGACGTGGCGGGAATGATCCGCTCGTTCCACTATGCGCCGTACGCGGTGGTGTTCGGGCAGGCGCCGGGGATCGTCATCCGGACCGAGGATGCCGCTCTGCTCGAAGCGGCGGCCCGTTTCTGGCATCGGTGGGCGAGTGCGGCCTACCTTCGCGCCTATTTCGAAGAGAGCGGAGCGGCGGGGCACCTCCCGGCGACACCCGAGGAGCGCGACCTGCTGCTCGAGGTCTACCTCCTCGAGAAGGCGATGTACGAGATCGCCTACGAGCTGAACAATCGTCCCGAATGGGTGCGGATCCCCCTCCGCGGGGCGCTCGACCTTCTGCGCCAGGTTTGACCCGGAGCGCAAGTTAGGCCAGAATCGCTTCCACCAGTCAAACGGCCACAGCCAAACGGGAGGAAACGTATGAAACCGCTCGTGACGCGAGCCCTGTATTCCGCCCTGGTCCTTTTTCTCATGGTCCCGCTCGTTCCCGCCGACGCGCAGGAGACTGCGCAGCAGACGCAGGCGCAGCAGCCTCCGAAAGTGACCGAGGAGGTGACGGTCACGGCGCGAAAGCGCGAGGAAACCGTGCAGGAAGTGCCGATCTCCGTTGCCGCACCCTCCGAGCAGGAGCTGCGCGACCGCGGCGCCGACGATCTCGAAGACGTTGCCGCGAACGTGGCCGGCTTCACCGTGCAGAACCTCGGCCCCGGCCAGAGCCAGGTGGCGATGCGCGGGGTCTCGTCGGGACAGATCGTCCGCGACCAGCCGGGGGTGAAGGAGCAGGTCGGCGTCTACCTCGATGAATCGGTGGTCTCGCTCTCGCTCTTCACGCCCGATCTCGATCTGTTCGACCTGTCGCGCATCGAGGTCCTGCGCGGTCCGCAGGGGACGCTCTTCGGCTCCGGTTCGGAGTCGGGAACGGTCCGTTACATCACGAACCAGCCGCGCATCGGGACTCACGAGTCGGTGGGCGAGTTCACCATCGAATCGATTCAGGGGGGCGGAATCGGCGGCGCGCTCAAGGGAGCGGTCAACGCGCCGCTCGGCGATCGCGCGGCGATGCGCGTGGTCGGCTATTACACGCGCTACGGCGGCTTCATGGACGCCGTCCAGCCGGACCTGAGCATCAATGAGGACGTCAACGACGGCTTCCGCGCCGGGGCGCGCGTGTCGTTCCTCTTCAAGCCGAGCGACGCGTTGAGCATCACGCCGCGCCTCGTCTACCAGAAGGTCGACACCAACGGCTGGAACACGCGCGACGTCTACAACATCCTCGGAAATCCCTTCACCACGACCCGTCCGAAGGTGACGCTCGGCGAGCACCAGCAGTACCGCCAGATCGAGGAGCCGTTCACCGACGAGTTCCTCCTCGGCGACGTGACGCTCAGCTACGATTTCGGCGGCAAGACGCTCACGTCCATCACCTCGTATACCGATCGCGACATCCTCGTCGTTCGCGATGCGACGGCGCTCACGGCGAGCATCACCGGCGGTTCCATCGGACTGCCGCCGGCCGTCTACACGCTGGACGCGCCCCTCTTCGACGCCACCGACTACAAGTCGTGGACGCAGGAGCTGCGTCTTTCCGGCTCCAGCGGCATTCTCAACTGGGTGGTCGGCGGCTTCTACGCGCATCAGGACAAGCAGTACGGGCAGGATCTGCCGGTCCGCGGATTCGAAGCGGCCACGAAGATCCCGACGCGCGGCCTCCGCGCTCCGACCGATTCGCTCTTCTGGTCGAACCTCGAGTACGACTTCGACCAGTACGCGCTCTTCGGCGAAGGAACGTGGAAGGTCAGCGACCGCCTCGACCTGACCGGAGGCTTCCGCTACTACAACTTCAACGAGGACCGCAGCCAGATCTTCGACGGCATCTTCGGCAACGACAACAACGGCACCTCGCTCGTTTCCCAGCCGGGTTCGACGGACGCCAGCGGCGTCGCTCCCCGCTTCATGGCCAGCTTCAAGCTCAGCGAGAACACGCGGCTCTACGGCCAGGTGGCCAAGGGATTCCGTCTGGGCGGCATCAACGACCCGCTGAACGTTCCCCTCTGCACTCCCGCGGACCTGGCGACGTTCGGCGGCTTTGACACGTGGGACGACGAGACGCTCTGGAACTACGAAGTCGGAACGAAGTCGCGCATCGGAGGCGGCCGCGGCACGTTCAACGTCGCGGGCTTCTACATGGACATCGAGAACCTCCAGGCCACGGTGACCGCCGGTTCCTGCTCGTCACGCATCATCTTCAACGTGCCGAAGGCCCGGAGCACCGGAGCCGAACTCGAGTTCGAGTACGCCCCGACCGACAACTTCGACTTCGCGCTGTCGGCCACGATGTCCGACTCGAAGATGCGCTCGACCGTCGCGTCCGCCGGAGTCTTCGACGGCGACCGGATGCCGACCGTCCCCGAAGAGCAGTGGGCCGGAGCGGCGACCTACCGCTGGCCGACCGGCGGCGGCATGGTCGTCTACGCCACCGGCGTCTACCAGCACATCGGTGACCGTTACACGCAGGTCGGTGACGAGCACCTGACCGGAAGGCTGAATCTCCTCTCGTTCGCTCCGAACAACATCGGAGGGCCGTTCACGCAGACCACGTTCACCTTCGAGCCGAAACTCCCCGCCTATGATCTCCTCAACCTCCGCCTCGGCATTCTGAGGGACCGGTGGGACATCGCCTTCTTCGTCAACAACGTCACGGACGAGCAGGCCCTTCTCTCGCTCGACCGCGAACGCGGGTTCCGCGCCCGCATCGGCTACACGGTCAACCAGCCGCGGACGTTCGGAGTCAGCACGCGAGTCAACTTCTGAGTCACGTGTCGTGAGTGAGTGCGTGTCATCCCGGGCCGCCGGCCCGGGATGACACGCCGAACGCGCATGCGGGTCTCCCGTCGTACGTTCATGGCCGCTCTCGCCTCGGCGCCGCTGCTCGCACACGCTTCGTCAGTCCGCGTGGTCGTCGTCGGAGCCGGCGCGTTCGGCGGATGGACCGCACTCCACCTGCGGAATCTCGGCGCGCAGGTGACCCTCGTCGATGCCTTCGGAGCGGGGAACTCGCGTTCCAGTTCCGGCGGCGAGACACGCGTCATCCGCGCCGTCTATGGCGCCGACCGCATCTATGTCGAGATGGTGAAACGGTCGTACGAACTGTGGGAGACGATCGCCTCCCCGGCCGGCGAGCCGCTCTACATCGAGACCGGCGCGCTCTGGATGCATCGGGGAGACGACGCCTATCTCCGCTCGTCGCTGCCGATTCTGAACGAACTCGGATTTCCGGTCGACTCGCTTCCGATCGACGAAGCGCGGCGGCGGTGGCCGCAGATCGATTTCCGCGGCGTCCGGTCGGCGTGGCTCGAGCGAAGGGCCGGAGCGCTCTCGGCGCGCCGCTGCTGTGCGGTGGTGCGCGATGCCTTCGTGAAGGGGGGCGGGGCGTACCGCATCGCGCACGCGGAGCCGGGGCCGCTTCGCGACGGCCGGATGCGCGCCGTCCGCCTCGGCGACGGAACGACGATCGAGGCCGATGCGTACGTCTTCGCCTGCGGGCCGTGGCTCGGCCGCCTGTTCCCCGACGTGATCGGCGATGCGATTCAGCC
>DATLYG010000226.1:0-2504 GCA_035574985.1 Thermoanaerobaculia bacterium | reverse complement strand
ACGCGCTGCACGTCACGACGATGCAGGCGATCTCCGGCGCCGGTTATGCCGGCGTCGCCTCGTACGCGATTCTCGACAACGTGATTCCGTACATCGGCGGCGGCGAAGAGGAGAAGATCGAGAGCGAGCCGCGGAAGATTCTCGGCCGGTGGAACGACGAGCGGTTCGAAGACGCGCCGCTGCGCATCTCGGCACAGGTCAACCGCGTCCCGACGATCGACGGACATCTGATGACCATCTCCCTCTCGCTGCGCGACCGCGGCGCAGCGGACCTCGCGGAGATCCGCGCGGCGATCGCTTCCTTCGAGGGAGAACCGCAGAGGCTCGGGCTGCCGTCGGCGCCGCGCCGCGCGATCCACTACATCGACTCGGTCGACCGGCCGCAGCCGCGGCTCGACCGCGACCGCGAGCGAGGCATGAGCGTCTCCGTCGGGAGGCTGCGCCCCTGCCCGATCCTCGACCTGCGGATGGTCGCTCTCGTGCACAACACCATCCGCGGCGCCGCCGGGGCCGCGCTGCTGAACGCGGAGCTGCTGGAAGCGAAGGGCCTCCTGTGAGTTCACCAACCGGAGACGGCGCGAGGCGCGAGGCGCGAGGCGCGAAGCCGCTCGCGCGCCCCGCCTCCCGCACGTTGCACGTTTCGTCATCATGATCGTCATCAAGTTCGGCGGCACCTCGGTCGGCGACGCGGAGCGCGTGGCGAACGCGATCGACATCGTCGCGGACCGCATCGAGCGGAGGCCGGTCGTCGTCGTCTCCGCGCTGGCGGGCGTGACCAACGATCTGGTTGCGGCGGCGGAGGCGGCGCGGAACTGCGACAGCGAACGCGTCGACCGGATCATCGCCGCGGTCCGCCAGCGCCACGAGGACGTCGCCATGCGCCTCGTGCAGCAGAAGTTCGACTTCTTCGAGTCGTTCATCAGGCAGCTCGACCGGCAGATCGATCAGATCCACACGATCCTCAAGGGCATCGCGCTGCTGGGCGAGATCACCGCACGGGCAAAGGACAAGGTCGTCGCCATCGGCGAGAAGCTCTCGTCCGTCCTCTTCGCCTACTCGATGATGATGCGCGCGCTTCCCGGCGAGCACGTCGATTCCGAGGAAGTGATCATCACCGACGGCCGCTTCGGCGAGGCCGGCCCGCTGATGGACGACACCCGCGCCGCAGCGGAGCGATTGCTTCTCCCCCTCGTCGAGCGGAGGCTCATTCCCGTCATGGGCGGTTTCATCGGACGGACCCGCGAAGGAGCGACCACGACGCTCGGCCGCGGCGGCTCCGACTACAGCGCGGCCATCGTCGGTGCGGCCATCGGCGCGGAGGAAATTCAGATCTGGACCGATGTCGACGGGATGATGACCTGCGATCCGCGCCTGATCCCCGGCGCGCGGGTGATCGAGCGGATCTCGTACGTCGAGGCGGCGGAACTGGCGTGGTTCGGCGCCAAGGTCCTCCATCCCCGCACGATCCAGCCGGCGGTCGAGCGCCAGATCCCCGTGCGGGTGCTCAACACGCACAACGTCGCCAGCGCGGGAACGCTGATCACCGAGGAGGGCGAGGCGGGGGCGGAAGGGGCACGGGCGATCGCGCTGAAGAAGGGGATCACCGTCGTGCACATGACGTCGAACAAGATGCTGGGCGCCTACGGGTTCCTGGCGCGGCTCTTCGCCGTCTTCGAACAGATGGAGATCTCCGTCGACCTGATCACGACCTCGGAGGTCTCGGTCTCGGTGACCATCGACGAGAAGCACAATCTCGCGCAGCTCCTCGAGCGGCTGCAACCGGTGGCCGACGTCACCGTCCTCGAGAACCAGTGCATCATCGCCGTCGTCGGGCGGGGCCTGGTGAAGAACTCGCTCGTCGCATCGCGGATCTTCGAGGCGATGCAGGGGATCCCGATGGCGATGTTCTCCCTCGGCACGTCGGGGCTGAACCTGAGCATCGTGGTCGACGATCGCGACGGCGACCGGGCGGTGAAGTCCATCCATCATGCGCTGTTCGAGACGGCCGTTCCCGCGGGGTGGAGCCGATGAAACTCGCGCTGCACGGGCACGGCAGAATGGGGCAGGCGATCGAACGTCTCGCGCATGAGCGCGGAGATGAGATCGTCGCGATCTTCACCAGCAGCCGGAGGCCCGAGCTGCGCGGGGCCGAGGTCCTCCTCGATTTCACGAACGCCGCGGCGGTCGATGAGGCGGTTTCGCTCGCCACGAGTCACGGCGTCGATCTCGTCATCGGCTCGACGGGATGGAACGACCGTCTGGGATCGATCCGGACGAAGATCGAGCGCGCCGGCATCGGCTGCGTCTACGCATCGAACTTTTCGCCGGGCGCGAACGTCGTCTTCGCGCTGGCGAGGCAGGCGGGAACTCTCTTCGGGCGATTTCCGCAGTACGCGGCGGGGATGGAAGAGCGGCACCACGCGCAGAAGAAGGACGTGCCGAGCGGGACCGCGTTGCGGATTGCCTCCGAGGTGCGCGAAGGGAGCGGCGGGAAGCTCGATCCG
>DATLYG010000225.1:0-2762 GCA_035574985.1 Thermoanaerobaculia bacterium | reverse complement strand
GAGTGGGCTCCGCCGCCTGCCGCAGCGGCAGCGGAGGCGCCGGCTCCGGCCGGGACGGCTCCGGCTCCCGCCGTCGGGGAGTTGACCGACGAGCAGATCGATCGCATCGCCCGCAGGGTCGTGCAGTTGATGTCGGACCAGGTGGTCCGCAACATCGCCTGGGAAGTCATCCCCGACCTGGCCGAGATGGTGGTCAAGGAACGGATCCGGCAACTCGAATCGGAGTGACCGCGGGGCGGGGGTGCGGCCTCCGCCGCGTTGCGATTCATGAAAATCTACACGCGCACCGGCGACCGCGGTGAGACCTCGCTCCTCGGCGGCTCGCGCGTGGTGAAGAACGACCCGCGCATCGAGGCCTACGGAACGGTCGACGAGTTGAACTCGTTCATCGGCGTGGCACGCGCGGCGTGGCCCGCCTCTCCGATCGACGACGAGCTGCACCGCGTCCAGAGCGATCTCTTCACGATCGGCGCGTTTCTCGCGGCCCCCAACGGCAGGTTCGAAACCGCGCCCAGGGCGCGGATCGCGCAGATCGAGTCGGCGATCGACGCGATGGAGCGGGAGCTGACGCCGCTGACGAACTTCATCCTCCCCGGCGGCTCGCCCGCCGCAGCGAGCCTTCACGTGGCGAGGACGGTCTGCCGCCGCGCCGAGCGGCTCGTCGTCGCGCTCGACGACGCCTCGGCCCCGATGGAGACGACGATCGCCTATCTCAACCGCCTCTCCGACTATCTCTTCGTCGCAGCGCGCTTCGCGAATGCGCGACACGGCGTCGCCGACGTCGGCTGGAAACCCGATCGCGCCTAACGGCGGTCGAGCGCAGCGAGACGGTCGAGCGCGTCACCCGTGACCCGGAACACCGTCCACTCGTCCATCGGCACCGCGCCGAGCGACTCGTAGAACGCGATCGACGGCTCGTTCCAGTCGAGCACCCACCACTCGAAACGCCCGCAGTTCCGTTCCTTCGCGATCGCCGCGAGGCGCGCCAGAAGCGCTTTCCCGTATCCCTTCCCGCGGGCGTGCGGCTCGACGAAGAGGTCCTCGAGGTACAGGCCGGGACGCCCGAGAAATGTCGAGTAGTTGTGAAAGAAGAGGGCGAAAGCGACCGGCGTTCCGTCCTCCTCGCCGATCAGCACCTCGGCGAATCGCGGCTGTCCGAACAGTGTCGCCCGAAGCGAATCCTCGGTGGCGACGACTTCGTGCGCGAGCTTCTCGTAGGCCGCGAGCTTGCGGATGAACTCCAGGATCAGCGAAACGTCCGACTCGGTCGCACTGCGGATCGCAAACGCCATGGTGTCATCCTGAGATGCGAAGACGCCCGGAGACCGTGTGCATCGCGCGTACCGGCATGAACGTCCGGATCCTCTTCAGCGGCGCCTGCGCGGCGGCTCCGCCGCGTTCCTCCACGTCGACCACCAGAGGTCGCGCAGGAACGATGCGCCGGCGGCGAGGCGGTCCG
Organism: Thermoanaerobaculia bacterium; assembly: GCA_035574985.1. Lineage (GTDB taxonomy): Bacteria > Acidobacteriota > Thermoanaerobaculia > Gp7-AA8 > Gp7-AA8 > DATLYG01. Next base: position 1,303 of record DATLYG010000225.1, on the reverse strand, counting down.
TCGCGAATGCGTGCGCGTCCGGCCGGACCGGTCGGAAGATGTCGAAGCCACCATCGCGGTCGATGCGATAGAGCTGCGGCACGAGCGCATTCGAATGCCTGATGAACGCCAGCGCCGCCGCGAAGTAATCGTCGTATCGCGACGGCGCACCCACCTTCGGCACGACCTGCGACGCTTCGACGGCGTGCGCGACATAGACGCTCTCGAATCTCGCGTGAACCTCGCAGTCGCTGGCGAAGCCCTCCGGGTTCGGACCGAGCACCCAGCCGTTGTAGTTCGCCGTCGCATGATGGGGGTTCGCCGCATCACCGGCATAGTGCCCGAGGATCCCCGCGTGATGGATGATGTCGCGCTCGATGATCTTCTGTTCGGGCGAACCGGGAACGGCGGCGCGCCAGAGGCGCCACTGCGTCACCAGCAGTTCGCTCAGCTCCGCGATCCGCCACGGGAGAAACCCCGGATCGGAGCCGTCGAGCCCCTGCCGCCTCAGTTCGCCGGAGCGGTGGAGAAGGTCGACGTAGTCGTAACGCCGGCGCGGCAGCTCGAGCCGGGCGACGTACTCGTAGTCGAGGAAGTGATCGGGATCGTTCGCCGAGTCGATCGACTCTCCGCCGGTTCGCTTCCAGCGATCGGGATCGTAGGCGAGCCACACCAGCTCGGAGTACGCCTCGTGAAAGAATCGCGGCATCTCCGCCGGCACACCCGACGTCGCTGCCTCGGCGACGATGTAGTGCCCCGCCTCGCCCCACGCCAGCCCCGACTCTGCAATCAGAAAGCAGACCGCGGACACGAGGACTGCGCCCCACGCTCTTCGTTCTGCTTTCGACGTTCGGCTCTTCATCGGTGGTCGGGGCAAGAGGATTTGTATTTCTGCGCCTCTCGGCGGCTCTGTAAGTTACTGAAAACACAATACGACAGAAACTCCGAAAGCTCCATTCCCCCCGATTCTAACTACATACGAACGACGCGAGAGGAGTACACTCTTTTTTGCCGGAAGTCGCTCCGGCTAGGCGACGTCGAAGGGAATCGCCGAACCATGACCCTCCCTCAAAGGAGGAGTCATGGAAGTAAAGATCACGCACCAGGAACCCCCGGACGATCGATACCCCTTCGACGAAAACGAGATCTACTCAGCTAAAGAGGTTGCGTACCGCATGGGGATGAATCGGGAATGGGTCCGCAGACGGTTCCTGAACGAGCCGGGCGTCATGGTGATTCCGTCGCCGGACTCCGGGAAGCGGGTTTACCGCTCCCTCCGCATTCCCGGCTGGGTAGCGAACCGAGTGTGGCGGGAGTACCGCGT
>DATLYG010000224.1:0-30758 GCA_035574985.1 Thermoanaerobaculia bacterium | reverse complement strand
GCCACCAGCTCCCCCGATTCACCAACCACCGCCTGCAGCGAGCCCGCGCCCGCTTCGTCGAGGATCGGGTACAGGCGTTTGACGCCGTTAGGCGCATTCGGGTCGGCAACGGCAACCTCGATCGGATCATCGAGTCCGAGCCCGCCGTGGATGAACTGACGCAGCGGACGACCGCTCGTCACGACCGAGCCGCTCTCGTACTTCTCCGCCTCGAACATCGCTACGAGCTGGTCCGAGAGCGGATCCCAAACGAATGTCACCGACGGAGGAAGCGCTCCTGGCGCCGTGCTGGTTTCGGTCGAGAGTTTCCAATCGGTCGGAGCAGGCGGCGCGCCACCACTCAGAGCCGCCACCTCGACACGGCGGCCAATCATCCGATCGAACGCGTTGTAGCTGTAGACCACGCGCGTGAGCGTCGGTTGCGCCGGGGAGAGGATCTTCTCGGTAACGCTCCGTAGATTGCCACGCGTGTCCCACTCGTAGCGGAACCGGCCATCTTCCGTCCGAACCGATCCGCCCTCGGTGCCATCGGCCTTCTGATAGAGAACCGACTCGGCAGGCGACGCGCCGCGCGTGACGGTGCCGACCTTATGACCACCGCCCGGCTTCGGCGTGAACTGCACCGAAGAAAGAGCCCCGGCCGGCGTGGCGGGCGTGCGTGCGATCTCAGTCATGAAGCCGGCGTCCGTGAGCCCCTGCAGAACCGATCCCGGAACGCCCGGCAGCGGAACGGCCGCGGGACCGGACGTGCCCGCGATCATCCCCGTCAGGCGGCCGCGATCATCATACGCCCATGACGTGAACCGCTCGCCACCAGCAACGCCGAGCTGCTGCTCGCTCGCGCGAAGGAGACCATTCCACGTGACCCGCGAGCCGGCGATGAGCTGTCCGCCCGAGAAGACCTGCATCTCCGTTAGGCGGCCAAGGCCGGTTTCGTCGTCGTAGCTGTACTGGCGCAACAGCTCGTTCGGACCGGCGCCGGCGATCACGCGGCGCTCCTTCGGCCGTCCCGCATCGCGAAACTCTGCCGTCATCAGCGTCGTCGAGGCCCCCGATGCACTGCGGCGGATCGCGATGAGGTTCCCCATCGCGTCGCGCTCTTCGTAGACGGTCGTTGTCCAGGCGGCCGAGGTCGATACCGGCGACGGCATCGTCCACGACGTCCGCTCTCCCGTCCCGTTGTAGGTGTGCTTCTGCGTGTAGACGTCGAGCGGCGTCCCGTCCGCGCGATAGCGGATTTGCCGCGTCGTCTGCGGCCGGCCTTCGGCGTCGAAGTCCGCCAGTTCGATCTTCGTGTCGCCGCTCTTCCACCCGATCAGCCGCCCGGCGGGGTCGTAGCTGAGCTCTTCGATCACTGACGTGCCATCGGTGATCTGCTCGAGCTGTCCTTTGATGTTGTAGACAAAGCGCCGCCGACGCCCCTGCCGGTCGCGGACCTCCGAGACGCGATCACCCTCATAGTGGATCTCCTCGGTCGACCCGTCCGGATACGTGCGCAGCACCGGCCGGCCCAGGCCGTCGCTCGTGACCTTCGTCTCCTCGTCCTCCGGGTCGAGATACCGCTCGAGCGCGCCGCTGGCGGCGTAGTGATAACGATTCGGCTTGGCTGCGCTTGGAAGCTGTTCCTCCGTCACGTTGCCGCGCGCGTCATGCTGGTACTGCACCGTGCCGGGACGCGCCGGCGTTTTGACCGAGATGACGTTCCCCGCCTCGTCGCGAGGATGCTCGAACGCAAAACCGGGGCTGGTCAGGTTCCCGACGCGTACCGGCTGGCCTAACATGTCGTGATCCAGCGACCAGGCGCGGCTGACCGCCCCTCCATCCTCGGCCGTCGTCACCGTGCTCGGAACCTCGGCACTTCCATAGAAGTACTTCGACTCCGAGAAGAGGCGCGTGAGGGCAGTCCCGTCACTGGCACCGGCTTTCGATTCCAGCAGGCGCCCCGCCGTGTCGTACTCGAAGAGCGACTGCGTGACCGGCTGACCGGCCCCGCGTCGCGTGACCACCGAACGCGTCCGCCCCGCGCCGTCCCAGCCGAGATCGACCGTCATCGTGTTCGTCGCGAGCTGCCTGAGCTTCCCGCCCGGCGTGTAATCGGCTTTCAGCAGAGCGCCCGAGGCGAGATCCTTCGCCTCCCGCAGACGTCCCCACCCGTCGATCTTGAGCGTGCTTCGCGTGCCGTCGGAACGCAGCGTTTCCACCGGCCGGCCGGCCAGGTCGTAGCGCGTCGCCACCGCTTCGCGCCCGTCGGTGACAAAGACCACGTTGTCATCTCCGTCGTAACGGATCTTCTCGCTCGTGGCCGTGGCGAAGGGGTGGAGCGGATCGGTGATCCGTTCGGTGACGCGCCCGGCCCCGTCGAGCATCTCGGTGATCGTTCCGCCCGCCGGAAGAATCGTGCGCATGAGGCGGTCGGGAAGCCGGTACTCGTACTTCGTCGCTTCTAATTCTGCCGCTCCGTCCTGGAGCGAGGCTCGTGTCAGGCGGCCGAGAACGTCATACTCGTAACGCTCCTCCACATCGCGTCCGCTCTGCCGCCGTTTGTAGCGCACGAGCCGTCCCCGCGCGTCATACGCAAACCACTCCTCCGGCGCGATCGAGCCCGCCCCGCTCACCTTCACGTGAATGGGCCGGCGAAGCTCGTCGTAGTCGATGCGCGTCTGCACTCCTCGCGGAGCGTTGCGCAGCTCCGTGTCCGGACCAGGCGAGTAATCGACGTCGACCGACAGATCCGCTCCGGCCGTCAGCTTTCGCGGCATCCCGCGCCGGTGGAGCAGCGGATCATTGGCCTCGTGATACTTCACCTCGGCCGTCGCCCCTGTCCCCGCCGCCGGTGCCGCCGGCGGAAGAGTGCGCGATGCCGACAGAAGGCCATCCGCCGTGTACTCGAACTCACTCGTGACGCCGCCATCGGCCTGCTTTGGCTTCAGGAGCCCGCGGTGCGGCTCCGGCATCTGGATCTCCTCGCCGTCCGATGTGACGGACGTGAGGAACGCTCCGGCGTGTGCAAACGACTGCGTGATCCCCGTCATCCCCGGAGACGACGGAGTGATGCTGCGCGAGGTGACCACCGCGCCCACAGGATACAGCTCGGTGTATCCGAGGCTCGTCAGCGAGATCCCGCCTAACGAAGTCGATCGGTTGATGTGCTCGACACGTCCGCCGGCGCCGTAGCTGAATGACATCTTCCGCTCGGCGGCTGTCGTTTCCGTCGTCGCCGGCCAGACCGCCGGCGGCAGCTCGCCGAATGGCGTGGCCGCCCACACCGGCACTCCAGCCTCGACGACCTGGTCGATGTGCACGCGCTCGGAAAAGTAATCCGACGGATGGAGCGCGCTGATGCTGTAGGTTCGCGACTGCTTGAGCGCGTCGACGACCACCGCCTCGTAGGCGGTCTTCAGAGGCGAGTCGATCGTATAGTTGTAAGTGACCGTTGCGCCATCGACTGTCCCCCACGTCTCGCCGCTCACCATGTCGCGTTTGTTGCCCGTGTCGTAGTAGTCGATGGCCACGCGCGGAGCCGGATCCCCCGGCTCCTGGATCGTGCGGAGGTTCGTCGCCAGCTCGAGGGCGCTGTTGTAGCCGGCCCCGGCCGTCTGATAGCCGTAGGTCTCCACCGGACGCGTCGAGTCATTCGAGTGGTCGAACTCCAGATACTCCGTGTTTCTCGTCTTCGGCAGCGAGACGCTTGCCAGACGCCCTTGCGCGTCGTAGCGGTAATCGATTGCCCGCCCGCGCCAATCGATCACCCGGCGCAAGAGGCCCGCGGCCGGATCGCCATCGGGGTAGTACTCGAGCACCGACCGCCGCCCCACCGGATCGACGATCGTGGCCAGCCGCCCCGAAGAGTCATAGAGGTAACGGATGATGTTTCCGCCGCCGAGTCCATCGAAGAAGACATCTGATTCGCTCACCAGACGCCCGAAGTTGTCGAAGCTCGTGATTCTTTGCTTGGGATCACGCAGGACCCATCCCGACTCGGTCCGGCTCAGCTTCAGTTCGAGCCCGGCGGGAGAGGCGTAGCTCGTCGAATCACTCTTGAGAAAGCGCCACTGCTCGCCGCTGCCGTCGCGATACTCGACATCGCCATTCGGAAGCGGCCGCAGGCGACGGAAGATCGATGACTCCCACCCAGGACCGAGAGGCGTCCCGCCTAACGTGCGCGAGCGGTACGTGCGATCGAAGATCACATTCCATCCCGCCCGCCCGCCGGCGTCGAGGTCGATACGCGACTCGACAAGCTCGCCCGAGTGGAGCAGGACCGACGTCTGCACGGCGCCGCCGGCGAAGGGGGGATTCTGAGCGGCGGAGAGAACGTGCGTCGGTCGAACCGTGTCCGCCGGCACCGTGGAGACGCGCGCTTCCATGCGCCCGGCGAGGTAGTTGTACGCGGGATTGACGGACTCCGGCCTAACAACGATGGAGCGGCCGAGTGCGTACAGCTCGAGAACATCCGCCGGCAGCCACGATGGCCGCTCGCAGGAGAAGCAGCCGGCGGCCTCCTTCTCGGCGGCTGTCGCCGCCCCCCAGTTGTACTCCTTCGATGCACGTGGATCAGCCAGAGCGACGATCCACTTCGAGCTGAACTGATTGGCCCCTCGCTGGAACTTCAGCTCCGGGTTCGCGGCGAGAGCCGCGGCCGGGATCATTGGCTCGAGCGTCACCGTCGTCGGACGCGGAGCCCCTTCGCCGAGGCGCGACTTCGGCAGCGGCGCCGGAGTCTGTTCGGCCAACGCGCCTAACACGCGCTCGCTCTCGACGGCCACCTTCACCGGAGCGGCACCGGCCGGCACACACGTCTCCACCCTGAATGCCGCCTGGGAGCCGGCGCCCAGCGGAACGATCGAACCGATGTCGACGAGCCCCGCCCCGAGGTCCGCCTTGATGCGGAGTTTCGGATCGACGGCATGGATCGTGTCGATCACCTTCGAGAGGATCTGTCCGGAGAAGATGATGCCCGTATCGGGATCGGCCACCGGCGGAAGGGTCGTGGCGGTACCGTTCGGCGATGACTTCCAGAGGATGCGTGGATCATCGACGCCGAAGCCGGTCGTCGCCCCCGGCGCGGCCGCTCCGCTGATGGCCGCAGCCACCGTCGGAAAGAGACGCGTTTCGCAATCAGCGGCCATGCAGAGCGGCGCCGTGACGAACGCGCGCTCGTCGATGCGCCGCAGATCGACCAGAAGCGTGCGCCCCGCGCCGTCGACCACGACGGCGTACGGGCTGCCGCTCACCACACGCACGCCCCACGCCCCCGCGGGTACCCAGATGATGTCGGCCAGCGACTCGCTCGTCAGCTCCTTGCTCAGATCAAAGACCAGCAGCCCGTAATGCGCCGCCGCCACCAGAGCGTATGGGCGGCCGGCGGCCGCGAAGCGCGCGATCGAGCCGAAGCGCGCCACCAGATTCGCCCCGCGCGTCCGGTCGCGCAGGGTCTTGAGTCGCGGATGCTCGACCGGCGGCGTCGTCGGCGTGGTCAGGACCAGACCGTCGCCGTTCCGATGGATTCTTCTTTTCGTCTCCGGATCCGGCACCGCCCGGACCGTCAGATCGAGCATCCCCCGCCGCGGCTCGAGCGAGACGATGCCGAAGCTTCCCTCCCCCGCCGGGGTGATCGCCGACTCGGGCGAAAAGGTCAGATCCCGGATCGGACACGGCTCGCTCGTGCAGCTCGTCGTGATTGACGCGCTCGTCGCTTCGACGAAGTCGGACAGGCGCGTGTAGCTCGCCGGTGCGTTCGGCCACGCGTTCGACTCCATCGCGTTCAGGTCCACCACGCCGACGCCGTAGCCAAAGAGGGCCACGACTCCGTACGCCGCGCGGCTGCGCGAGATGCGCACGCGATCGCCCGCACGAACGAGAACGTTTTGGATGACGGCCGGCTGCGTGTCAACGGCATCGGCCGACCAACGGAGCGCGAGCGTGAGGTTCTCCACCGTCGCCGGCTGCACGCGGTAGGGCGTGCCGGCCTCGCGCGGGATCGTCACCGTGTAGCTCTTGAACTCACCGTACGATGGACCCGCGACCGCACTCGCCTGCAGGTTGTCAGGCGCCGGCGCAGCAAGCGCCGTCTCGAATGCCGCACGCGTCTCGAACGTCTTCTCCTCGTCGACCGAGGCGATCTGGAGCTTCCGCGGCGTCGCCTCGGGGCGATCGGAGAGGGTCGTGTAGGTCGTGGTTCCCGGACGCCACGAGACGATCGTCGTCGCGCGCTGCTGCACCTCTCCGCCGGCGATGAAGTCCCGCCAGCGATACGAGCGCACGACGCCGAAGCTCGTCGAGAGCGCGGTCGAGAAGACACGTCCGTGACGATCGGTGACGACAGCCCAGCTCTCCCCTCCCGGCGGCACCGGCGCGGTCGCCATCGGAGTCCCCGAGAGCGACGCGGGATTCGAAGCGTCGAAGGCCTGAAGTCCGCCCTCGAGCGCGGAGACGAACAGCAGATTTCCGTCTAACGCGAGGTCCCGAATGACGCCACTGGCGATCGTCGTCGTTCCGAGCGAGCCCCTCGGCTCGCGCACCGAGAACGTGAGGTACAGATCATCGGGAAGCGTCGTGGCCGGCGAGAGCTGCGCGAGCTTCCGGGCAGGAGCACCCGCGGCGACCACTTCCTCGATGTTCCTCGACAGGCGCAGCCGGTAGGTTGCCCCTCGCTGCAGCTCGCCCGCCGGCGTGATCGTGACCACGCGCCGCGAGTTGTCGATCGCGAACTTCGGCTGAGCGGTGATGTCGCCGCATGCGCCCGGGGCGGTGCACTGCTGGAGCGAGAAGATCGTGCGGAGCGATTCCTCTTCCGTCGCCGCGGCGGGAAGCGCGATCGGGATATTGAAGACGACCCGGATGTCGGATGCGGGATCGACGCTCGTCTCCGGAATGAGAAGGACGAGGCGATCGTCGCGCGTCGCGCCTACGGATCCAAGCAGTCCCTTTGTGACATTGAGAACCGTTGGCGTTGGCGTGCCGCTGATCGTCGCGCCGCCACCGGTAAGCTTCACGGTGTAACCGCGAACGGATGTCAGGTCGATCTCCTCCGCGACGAGATCGATCGACTCGACTCGGAACGGCGAGCCGAAGATCGGATACGGGCCGCTCCGCCGCTCATCGGGACTCGGCAGCACGGCCGCGAAGCCGGGCGTCGAGGAGTCGAAGCGGTACTCCTTCTTGAAGGACGCGAGGCCGGTCGCGGCGTCGACGCCTTCGACCGTGAACGCCACACCCGAGAGCATCGGAATGACGACGCGGCCACGGCCTTCGGTCATGTAGAGATGCGAGGCATACAGCGAGTGGAACTTGTCGAAGAAGAGATCCGTCGAGCCCTGAAGCCCATCGATGACGCCCCATCCGACGCTCGATCCCTCCGGCGCTCGGATGTCGATCGCCGTGAAGCGGCCGCTCTCGATCGTGCGGAGCAGGTGCTTCTTGACCGGCTCGCCGAAGAGCGTCGAGGACATGATCCTCGCCTGCTTCGCGGAGCTGGTTGATTCTTCGGCGGTGGTGAACTTGCCGTTGGCCACGCGAAGCGTGTCGACGATCATGATGCGCGGGCCGCGCACCGACTCGCCGAGATGGCCTAACACGAAGGTGCGGTTCGTCGTATCGAGACCGGCCGGAACGGGGATCTCGATCTCGAGCGGTTTCTTGGCCAGTCCCGCAAAGTCGAGCTTGATGCCGGCGGCGAAGTTCAGTTCCGCGTCGAAGTTGGGCACCGCTGCGAACTCTTCTTTCGCTGCCTTCGCCAGCGTGATGAGTGTCGGTTGGTCGAATGCGCCCGCCGGCACGCTGACGCTCGTGCCATCGGCCAGCGAGAACTTCGTCGTGACACCCACCGGCGCGAGGAAGCCGCTGCCGTCGGCCGTCACAAATGGGGTGAGCGGAACGACCGCCACCGTAGCCAGGCTTGTTAGGTCAACGACTCGCAAATCGATGGCGTCGGTCGTGGTGATGCGATCAGCGCCGCCGTCGCCGATGGCGATCGTGAAGGCGGCGCCGCTGTCGATGGTCGTCTGGTACTGCGTGACGAACGCGCGGCCGCGACGGGTGGGGACAAGCTGGTAGCGCGAGGGACCGGTGATCGCGCCCGCCAGCCCGCTCACCGCCGACCTGCCGGCGGTATCAGGAATGGTGATGCGAATGAGATCTGGCTTGATCGAGAACGTGCCCGTTGCCGGGATCGCCCGCGTCGAGAACTGTGCCACGTGTGTCCGGCCGAAGGGCGCACCGCTCGTCGAGCGGATCGTCGGCGCAATGGTGATGCTGTAGCGCGTGCCGGCGACCAGCGGCGTCGTGGCGGTGAAGGTGACGATGTTGCCGGCGGCCGTGACATTGCCCGTTAGGCCGGTGACGGTGATGCCGCCGGAGACCGACGCCGGATCAATCGCGCGATCGAATTCGGCATTGACGACCAGGCCGGCCGTGGCGTCGATCTCGCCGCTTGGCGTGACCGACTTGAGAACGGGCGGTTGGGCGGCGAGCGTGAGTGTGCCGACGTTGACCGCGGCGTCTTTCTCCGGTGCGGTGGCAGCGTTGTACGACGCGCCGTCGCCGGTCGTCGTGTGGCGGGGCGTGAGTGTGAACGTCGTCGCCGGAACCGGGATGACGAAGTTGCCGCCTAACCGGGTCAGGTCGGCCACACCGAGCGTCGTCGACACTCTGGCGTTTGCGGCGGGAGCATTCGTGCCGAAGACGACCGTCCCATGCGCGAAGGCGATCGCGTTTTCGGGAACGAGGATGAAGTAGCGGCCTTCGCGGATGATGCCGTCGAGCAGTTGTGAGTTGATCGTCGAATAAAGGTTGTCACCGATGCGCTGCGTCTGTGACGCCAGGCGATAAATCATGCCGTACGGCGTGTTCGGCAATTCTTCGGCAAGGATGATTTGCCCTGATGACTGTACGGCAAACGTAGCGCGTGCCGGTTTGAGGAGCGTGACCCCTCCCGTCGTGAACGTGAAGCCACCGGTGACGCGGAAGCCCGTGATCGTCGGGAGAGTCTTGATGGCAGCGACCGAGGCATGCACCGACTCGGTGACGGCGCCGGTCGGGATTTCGATCGAAACCGAACCGTCGGAAGGAACGCGCCCGCCCTCGGGGCCGATCAGCGCGCCGCGGTCGACGCGGCCGGGGTAGTCGACGATCCGGACGTTCTCCACGCCGTCGCGCAGGACGGCGGCTTGCGCCTGTGTCGTCGGCGCCAGGCGGAACTGTGCGGTCGCTTTGCTGCCCTCGAGCGTGCGGTAGAGGAGTAGGTCGGTGGCGAACGGCGGGTCGATGACCGTCCGGCCGTCGGCGAAGTTGAGGACTTCGTCGATGTAGGCCTGGACGGCGATGCCGCTCGGATAGCTCTTCGTGCCATCGACCAGCAGCGTGGCGAGCGCGCTCTGGGTCGGGAGGATCTGCTTCGGCTCGAAGCTGAAGCTCACGGCTGTTAGGCCGCTGCACGTCGCGGGCGATGTCAGGCAGGGATTCGCCACTCCTTGTAGGGCGGCGCCGCTCACCGGCTGCGGCGGCTTGGCCAGCGTCGGGGCGTCGTCGGGGTAGACGAGGGCGTAGTTGCCGGGGCCGGTGATGGCGACCGTCGCATTGGAGGCGGCGGCGATGACGCGCCATTCGTCGCGGTCTGCGTCGTACCGCACGGCCGTGAGGGCGCGCGTGATCGTGCCGGTGTTGAACGTCAGCGACGTCGCAGCCGGATCGACGACTTCGGCGGCGCCGATGGGCGACCAGCCGAGCGGCAGAAGCCCCGCGAGCGACTGGGCATCAACATAGGTGATCCCGGAAGACGCGCGAGGTGTCAGGCGGATGTCGATCGGAACGACGCCGGCTCCCGGCGGCACCACCACCTGCCGCCAGACGGTCGTGTAGCCGCTCTTCGACACTTCGATCGTGTAGGGTCCCTCGGCGAGCGGGCCGGCCGTATACCGGCCGCGATCACTCGTCGTCGGAGTGCCGTCAGAGAGGGCAATCGCTGTTAGGCGGGATTGCGCCGAGGAAACGCTGAAGGCGCGGGCGGGGGTTTGGATGGTTACCGTTGCGCCGGCAAGGGGGCGGCCGGTGCCCGCGTCGAGCACCGTTCCACTGAGCCAGCCCTTCCCCTTCTCCACCGGCGGGCCGCTCGAGAGGGTGAAGGAACGGGTGTAGTCGGCGGCCATGGTCCGGCCGCTCGTGTCTTCGACTTCCTTTTTCACCGTCAGCATGAACTCGGCCGGGAATTCCGTCGAGGCGGTGATCGTCGCTGTGTCGCCGGCGGGATTGAGCGCCACGGTTCCTGTCACGGCCGGGCTGACCAGCAGCGTCCCGCCGAGGGTGAGCGAGGAGAGTTTCATCGCCCGTGAGAACTGGATCGTGAGCGTTCGCGCCGCGCGGTCCAGCGACGTCGCGACGACCTGCGGCCCCGCGCAGTCGAGCCGGTAACAGACCGCGGCCTCGGGCGAGAGCGATCCGTCAGCCCCCACCTCCTGCACGCGCACGAGATGGAATCCCGGAATGTCCGAGAAGGTCACCGCGAATGAGAACTTGCGGTCGGCTCCCGCCGTCGTCGTGCGCGGCACGCCGTCGACCTCGAGCCGCACCCGCGCCCCCGCCGCCGAGGCCGTGCCGCTGATCGTCTGCGGCGTGGTGAAGCAGCCGGCCGTCGCCCTCGCGTCGAGCTGCCGGGCTGTCGCCGGCGCACTCGACGTGGCCGTGAATGTCAGCACGTGCGGCGTCTCCAGCGACTGGCCGGCGAGATCTTTGAGCGCCGTTCCGACGGTGAACGTCATCTTCGTCCCCGCCGGGAGCGGCGCCGCCGGGGCGAAGCTGATCACGTCACGATCGATCAGCGTCGCGCCGGCGATCTCGCTGCCCGACGGGTCTGTCAGGCGGAGAGCGCCCGCAACGAGGCTGGAGCGGTCGATCGGATTGGAGAAGCGGATGAGCAGCAGGATGCCGCGCTCGACCCCTTCCGCGTTCTGCATCGGGAAGGTGTCGGCCACGGTCAGCTTGCCGAGGCGATGGACGGTGACGACGTCGCTGGAAGTCTTCCCGTCGGGGGTCGTCACGCGGGCGACGATCGGCGTCGGGCCGGCCGCCGCAAACGCCGTCTCCGCGCTGAAGTTGAAGCTCGCATCGACGCTCGCCGGGGCTCCGTTGACCTGGACGGTCGATCCGGGAATCGGAGCGATGCTGCCCCGCACCGTCTCCGGTTTTGTTGCCGTCGATCCGTAATGATGCTGATCCGCAGGAGCGGTGATCGAGATGGATGGATCCCCGTCGATCCGGATGACCGTCACCGTCGCCGATGCCTCCACACCGGCCCGGTTTCTTCCGGCCACGCGGATCGTGTTCGGCCCCACCGCAAGGGGCACGCTCGTCGTGAACGTCCCCGACGTGTCGGTCAATGCCCGCGCTCCGCTGAGCGTCGCCGGATCGATGTTCTGCCAGGTGCCGGAGACGTCGATCGACGAGGCGCCGGTCTCGACCGACGGCAGCGGCGAGGTGATCGTGATGCTCGGCGCAGCCGCCAGGCGGCGAACCTGCACGCTCGTCGTCGTCACCCGCCCCGCCCCGTTGCGCGCGCGGGCGGCGATCACGTTCAGCCCCCTCGCCAGCGGCACGTCGACCGAGAAGGTCGACGCACCCCGGAAGGAGATGCCGTTGACGTCTCCTTCGACCACATCCGTGCTCACCGTGCCGCTGACCGTGACCTTCTCGGTGGTGATGACGGCATCGCTGGCCGGTGCGGCGATGGCGATCGATGGCGCGCCGCTGTAGCGGAAGTACGTCAGCTTCACCGGGCTTCCAAGGGGCGCTCCGCTCGAGTCGGTGCACTCGATCGTGACTTCGTTCGCCCCCTCCTGGCCTAACGCGACCGATCCGCAGAACGATCCGCCAGCCACCGTCGCCGGGGTGCCGTTGATGCGCACGCCGGCCGCGCCGCCGCTCCGGCCGGTGATCTGCACGCTGCCCGACGCGAATGCGGCGAGACTCGGCGGATCGACCTCGGAGATCGAGCAGCCCGCCGCGATGGCCGTGCCGATGAAGAAAGTCCGCTCGAGGCGCGTCTCGTTGCCGGCGGCGTCTCTTGCGATGGCGACGAGGGAGTGACCGCCGTCGGTCAGCGCCGGCGCGGGCGCCGGCGCCCCACTGAGATCCGTGCCGTCGATGATGAGCCTCGTGGTCAGGCCTTCGGGGGTGTTGTCGCTCGCCTGAACGCTGCATGCGGGAGCGGTCGGGAAGCGGTCGCCATCGATCAGCTCGCGATCGCCGGCGAGAACCTTCAGGGCCGGCGGGGTGAAGTCGGCGAAGACGTTCACGGTGGCGGTCGTCGACGTTCCTTTGACCGAAGCCTTGATCGCGTTCGGCCCCTCCGTCAGGGCGACGTCGGTCCGGCGGAACACTCCGGCGGAGTCGGTTGCGACCTCCACTCCGCCTAACACGACCGTCGTCGTTCCCGGCGTCAGCACCTGCCCCGAGACGACGATGGCCGGACGGTTCGTCCGCGCGTTGTCCTGGGGCGTCGTGATGATGATGCCTGGGCGTCCGTCGTCGCGCGTGACTTCGATCCGCGCCACGGCCGCGTTGCCGGCGCGATCGGTAGCCGTCGCGGCGATGGTGTTCGAGCCGAGGTCGAGTGGGATCGTGGCGGTGAGATCGGCGCTCACGGCCACGCCGTTGATGGACACCGCGGCGATGTCCGATCCCGTGACCGTTAGGCGGACTTCCGTGCGATCGGCCGTCAGGAGCGCGCCGTTGGCAGGCGAGGCGATGGTGATGCCCGGTGGCGTGGTGTCGATCGTGAAGCTGGCCGCCGCCTCCGCCTTGTGGCCGAACGGATCGGTGGCCGTCGCCGTGAGCGTGTAGGTGCCTTCGGCGGTGATCGTGGCCGGCGTCCACGCGGCTCCATTGAGCGTCGCCGCGACCGTCGCGTCGGGCTCGCTCACGCGGATGAGGGGAGTGACGGCGCGGTTGTAGAGCGCATTCGATGGGATCGGCGCGCCGTTCTCGACGATCTCGATGGCCGGCGCCGTCGACTTCACGCCGATCTCGTAGGCGTAGCGCGTCTCGTTGCCGGCCGCGTCGGCGGCGACGAATGTCAGGCGGTTGGTTCCTTCACCGAGGGGAACGTCCGTGAACGTGAAGGATGTCCCGGAGAGCGATGCGGTGACGCCGCTCTCTTCGATGCGCAGCGTGCGCGTGTCGTCGCGCTCGAACGTCCCGCGGATCGTGGCCGTGCGCGTGCCGATCCGCGTCCCGCTCACGGGATCGATGCTCAGGAACTTCGGCGCCACGGTGTCGATCGCGAACTCGATCGTCCGCTCCTCAGAGACGTTCCCCGCGCAGTCGCGCGCCAGCGCCCTCAGCACGTAGGGGCCGTCGGCGGTGATCTGCGTGCCGGAGAGGTAGGGACTCCCATTCAGCGTCGCGGTAATGACCGTCGAGGGATCGGCGTCGATCGCGCGCAGGAAGAGCGCGAGCGGGCGATTGATCGATCCGCCGGCGAACGGCGCACCGGCTGCGGTCACTTCGATGACGGGTCGCGTGCGATCGACCGTCAGCGGGATCGTCGCCGTGGCCCCGTGCCCCGCGGCGTCGGTCGCGGTGACGACGATGGTGATCTTTCCCTCGTTAGGCAGCGGCAGGGCAGCGGTGAACGTGCCGCTGCTCCCGGTCGCGGGGACGGCCGATCCGCCTAACGAGACCGTCACCTCGCGCAGGTTCGGATCCGCCGCGCGGCCGCCCACCGTGATCTCCGTCGCGCTGAGGCACGATCCGGACGCCGGCTGCGCGACCGCGATCTCCGGGGCTCGGGTGTCGAGTTGAACCACGAGCGTGGTCGTCTTCGCATTGCCCGCCTTGTCCGTCGCCACGACGCTGATCTCGTTGCGTCCCTCGAGCAGGGCCACATCTTCGATCGCAAACGTCTTCGCCGTCAGATCGATGGCGGCCCGCACGCCGTTGATGAGGATGTTGACCGCATCGTCGCTGCCACCGGTGATGCGCAGCGAGGGAGTGGCGACGATCGCCTCCGGCTGCGGGTCAGTGAAGGTGATCGCGGGGGGGATCGTGTCGATGGTAAAGGACGCCCGGACCGGATCGTTCGTGTGGCCTAACAGGTCGGTCGCCACGGCACTGATCTCGTGCTTCGCATCCGTGGTGACCGTCGTCGTGAAGACGACGGAGCCGTCGCTCTGGCGCTGCGGCGATCCGAAGGGGAGCGGTTGTCCGCTGCTCTTCCCCTCGAGCGTCACGTCCGTGACATCGGCCACGCGCACCTTCACCACCACCGGCCTGTTGAAGAGGGCATCGGGTGCGAAGGGATTCCCGTCGTTGTCGGTGATCGTCACCACCGGCCTGGTCTTGTCGAGGGCGAAGCGGAACGGGCCGGCGGTCGCCTTGTTGCCCGCCAGATCGGTTGCGCTCACTTCGATCGTGTGTTCGGCCTTCTCCTCGGCGAAGGGCTGACCCGAGGTGTGCTCGCGGCCGTCGATCAGAAGAACGATCTGCGGCTTCTCCGTGAAATCGTCCGTCGCCGTGGCCACCGGCGTGATGTCGCGGGCGAACTTCATCGCATCGGTGAAAGGCTGATTCGATTCCGTCAGCGTCAGCGACGGAGCGTTGTAGTCGACCACGAACGGAATCGTCACCGTCGTCGACAGCTCGACCGCGTTCGTTACCACCGCTTTGAGGGTGTGCTTCCCTGCCGCGGTGACGCTCGTCCCCTGCTCGTACGGCTGTTCGTCGAGTGTTAGAACGGTGCTCGTCGCCGTCGTATCGATGATCTTCAGCGTGAACGCCACCGCCTTGTTGAAGTGCGCCCCTTCCTTGACGGCGACACCATTGGCCAGCACGTTCACTTCGGGAGCGCTGTTGCGGACGACGAACGAGCGCTCGACGGTGGCGGCGTGTCCCGCCTTGTCGGTGGCCCTGATGATCAGCTTGTGCGGCGCCGGCAGCTCGCTCGTCACTGTCAGGCCGCTGGTGACCGGCTGACCGTCGAGCGTGGCCGTCACCTGATCGAGCGTCAGGTCGCTCACCTTCCAGACGAGCGTCGCCTGGCGGAACGACGCTCCCTCGAGCAGCGGCTTGTCGTTGCCGAGGACTTCGATGACGGGCGCCGCCTTGTCGACCGTCAGGCTCCTCGTCACCGTCGTCTCCCATCCCACCTGATCGGTCGAGCTGATCGTGACCTGATGCTGGCGCTCTTCGCTCACGGCCAGCGGCAGACCGACCTCGGCGCCGTTGAGCCGGGCCGTCGTCTTCGTCGTCGAGATGTCGCTCACCTCGGCCGTGATCTGCACGTCCTTGTCGAAGATCTCTCCGTCGGTGAGCGCCGCGCCGTTGGCTTTGATCGTCACCTGCGGAGGGAGCTGATCGACCAGAAACTCGAGCGAGGCGCTCGCCGTGTTGCCCGGGCTGTCGACGGCCGTGACGGCGAGCTTGTGCATCCCGTCTTTCGTGACCGCCGCTGCGGAGACGTAGTCCGCTCCGTCGAGCTTCGCGGTGTAGGTGAACGCCGACAGATCGTCCGTGACGCGGATCTCGATCCGCGCCGGCTGCTTGAAAAGCGCGAGCGCGGCCGGTTCGAGGACCTTTCCCGTGTCGGCATCGGCCAGCGCGATGACCGGCGGCGTGTGGTCGACCGGCGACTTGGCGACGAGATCGTCGACGTAGGCGTCGCCTTTGACGGCAGACCAGAGGCCGATGCGGCCCGCGGTCAGGCGGGACGCCGAGGGGTCTTTCGCGTCGATGGAGAACGTCTTCGCCTCGTCGGTTCCATCCGGCCAGAAGCGCGCGCGGATGAACGTCGTGTCGGCGGTGTCGTCGACCTGGACCAGAAAGTGGTACCACTTGTTCGGCTCAGGGGTGAACTCGCTGTCGGTCTTGCCGGCCAGCGTCCCGGCACCGAAGGCGTGAAGCTGCATCGTCAGCCGCGCGCCCCAAGTGCCGACGAGATAGTACTGGTCCTTTTCCGGATAGGCCGACAGCACTGTTAGGCCGATGCGCGTCTCGGCGTTCGTGCGGATGAAGCGCCCGCGATACTCGAAGCGTCCCTTCGCCGAGAACGTCTTCGTCGTCAGCGTCGAGAAGGTGCCGATGCGCGGAGTCGACCCGTCGGGATTCCCCGAGCCCTGCTTCGTTCCATAGACGACGTTGCCGCTCACGAGCGGATCGGGCCACGTCTTGTACAGCCCGCCCGCCACCGGCTTGCTGCTGCCAATCGATGTGTCGACCCATCCCGGAGGGTTCTTCTGGGTCCCGTAGGACTGAAAATCGTCCTTGTACGAGACCTCGCCGGGGATGGTCTGAGCGGATGCCGCCGATGCGGCGAGCATCGCCGCCGTGATGACGCCTAACAGGCTCCGGATGTTCATTCGCAGTTCCATGGGCTCGTGCTGATCGAGTGATGCTTCGCTTCATTCAGCGCGAGAACCGCCGGCTCTCGCGCTCCATGAAAAGAAGAATCGGGACATCGGGTCAGGGACGATTGACGGGAGGAGCCGCCTGCCGCGGCGGAGCGGGAGCCGATGACGATGCGCGCTCGGGCGCGGCCAGGCCGTGAGTCGGCCGCGCTTCGCCGCCATCGAAGCGCCTGCGGCCCGGGCGGATCTCGACTTCGACGCTGACCGTCGCGCCGTACGTGGCAGTGAGCGTGACCGTCGCCGGTACGTCGACCGATCCGGCCGGGAGTTCGACGAACTTGAAGGTCTGACCGGCAGGAACGAGGACCGTCGCAGGAACGCGCAGCAGCGAATCGGAGCTCGTGAGCATCACGACCGCCCCAGCCGGCGGCGCCGGCGCGGAGAGAACAACCTTCGCACGAATCGTCTCGCCACCGTCGACCGTCGATTCGACATCGACGCTTCGGAGCACGGCATCCGTTCCGACGGAGTGCGCCGGCGGAAGGAGATCCTCGATCGACGGTATCGACAGAACGGACGGAGTGGCGGTCGACGTCGCGGTGATCTTCGAGCCGTCGGTGTCGATCGGATTCGTGCTGACGACCTTGTCGGGACTCTTGACCGTCGTGCTGCGGAGTTTGACACTATCGAAGCGGTAGAGGCCCTGCCACTTGTCGCCGGCCACCACGTCGATCGTCTCCGTGCCGTTCGGCGCGAGCGTGATCGTCTTGTCATTGATCGTCCGGATCCGCCACGTCCCGCGCGCCGTCCCGTCGGCCTTCGTGAACTCCACCCAGTGTCCTTCGAAGTACGCCGGGATCGTATTCGCCCGATCCAGCGTGATCGCTCCGCCGTTCACACCGACCACGCTTCCGCTACCCAGCGCCGGCAGCTCCGTTGGCTGTCCGTTCATCCCCCCGTTGTCCACTGTCAGGTCGCCAAAAGCCGAGCCGGTTCCCTTGACGTGGATTGTCCCCGCACCACCCCAACGACTGTTGCCGCTGCCACCAATCGCTTTGAGGATCGGAAGAACACTCGTCGAGTCCGTAAACGCGATTGCCACCGCACCACCGCCTCCGGCACCACGATCACTGCTTCCGCCGTTGGCCTCGATCGTTCCGCTGCCGCTGACGCGTCCAGTCGAAATGCGAATCGAACCGCCAGCGCCGGGCCCTCCGCCATTGCCGCCGTTGGCGCGAATTTGTCCGTCGATGAGAAGGGAGCCGGCCGTGATCCGGACGATCCCTCCCCCCGCGACGGACTGTCCGCCGGCTCCCGCTTCGTTTGGCTGATGAACACTTCCGAACGTGGGGCCGACGGGGGCGGCCCACTCCGCTCCGCGCCCCATGTGGCTCCCACCCGTGCTGTCACCGGGCAGCGGCAAGACGCCGGGGTAACTCCTGCCGCCTCCATACCCTCGGCGGCTCACGTCGATGGCGCCCCCAGCCTCGACAGCAAGGAGGCCCACCACATCGATTGTCAGGGGCGTCGGCGTCACCGGATTCCACGGCATGGTGAGAGTGGCGTCTTTGCGCACCGTGAGTGACTCAGCCGAAATACCCGGAACCGAAACGTTGCCGCTGACGGTCACGGACCTGGCTGCAATCGCATTGGGGAGCTCAAGATACTTGTCGGGTGCCGCGGGTCCCTGGACCTGAACATTGCCTGCCGAATTGCCGAGCAGGATGAGATCCTTGCTCCGGATCGTCTCTCCGTTGACGGCGTATACGTCGTCAAGACGATAGGCGCCCTGCCACCGGTCGCCGGCAGCGAGGTTGATCGGCTCATTCCCGTTAGGCGCGAGGGTGATCGTCCTGCCTTGGACCGCGCTGATGCGCCACACACCCTTCAGCGCGCCGCTCTCAGATCTGATCTCTACCCAGTGACGTTCAAAGTACGGCGGGACGTCTGTTGACCGATCGAGCGTAGCGGTCACTCCACCCGTGCTGACGATGCTGCCACTGCCGAGCGAGGGCAGCTCAGTCGGCTGGCCGGGGCGTCCGAGGTTGTCGATGATCAGGCGTCCATACGTCAGTCCCGGCTGCCGGACATAGACCGTGCCAGCGCCTCCCCACCGATTGTCTCCGGTACCGCCACCGGCACGCAGCGCCGGAAGTACTGCGATGGCATCGGTCAACTCCACTGCGATAGCTCCCCCGCCTCCTGCGCCTCGTCCGCTATTTCCGCCACCAGCATCGACGATCCCGGAGCCTCCCATCGTCGTCGCGGTCAGCCAGATCGAACCTCCGGCTCCCGGTCCTCCTCCGTCTGCACCGCGCGCCGCGATCCTCCCATCGATCTGCAGACTGCGGGCATTGATCCGGATTACGCCACCTCCGGCAGCCAGATTGCCTCCGGCGCCTGCCTCGCGCGGTTGATAAACGCTGCCGTAGGCGGGACCGACGGGTGCTCCCCATTCGGCGCCGAGTCCAATATGACTGCCGCCCGAACTGTCCCCCGGCAGAGGCAGCACACCGGGATAGCTCACATTGCCGGCATATCCACGCCCCGTCACGTCGATCGCCCCCGCGGCGGACACGTACACGTCCGGCGCGAGCGTGGCGTCGCCGAGGGTCAGCGATGCGACGCCGGCTGCCGTCGTCGGGCTGTGGGTCACCTTTGCGCCGTCTAACACCACGAGGCGCTTGAACGTGTGCGGGCCGTCGATCGTGACCGTCCCGCTCTTCACGATGAGCGTTCCGCCGTCCCAGGTCCGGTCGGTCGGGGAGATCGTCGTGTCGGCGGTGATCTCGCGGCCGGAGACGATCGTCAGCGACGAGAAGATCGTCGCAGTGTTGTTGCGGATCGTCGTCGCGACCGCCTTGAGCTTCACCACTTCCCCATCCGCGCCTGCGGGGATCGTGATTGTCGCTTCCCACTGGTTGTTGCCGATCGACGTCGCCGCGGACGCCGTCGTGGACGTCGACGGAACGTAGACGGCGACCGACGTCACGCCGTTGTCCGCCGACGCGGGGACGGCCGTGACACGGACCTTCGTCTGGTACGCCGCCGGGAACATCGCACCCGCCGACGGGTGGACCCACGTCATCACCGGTCCGTTCGGATCGATGACCGGCTTGATGGTCACTGTGACCGACGCCTGAGCGACGTTTCCTTCGTAGTCTTTCGCGTAGACGACGATCTCTTTCGAGACGGTCGTCGTCGAATCGATCTGCGGGACCGGCAGGTCGGCCTTCCAGCCGCCGGTCACCGCGGTGTCGACCGTGAGATCGGTGCGGACGCCGTCGAGAACAGCCCACACTTCCTTGACCGCCACTTCGTTGTCGACGGCCGTGGCGCGCACCGGGATCTTCGCCGTCGAGCTGACCTCGTACGTCGCGCCCGACGCCGGAGACGTCAGAGAGAGCGACGGCAGATTCGCATCCTTCAGGATCGTGACGCTCTTCACATCCGTCGATGCACTCCGCCCGGGGAATCCGTCCGACGCCGACGCGGTGAGCGCAACCACGGTTCCGCTCGGAGTCGACGGCGGAATCTGCACGCTGTACTGCTGCGACAGACCTCCCGCAATCGCCGTCGCGCTCCCGTTGGCGCTGACGGTTCCGACGGAGCTGGTGAGGGCGTGTGACGTGACCGCCACGTCATCCGTGGCGGTGAGCGTCGCTTCGATCGCGCGTCCGGCGAACATCTGCAGCGATGCCGGAGTGGTGACGTCGAGCTTCACGGTCGGCGGCGTGTTCGAAACGATCGTGTAGTTGCTGACCGCCGTCTCGGCGGTGCGGCCGGCGCGATCGGTCACGCGCAGCTTGAGCGTCGCTCCACCGGTTGTCGCCGTTGCAGGGACGCGAATGTCGGTGCTCTTCGCGGAGATCGACGCCGCATACGCGCCATGCTCGACGACGTCGGGAGCCGGCGAGAAGACGAGGCGCACGGTCTCCACGCCGAGGCCGGCGACGGTCGACGCGCTCCAGGTCACCGACAGGTCGGTGTATTGGATGAGATTGCCACCGGCGGCCGGAACGGTCGTCGCCGTGATCGACGGGAGATCGGTCGACTTGAGGCGAAGAGCCGTCGGGTCGATCGTCTCGCTCGTGACCGAGTAGTCGTTATCGAAACGCGCCAGGGCGCGCGGGCCGACGGTCAAAGTGTCGAAGGTCAACGTCCCCGAAAGCGGCGTGGCGCGCGTCAGGCGTGACGGCTGCGTCGTAGTCTCTTCTTCTGCCGAAACGATCAACTCGCCGAGCGGTCGCGCGGACGTGCGCAGCAGAATCGTTCCTGCGCCTCCATCGACCTGGGCCGCCGGCCCGCCCGAGCCGTTGCGCCCGCCGCGGGCCTGCAGGACGAATCGCGTCCGATCGAGATCGAGACGCGAGATGGCAGTGACGGCGATGCGTCCGCCGCCTCCACCGCGCGTGGCGTTCACCGCCCCTTCGTCATCGCCGCCGTTCGCGGTGATGCGTGTGCCGGCGCCGGTGATGAGCGTCGGAGCATTGACGACGATGCTGCCGCCGGCGCCCGGCGCCCAGCGTCCGACGCCGGTGCCGCCGTCGGCGCGGATCGCGCCCGCGACGACGAATCGCGCGGACGCCGCTCCTCGGAGCATCGCCACGCCACCGCCATTGCCACCGCCATTGCAGCACGTCGCTGCACCCGCGCCGCCGCTTCCGAACTCCGACGGCTCGGCGATCGAGCCGTACGTCGCGTTGGTCGTGGTGCCGGGATCTTCGGCGCCGATGCCGGCATGCGACCCGGCGCTCGTCGCGCCGCCGGTCGCCGTACCGCCGAGCGTCATGCCGGTGGCCGATTCGTTCTTCGTTCCGTCCTCGCGCGCGCGCCAGCCACCGAGATATCCCTTCTCGGTCACATCGACGCGCGAGTCGCCGTCGACGTAGAGACGTTCCGCGACAGTGAGGTCGAGCTTCGTCTGCTCGGCGGCGCTGACGACAGCGCCGTCGAGAACGAGAAGATTCTTGACCGTCAGCGGCACGTTCACGTGGACCACCGCGTCGCGGCCGCTGACGACGACGTTGCGATCCTTGTACTGCTCGACGTTCGACGACGTGATGGCGAGCCTGCCGACGATCGCCGGCGGATCGTTCGTTGCGATCGCGATCGGATCGATGTTGATCGGCAGGATCACGTCGTGATCGGGATTGCTGTCGGAAATCTTCGCGGTAATCGACACCGGCGTGCCGGCCGCCGGAACGGTCAGCGATGCCGTTGCCTCGAAGACGTCGCCGTTTCGCGTGACCGCCGGAGCCGAGGCGAACGCGCTGCTCGAGAAGGCGACGGAAAGCGTGGCCGGCTCGTTGTCAGTGGCCCTGACGCGCAGCTTCACGGTGACGGATTGATTCGCCGGCAGCGCCGCCCCGTCGAGCGGCGTGATCCACGCCGCGCGCGGAATGGTCGGGTCGTCGAGGCGGAGATAGATCACCTCGACGGTCTGCGCCGCGCTGTTTCCGGAGTAGTCGTAGGCGGTGGCGGTGATCGGAACGCGCGTGTCGCTGTTCTTCGCGCCGGCCACGGCGGTGATGGAGAAGGTATGGATGCCGGTCGCCGCGTCATAGCTCCATCCGGTGGCGCCGCGCTTCACCTCGACGCTCTTTCCGTCGTACGTGAAGACGGCGCGGGCGACGCCGCTCTCGGCGTCCTTCACCTTCGCCTGAATCGTGAACGACTCGTTGTACTTGAACGACGTCTCAGCCGCCGGCGTCAGCGACGTGATCTGCGGCTTCGCCGCATCGGCGAGGAGGCTTACCGTCGCCGTCTGCGACGTCGACTGGTTCTGCGGGTCGCGGACCGTCGTGGTGAACTGCAGCGGCTCCCCTTCCTTCAGATCGGCCGGCAGATCGACGCTGAACCGGACCGGGCTCGGCGACCACGCGCCGTCGGAGCCGCGATTCGCCGTCTGATGCGGCGCCGGCTTGATGAGCGCATCCGGAATGACATACGCCGTCCCGTCGAGCTTCTTCCCCGTCACCTGCATCGAGACGGTCGCCGTGACGTCGTCGTCCCTGAACGTGACATCGGCGTCGACGTGGCCGCCGAGATAGACGGATCCCGGCGTCGCCGTAACCGTGACGTCGCCCGGCGCCTGATTCGGATTGACGTCCCAGGTCACAGAGACGATCGCGCTCGTGTTGCCGGAGAGATCGGTGGCGCTCGCCTTCAGCGTGTACTTCGCCGGCGACGTCACTTTCGGCGCGACGAAGGTGTAGCCGAACGGCGCGGTCGAGACCTTCACCACGCGCTCGACGGAGCCTTCCATGACGAACCATTCGACGTAGGCGATGTCGCTCGAGGAGCTGCCCGTTCCCTCGTCGGTGATCGAGGGCAGCGCCGTGTAGCCGCGCCCCGCGACGAGCGCTTCCGTCCCAGCCGGCTGCGCGATGACCACGACCGGCTTCACGCCGTCGTACGAGAAGAACTCGAAGAGCTGCGCTTCCTTCTGCGCGTTCGGCGGGGTCTGCGTGTCGACGAAGCCCGACGCGGTGATGCGATAAAAGGACGCCGGCGCGATTCCCGCTCCCGACGGCGCGACGACGACCGTCGCCGGATCGACCGGATCGAGGTAGTTGCTCGTGGCGATCGTCTCGACCGGCTGTCCCTTGTACGTCGAGAGCCGCTCGAGCCTGATCGTGCCGGAGGTGACGACGACAGGCTTGTTGAACCTGAGGCGGAACGTCGTCCCCGCCGCAATGGGCAGTTCCACCGGAGGCTCGACGCGGACGATCTTCGGCTCGGTGTAGTCGACCGTGGTGAACGAGCTGCCTACCGGCGACTTCATCTTGTTGCCGCGCAGATCGCGAATCGCGTCGCTGATGCGGAGTGTGTAGACGACGTTGCTCTTCAGCAGCGACGACGGAATGACGTGGATGCGATTCGGATAGGCCGGCTCGGCAGCGACGCTCGCCGCGGTGACCGATCCGTCGTCGGTGGCCGTCAGCGTGAAGTATGTCGCGCTGTGGTACGCCAGAGCGATCGGCTCGTTGAAGACGACGATGACGCGCGAGTTGGGCGACACGCTGTTGGCGTTGTTCTCGGGGGTGATGGCGAGGACGCGCGGCGGCGTGGCGTCGAGCTTGATCGGAGGGACGTTGAGGATTCCGGTCGCGCTCGAGGCAATCTCGATGGTCTGTTCGCCGCCTGATGTCACGTCGTCCGGCCCGAGGTAACCGAAACGGACGCTGCTCCCGGATGGGATGTAATGGAAGTGATAGATGCCGTTCGCGTCGGTGCGCGTCTCCAGGTGGAGCGTCTGGACGAGGGAGGCGCTGTTGACGGTCGCCATGACGCGCGTGCCGGCCGACGGCAGCCCCGTTCCCTCTTCCGCCTCGACGAAGCCGCGGAGCGAGACGGTGTTGTTGCCGAGCGTGACGGTCAGGGCGAGCGGCGTCGAGCGGCTCTCGAGCTTTCCGCCCGTCGACACAGCGAACGAGCCCTTCACCGCCTGGACGGAGATCGAGCCGAGGGCGAGGCCGGAAACGGACACGACACCGCTGTTCGGCGTATACAGCGTGGCCGTTCTGTTCGGTGCGCCGATCGTGACCTGGGCGTCGGTCGCCGGTGTGCCGTCGGCGTTTCGCACCGTCACCTGGACGGTTCCCGACTGGGCGAAGACGAGAGAGACCTGCCCCTCGTACGTGCCGGCGGCGAACTGGCCGTCGAGTCTCGCCGTGCGATTCTCGCCGCCGATTTCCGTCGCCACGACGGTGAAACGGTCGCGCGCGAACATCTTCTCGAACGCGGCATCGCTCGACTGCGACTCGCGCGAGTAGCGCGGCTGCGTCACCTTCACGTTCACGAGCGGAGCGAGGACGCCCGCGCCGCCCGTGTCGTTCGGCAGATACACCTTCACGTTCAATTTCGCGGTCTTCTCCAGCTTGAGCGGCGGGAGGTCACGCCTCGGCGCCGTCAGGCGATCGATGAAGGTGACGTCTCTGAGCTGGGGGTCGTCATCCGATCGCGCCGTCCTTCCGCTGTCGAGGTCGATGGCCTCGAGGCTGAACCGCCCCTCGGGCACACCGATGAAGGCAAAGGCTCCGCTGCCGCTGGTCGATGCCTGCGTCTGCAGCGTTCCGGAGTTGAGCTTCACCGGCGCGCCGATGACGGGAAGCGGCGTGGCGGAATCGGCATCGACCAGCGTCCCCTTCACCTCGCCGAGGAAATCGAGCGTGACCTGAACGGCGGTCTCGAGATCCCTGTTGACCGAGAAGTCCTGCCGGGTTTTTCCGCCTAACGCGACCGCCCTGGCAAAGGCGCGGACGGAATATCCGCTGCCGGCGGGGACATCGCGGAAGTAGGCGACGCCATTCGCGTTCGTCATCGTGATGTCGAACGGCGTCCCTTCCCGATAGAGCGTCACCTCCGCGTTCGGCCGGCGCTGGAAGCTGGCGTCGTAGACGGTCACGGCAACCGAGCCGGTCCCCGCTCCGCCGACGGCGACGACGATTCCCTTTCGATCGCCCCCCTCCGTATCGAGCACTCCCTGAACGTCGCCGCGCAGATCGGGATTCGTTCGGGACCGCGCGGAGATGCGGAACCCGCCGAGGAAGATGTTGGCGACACGGAACTGACCGTTGGCGGCCGCTTCGAGCGGATTCTGCGCCGTGCCGAACGTCCGGTAGGGCCAGGAAAGCTCCTGAACCCAGTAATACGGACGGTCTAACGGCGCTCCCGTGGCGTCGACGATCGTCCCCTCGATCGCCGCCTGCTTCTGGAGAAGGATGTGGAGGTCGCCGGCCGGTCCGCCCCCCTTCGGCGTTCGACCGTCGACGAAGCCCGTGCGGAAGATGCCGTCCTGCGTGACACGGGCGACGAGACGGAAGCTCTGGTCGGCGGCGACGCCATTGAAGACGAACGAGCCGTCGGAGCGCGTCTCGGCGGGAGCGAACGTCGCATTCGCTCCCGTCAGCTCGACGAGAGCGCCGGCGACCGGCGTCTGCCCGTCCCAGGAGAAGACGCGGCCGCTGACTGCGCCTAACGAGCTGAGCTGCAGCGCGACCGTCGGATGCGTCTGATTGTCGT
The DNA here is from genome assembly GCA_035574985.1 of Thermoanaerobaculia bacterium. GTDB lineage: Bacteria > Acidobacteriota > Thermoanaerobaculia > Gp7-AA8 > Gp7-AA8 > DATLYG01. The sequence continues at coordinate 5,397 of DATLYG010000224.1, read as the reverse complement.
AGGTGATCGTCGCGCTCTTCGAGGCGTAGCCGGCCGGATGATCGACGGTGGAGATGGTGACGCTTCGTCCGGCGGGAATCTGCGTCGCCGTCGAGAGCAAGGTCGTCCCGTCGGCCTCGAAGAGGCGTTCCTTCTCGACGAGATCCTGTTCGGTTTCGTCCCAGACGGCGTATCGCACCGCCACCGTACCGCTGGCGGGCTGCCACTCCTCGGCGCACGGCGCCGTGCTGCACGACTTCTTCACTTCGATGCGCACCGGAATCGTCCCGTGACCGGGAAGGCGAAGCTCGATCGTCGCGATCTGCCCGTCGAAGTCGGCGCGGATCGTTCCGCGCGCGACCTGATCGCCGTACTGCGGATGACGGCCAACCGGAACCGCCCACACCTCCATGACGGCCGGGACGCGAACGGCGGTGCGCTCGTACATTCCGTCCGTCTTCGCCGTGAACTCGTCCGGCGGGAATCCGGGCCAGATCACGCGATAGCCCGACGTCACCGGCGTTCCCGATGCGCTCAGGAGCCGGACGCGCAGCGTCGCCGTTCCCTGCGGCACGGCAGTGCTGAGGCGCAGCGGAAGGTTGTTCTCTCCCGTCGTCGTGAGCGTGTTCGGCAGCGAGAACGATCCTCGGCGGCCCGTTTCGGGATCGTAGACATCGACGACCTTCTTCCCGGCGAGCGTGCCCGGAACGCCCGGATAGACGTAGCGTCCGTTCTCATCGGCGGTGACGGAGGCGAAGCCGCGGATGGTGACGACGGCGTTGCGCACTTTCGTGTCGCGGGAGGTGTCGCCCGGCGCGGCCGGATCGTCGCGGGTGACGTTGCCGCTGATGGTGACGAGCTGCGCCTGCTCGGTCGCGGTCGGGACATCGAGAACGAGCGTCTGGTCGATGAACGTGTCGGGTTTGACGTCGAGATCGACGCCGGCACTCTGGCGGGTCAGATTGAATTCAGCAGCAAGGATGGAAATGAACCCAGACGGTACTCTTTCAAAGATGAACTGCCCGTTCCCATCTGTCAGTCCATCTACAAGTCCATATCCCTGCGTATAAACGCCGACGCGTGCCCCGGGGACCGGGAGCGGAACGCCCTGCGCGTCCTTCTGGTCGGAGCGGCGGACCGTGACGCGCACGCGCGCGAAGCCAGGGTGCTGGCGCAGTTCGAAGACGAGGTCCCGCGTCAGCACTTCCCCCGGGGTGCGGAGAAGATTGGCGGCAAAGACGACGGCGCCTGTGGCATTCGTCGCCGCGATCGTCAGCGGACCCACGGGGACATCGGTGATCCGGTAGAAGCCCTGCGCGTCCGTCGCCGTCTGCAGGAATTCCTGGTAGAGCGTGTTGAAGGCGGTGTTGCCGATCGTGATCGTCGCATTCGCCACCGGTTTGCCGTCGCTCGTGCGCACCGTTCCCTGAACCGTGCCGCGGCCGAGGAAGACGAGATCGACGCGCTGCACCTCGCCGGGGAGGCGGACCGTTCCCGCCAGCTTCGTGAACTTCCCTTCCGCCGACGCGGCGAGTTCGTAGTTGCCGGAGATGCCGTTGTCGACATCGCGCGGGACGAACTCGAAGAGGAACTCCCCCTTGTCCGACGTCCGCTCGTACTGACGCGAGGTGGAGGTGAGCTGCACCGTCGCTCCGGTGACGACCGTGCCGTCTCCGCGGAGCAGGCGTCCATGGACGATTCCCGCGGGCCGCCTGTTGTCGATGCGCGGGACGAGCGACGTCGTCGTATACGTCATCGCCGGAACGAGCAGGTCGGCGACCGGATCGACCTCGACTCTGTACGCCGCGTTGGAAGAGAGCGCCTTGTCGAACGTCACGTTGACGATCCGCGCGTCGTCCTGGATCGACGCTCCCGGCACGACGACGACCGAGCCGGCGTTCTTCCGCCTCTCGTTGTAGCCGGCGGCCGGAACGCTCGTCCAGAGCGCGAAGCGGTTGCGAAGCGTGGCGGCGTCTCCTGCGTTGACCGGCCGGTTGAAGAGGATCGAGACGACGTGCCCGGCGTCGTCGAGGAAAAGATCCTGAGCCGCGGCGGCGATCTCCAGGGGCGTTGGCGCGACGTCATTCACGAGCGGAATGGCCGTCCCTCCGCTGACCATCACCTGCTTCACGCCACGCTCGAGCAGGAACTTCACTCCGTCCGGACTCGCATTGGTGACCGTGAACGAGGAATGGAGCAGCGCGCCGTCGCCGGTTCCGGGATAGAGGATCTCGACGCCGAACTGCGCCGCGGACGGCCTGACGGACACCTCGACCGACTCGGTCCACCTGCCGATCAGCGCGAGTTCTCCCGGCGTGCCGAGCGTGAACGCATTCAGCTCCGCGTACGGCAGCCCGCGCTCCCATCCGGCCCCCGCCTCGCTCGGCACGGCGACCTTCGCTTTCGTCGTCGCACCGGTGACGGTCAACCACGACGCGGAACCGTGCACGAGAATCAGCGCGAAGGGCGAGCGGTGCGACGCCACCTTCGCGAAGTCGGCGACGAACTGGGCCGGCGTCGCGGATCCCGCGGTCCGTTCCAGCTCGCGTGCGATCGAGCGGGCGGCGATGCGCCCCGCCTCCTGCGTTCTTCGCAGACGATCCCACTCGCCGAGGTCGGGCGACTTCGCCACCTGATCGATCCGTTCGACGTTCCCCAGCAGGTCGAGCGCGAGATGCATCATCGCGTCGCGGCTCTCCTCCGGTTTGTCGACGGCCGGATCGGTGCGGCGGATGAAGACTCTCTGCCCGGCGCGGGCGATGTCCTGTGCGCGGAGGAAGACGTCGTTGCGAATCACGCGCGGCAGTGCGGCCGTCTTCGGCGTGAGCGGAGCGGTGGCGAGGCTGTAACCGAGGCCCAACAGGCCGAGGTGCGCGTCGACGACGTCCGGGTGGACGTATTGCGCGTAGTGCGGGAGGACGAGCGTCGCCGGAGAGAGCGGGATTCCCGTCTCGCTGACGCCCATCGTGAGCGCGATTCCGAGATCGGCCGGGGCGTCGGACGATCCGGCGGAGGCGAAGATCCGCCCGGTGATCTTCGATTTCAGCTTGTAGACGATCGGCGTCGTGCTCCCCGCCGCGAGCTGGCACTCGAGCATGCCGGGACGGTCCGTCACCGGCCGGCAGGGGCCGTCGCTCGAGAGCGGTTCTGCAAGGCAGATGTTGTTCGCGTTGTAGCCCGCCGTGCATGCGGAGATGTCGCGCGTGTCGAGACGCACCATCTGCGCCGACTCGGAGGTGTTCGTGATGAAGGCGTGCGCGGTGTAGGGCTGCGCGGCGCGGACGACATCCGGATGGACGAAGTTGATCTGGAAGCGGGGATCGTTGACGACGATCGACGCCTGCGCGCGGCCGGAGAGGAGAACGTCGGCCTGCCCCTCCTGCTGATACGTCGCCCGGATCGTCAGCGTGACGGTGTGCGTCCCCGACTTGAGCGCCTCGAGCACCCACTCCGCCGACCCTTCCGCTCCGGCGATCAGAAACGAATTGCCCGACGCGTCGCGGATCGGGACGGCCTGCCCGATCGAAACGGCGGGCGTGACTTTCGAGACGCGCATTCCGAGAGACGGATCGAGCGTCGCTTCGACCGATTGCAGCCTGATCGTGCTGTTCGGCGAGGCGTTGTTCGTCACGTTCAGGATGACGGCGAAGTGCTGGTGAAGGACGCCGAAGCCCGTCGGGAGGACGATCGCGGCGGGAATCGTCGGGCGCCGCCGATTCGCAGCCGGGTCGGGCGGAGAACTCGATGACGGCGCTTCTCCTCCGTCCGGCGTGTCGTCGAGAATCGTCGTCAGCACCGACGGCGGCTGGAACCGCGGCGGCGGTCCTGCGATCGGCGGCTGCGGCAACGCGTACGGACTGGGAGCCGGAGGTTGAACGACGACGCCCGATCTGCGGTCGACGATCACCGGATACGGAACGACCACCTGCTCGCCCGGTTTCGTCCCGAAGACGAACGTGTATTCGTAGACATCGAAATTGCGCTCGTCCAGATGAATCCCCCGCTGGCGCAGCTCGTCGGCCGTCAACTGGCGGACCGTGACGGCCGGCTTCAGCACCGCGCGGACGACGATCGTCGCGAACGACGGCGTCGCGTACTGAATGAAGGTGCCGTCGGAGGCGAGGAGGCGGACGTTCTCGAGTGCGTACTCCCCTTCCTTCGAAAGCGCAGGCACCTGGAACGCCTGTCCCGGCGCGGTCACGAGGCGGATCGCCTGATCGATCCCCGGTCCGGTCAGATCGCCGATGACGCTCATTCCGGCCGGCGCCTCGCCGCCGGTCCTGCCGCCGAATCGCGTCTGCACCGCGACCGCGACGTCAACGCTCGTCTCGACCGGACCGAGCAGCTCGAGCGTCCGGCCGATGATCGGAAGCTGACCGCGTCCGATTTCATCGGCATGCGCGACCGGGCCGCTGCACAGCATGGCCGTCGCTGCGAGCGCAGCAAATAGACGATCGGGGCGGAATGGCATGCGGCGTCGACCTCTTGCTTCGGATTACCGGGGAGGGATGGTCGGAATGCGGTCGAGTTCCTCGAGCTCGCGTGCCGTGCGAATCAGGTGGGACTCGACGAGTCGCGCGCCGGGTGGAACGAGCAGCAGATCCTGCGGCGGCTCTTCGAAACGGACGGAGGTGACGACGTTCCTGACGGTGATCGAGGTCCCTTCGATCGTGTAGGTACTCGTCTGTTCGACGGGGAGCGCGGCGGCGTCGTTCGCGCCATCGCTGCGGGCGGCGTGCATGATCACATCGTGTTCGTCGGTGGCGGAATTCGGATGGGCCGCGCCGATGAGCGCCTCGAGCGCGGCGCGAGAGAGCGCAATCTGCCGGTCGACCGCGATCTCGTGCCGCTGCGCCTCTCCCCCCGTCTCGCGGACGAACGCCGCCACCTCCAGCCTGCGGCCATCGGCCGAGGTTCGGGACACGAGCCGTTCACGACGCCACCGCGCATCGAACGGCATTGCCCCTCCGCGCGGAGGCCGCCGCGGGGACCGCATCTGCGCCGCAGCGATCTTCTCGAACGGCGTGATGCTGTAGGTCATCGCCTCCCGGTCGATCTCCATCAACGTCTGCTTCGCGAAGTCGGCAAGGACCACCCGCGCGCCGCTGACGGTCACGATCGTGTTGCCGCTGCAGTACTGCTCGATGGCGATCGCCTTCTTCGCGAGGGGATCGTCGATGCTCCGCGAAAGGCGAAGGGGCCTCGGGAACAGATCCGCCCGCGCCTGAAACGAAAAAAAGGCCACTGCGAGAAGAATTACGTACTTTCGCACACACTGCTCTATTGTTTTAATGATTTACCCAGTAAATGAGCGGAGGAGATTACCTCGGCCGCCATCGGCGCGCAAGAGTCAACAATTGATCCACCTGTCGGAACGACGCCGGCATGTTCCGAATCGGGCGATGGAAGGATCTGTGT
>DATLYG010000223.1:0-4938 GCA_035574985.1 Thermoanaerobaculia bacterium | reverse complement strand
GAGGCCGTGTGGCAGCCGTCGGTCCGGGCGATCGCTTCGCACTACGACCTCGTGCCGTCGGGAGTGGTCTGGCAGATCGTCCCCCGCGGCACGGCGGGTCCGTTGCTTCCCGGGATCTCTCTCGTCACGCGGGGCGTCGAGGGAAGCCGCGATGCGGTGGTGGCGGGGGAGATTGCGCCGGAGTACGTCGCCGGTTTTCTCGCGCGGGCGCGGCATCTCGTTGCGCGGCGCGATTACGCGCGCGCCGTCGCCGAATACGACCGCGCGCTCGCGTTCGATCCGGGGAACGTCGCGATCGCGCGCGAGCGCAACCTCGTGGCGGCCCTGCACTGACCGCTACGACTCGACGAGCGTCCGCAATTGCCGCGTGGCGACGGTGAGCATCGCCAGGTCGACGGACGGGGCCGACTTCAGCTCGTTGAGCATGTGGTCGATCCGTTCCACGACGCGACCGCGCGAGGAGAGCCATGAGCCGACCGGATCGGCTCCCTTCGCGCCGTTCGATTCGGCGATGACGCGGGAGGCGAGCACGCTCTGATAGTTGAAGAGGTCGTCGACGATCGCCGCCACGGCCGCCTTCTGCCACGGCGTTTCGGCGACGACCGAGGCGCCCGCTGCGCGAAGCCGGTCGAGCGCGAACCGCTCGCCGAGACCGAAGTAGACCCGCGCCGCGTCTTCGACGTTGCCGGTCCTCTGCGCGATGCGGACGATGTCCATCGCCGAACTCATGACGTCGAGGCTGGCCACGCGACGCGCGAGCGCTTCCGGAATGCCGTCCTGGATCAACTCCGCTTCGCGCGCCCGCAGCGTCTGCGTCAGCGACGCCGGCAGCACCTGGTCGAGCTTCCCGGCCAGCGTGGAGATCCTCGGGCGGAACTCGGAGACGCAGGCGGCCATGTCGAGTTTCTCGTAGCCGCTGCGCAGAAGCCAGATCACGGCGCGCTCGAGCAGACGCCCCACCGACTGCATCATGTCGATCTGTACCTGCGCCGGCAGATGGTTGTCGAGCGCCTCGATCTCACTCCAGATCGTCCGGAGGTCGAACGACTCGCGAATGATCGTGAAGGCACGCGCCACGTCGGCCGCGGGCTTGCCGGTGTCCTCGGTTGCCTGCATGACGAACGTCGCCCGCAGCCGGTTGAGCATGTTGTTCGTGACGTAGGTGGCGATGATCTCGCGGCGGAGCCGGTGCCGCTCGATGGCGGCGCGGAAGCGCTGACGGAGCGGCAGCGGGAAGTAGAGCAGCAGATCGTTGATCAGCAGCGGGTCGTCGGGAAGGTCCGAGCCGAGGAGGTCCTGGTAGAGGACGATCTTGCCGTAGGCGAGAATCACCGCCAGCTCGGGACGCGTCAGGCCGAGGTGGGCCGCATGGCGGTCGGCGATCACATCGTCGTCCGGCAGCCCCTCGAGCGACCGATCGAGCTTCCCCGCGCGCTCGAGCGCGCGCATGAAGCGCGCCTGTTCGTCCAGAAGGGCCTCACCCGAGGCGTGCATGATCGAGATCGCCTGGGTCTGTTCGTAGTTGTCGCGCAGGACCAGCGCCGCGACTTCGTCCGTCATCTCGGCCAGGAGCCGGTTGCGCTGCTCGATGCCGGACAGCTCGCCGTGCTCGATGGCGTCGTAGAGGAGGATCTTGATGTTCACTTCGTGGTCGGAGGTGTCGACGCCCGCGGAGTTGTCGATGGCGTCGGTGTTGATCTTTCCTCCGCCGAGGGCGAACTCCACGCGCGCCGCCTGCGTGAAGCCCAGGTTCGCCCCTTCGCCGACCACGCGGACGCGCAGCTCGTTTGCATCGATGCGATACGGATCGTTGCTCCGGTCGCGGGCGTCGGCATGGTCTTCGTGGCTGGCCTTGACATACGTCCCGATGCCGCCGAGCCAGAGGAGGTCGGCGCGCGCACGCAGGATCGCCTTCATCAGCTCGGCCGGCGTGACGCTCTTCTGCGGCAGATCGAAACGCCGCTGCACCTCGTCGGAGACGACGATCGTCTTCGCGCTCCGCTCGTACACCCCTCCCCCTTTCGAGAGGACGGCCGGGTCGTAGGCGTTCCAGTTCAGGCGGTTGTCGAACAGCCGCCTCCGCTCGGCGAAGCTCTTCTTCGGATCGGGATCGGGATCGACGAAGATGTGCGAGTAGTTGAACGCGCCGACGAGGCGGATGTGCTCCGACAGGAGCATGCCGTTGCCGAAGACGTCGCCTCCCATGTCGCCCACTCCGACGACGGTGAAGTCCTCCTTCTGCGTGTCCACGCCCAGCTCGCGGAAGTGGCGTTTGACCGCCTCCCATGCACCGCGGGCCGTGATCCCCATCTTCTTGTGGTCGTATCCCGCCGACCCGCCCGATGCGAACGCGTCGCCCAGCCAGAAGCCGTACTCGGCGGAGATGGCGTTGGCGATGTCGGAGAATGTCGCCGTTCCCTTGTCGGCAGCGACGACCAGATACGGATCGTCGACGTCGCGGCGGACCACGTCGGGCGGCGGGACCACTTCGTTCCCCTTCAGGTTGTCGGTGATGTCGAGCATGCCGCGGAGAAGGACGCGATACGCCTCGACACCTTCCTTCTGATAGGTGGCGCGGTCCGGAGAGGGGTTCTTGACGACGAAGCCGCCCTTCGACCCGACCGGGACGATGACGACGTTCTTGACCATCTGCGCCTTCATCAGACTGAGGATCTCGAAGCGGAAGTCCTCGCGGCGGTCGGACCAGCGGATGCCGCCGCGGGCGACGCGTCCTCCGCGGAGGTGGATGCCCTCCATCGTCGGCGAGTAGACGAAGATCTCGAACATCGGCCGTGGCAGCGGAAGCTCGCGGATGGCCGTGGAGTCGAGCTTGAACGAGAGGTACGGCTTGCGATTTCCCTTCCCGTCGCGCTGGTAATAGTTCGTGCGGAGCGTCGCCTCGATCAGGTTCACGAAGAGACGGAGGATGCGGTCCTCGTCGGGATTGGTCACCCTGTCGAGCGCGTCCTCGATCTGCGAGCGGATGCCGAGAGCGGCGGCGTGACGTGCCAGCCCCGCCGGCGAGGCGGTCGCCGCCCCGCGCGGAGCCGATGCTCCGAGGGACGGATCGAAGTAGTTCGTGAACAGCCGCACCAGGAGGCGGGCGATGTTGGGGTTGTTCGCCAGCGTCTGCTGGATGTAGCTCTCGCTGAAACTGACGCCGATCTGGCGCAGGTACTTCGAGTACGCGCGGAGAATCGTCACCTCGTGCCATTCCAGCTCGGCGAGCAGCACGAGGCGGTTGAACCCGTCGTCCTCGGCATCGCGCCTCCAGACGCGAACGAACGCCTCCTGGAACTTCTCCTTGACGGGGCGAAGATCGTCCTGCATCCCCTCCGCGGAAAGGGTGAAGTCCCGCATCCGCACCGGCGCGGGGAGTCCGAGCGGGTGCAGCTCGTACGACGCCTCCGACTGCACCTTCAGCCCCATGTTCTCGAGCCGCGGCATGATCTCCGAGAGCGGGACCGGGGCACCGGTGTGGAAGATCTTGAAGTGGAACTCCCGCTGGTCGGCACGGTGGCGGTAGAGATCGACCACGATGCCCCCGCTCGCCAGTGCCTCCTCGATGTGCCCGATGTCGTAGAGTGCCGCCTCGGCCGAAAAGCGCTCCATGTACGCGGCGGGGAATGCCTTCTTGTAGCGGTGGTGCAGCTCGATGCCCCGCTCCTCGCCCTTCTCCTGCGTCAGCGTCTCGAGCAGGTGGTCGCTCCACGTCCGCGCCGCCTCGGCCAGATAGGCCTCCACTCGCTTGATGTCGGCCTGCGGCACGCGTCCCGGGGTGGTCCGGATGACGAACAGCCCGCGCGCGAGCGCGGAGGTGGTCACGTAGTCGTACACCTGCGTGTCCTGCCCGTCGAAGGCCTGCTCGAGGATCGCCCTCGCGCGCTCCTTGAAGTCGGGCGTGTAACGGTCGCGCGGCACGTAGACGTAGCAGGAGACGAAGCGCTCGAAGACGTCTTTTCGGGTGAAGAGGGCCACCCGCTGGCGTTCCTGCAGAAGAAGAACGCCGCGCGCGATCTCGAACAGATCCGCGTCGGTGATCTGGAAGAACTCGTCGCGGGGAAAGGTCTCGAGGATGTCGATCAGGGCCTTGCCGTTGTGGCTGTGCGGATCGAGTCCGGAGCGCTCGAAGACGCGACGCGCCTTCAGCCGAAGCATCGGAATCTCGCGGACGCTCCGGCTGTAGGCCGCCGACGTGAACAACCCGAGGAAGCGGTCTTCGCCGATGAGATTTCCCCCGTCGTCATAACGCTTCACGCCGATGCGGTCCATCGGCACCGGGCGGTGGATCACGCTGCGGCTGTTCGCCTTGGTGATGATGAGGAGGTCCTTGCGCCGCGCATACTCGCTGAACTCCGGCGTGAGCGGCTGCCGGCTCCGCTCGACCGACTCGGGACGCATCTCGCGCAGGATGCCGAGACCCGTCTCGGGCAGCGCCGGTAGAAAGTCCTTCCCGTCGCGGGTCTCGAAGCCGTAGCGGCGGTAGCCGAGGAAGATGAAGTTGCCGTCGTCGAGCCAGCGGAGAAACGCCTTCGCTTCCTCCACCTCCTCGGCGGCCATCGGAAGTTTCTTCCCTTCCAGATCTGCGATGTTCGCCGCGAGGCGCTCGCGCATGGCGCGCCAGTCGGTGACGGCGCGGCGGACCTGCGTCAGAATCCTTTCGAGCGAACTCCGGATCGCCTCGATCTCGGCCGGATCGGTCTCCTGGTCGATCTCCAGGTGCATGTACGACTCGCTGATCGCATCGGCCGGCGCGGCCTCGGTCTGCGCAATCTCGATCCTGTTGCCCTCGCGATCGCGCCTGACGCGTACGACCGGGTGCAGAAGGAGGTGGATGTTCCGCTCGCGGCGCGTGATCTCGGCGCTGACCGAATCGACGAGGAACGGCATGTCGTCGTTGACATCTCGATGACCGTGTGTTCGAGACTCCAGCCGTTC
>DATLYG010000222.1:0-4086 GCA_035574985.1 Thermoanaerobaculia bacterium | reverse complement strand
GACGCCATCAGGCAAAAGGTCAACATCAGGAGAAGCGGAAAGGCCCGTCTCATCATCACTCCGGAACCACCGAAATACCGGCCAGGTGCCGGCCCGGTGGCAGTGTAGTGAGTCGCGCCGCAGAACCAGATCAGCCATGAGGAGAGGAAAAACTCGACTTTGGATAGGGAGAGAGGCCGGCGCCGGTGCCGTACAGTCATCCGCTGCGATGAGCAGCTCGAAGCCGGACTACACCCCGCACGCGCGAGCGGAGCGTCTGATCGCGGGGGCGCGCTTCGTCCTCGCGTTCTTTTCTCTGGTCGCGGTCTATCTCGAGCCGTCGACACCGGCCAAGTACGAACAGACGACCTACACGCTGCTGAGCGTCTACACGATCTACGCGCTGACGATCGTCGCCGTGACTTGGACGACTCCCGTCCCCTCGAGGCAGTGGCGTCTGGTCTCGCACGTGACCGATCTCGGCCTCTTCACGTTCTTCATCTATCTGACGGAAGGTCCGGCCAGCCCCTTCTTTCTCTACTTCACCTTTTCTCTCTTCTGCGCGACGCTCCGCTTCACCTGGCGGGGCATCGTGCTGACCGGGGTGTCGGCCATGGCGATCTACGGGGCGATGGCGATTCTGGCATCGGTGGCCGACCCGAACTTCCACGACACGAGCCGGGTCCTGATCCGGGAGGTCTACCTGATGGTGATCGCGGCGCTGCTGGCCCATCTCGGCGCCTTCAACGAGCGGCTGCGCGGGGAACTGGCACTGCTGGCGGCATGGCCGCGCGAGATGGCCTCGCGCCTCGACGACGTTCTGCGGCAGGCGCTCGGGCACGCCGCGGCCATCGTCCGGTCGCGGCGCGTGCTGCTGGTGTGGGAGGAGCGCGAGGAGCCTTGGGTCCACGCCGCGCTCTGGTCGGACGGCGCCTTCTCGCTCGAGAGGCTGGCTCCCGGAAGGGCCGGCTCCTCCGCGGACGAGATCCGCAACGTCAGTTTCTTCGCACGGGAGGACGGCTCGACGCTCGTCTATGACGGTACCCGTGGCACGGCCCGGGAAGAAAAGAGTGATCCCGTCGGAGAAGTGCTTCGCGTCCGCTTCGCGATCCGCACGGCCACGGGAACGGTGATCGAGAGCGAGACGCTCGCGGTGCGGCTGTTCGCCCTCGACACCGCTGGGGCGACATCCGACGACCTGGCGCTGGTGCACATCGCGGGGCGGCTCGTGCTGGCCGCTCTCGAACAGTTCTTCTTCATCCAGCAGATCCGTCTGGCCGCGAGCGCCGAGGAGCGCGTGCGCATCTCGAGGGAGCTGCATGACGGCGTCGTGCAATCTCTCGGCGGGGTGGGCCTCCAGCTCCAGTCGATCCGTTCGCTGGTGGCGGCAGGAAGTCCGATTGCCGAGAGAATCGGTCACGTGCAGCGGGTCCTCGAACACGATCAACGCGAACTGCGCGCGCTTCTGCGCGAACTCCGCACGCACGATCCCCGCTCCGGCGCCGAGATCTTGCGCGACGAGGTCATGCGGATGCAGGAGCGGTTTGCGCTGGAATGGGGTCTGGTGGTCGAAGTGGCCGCGCTCCCGTCGCGGGACATCCCGGCACGGATTGCGGGGGAACTCTGCCGCATCATCAATGAGGCGCTCTCGAACGCGGCGCGCCACGGAGGCGCGACCGGCGCACGCGTCGAACTGACGGTGGACGATTCGGACATCAGGCTGCGCATCGCCGACAACGGCCGCGGGTTCACGTTCCAGGGAAGGTACGAGGTCACCGGCGTCGAGCGGAAGGGAGAGACTCCGCGCGCGCTGACCGAGAGGGTGATCTCCCTCGGCGGGTCGCTGGTCGTCGACTCCGGCCCGTCCGGCGCGTCGGTCGAGGCCTCGCTCCCGCTCGCACAGGAGGCGATGAGGTGAGCGCGATCCGGCTCGTCATCGCCGACGACCACCCGTTCATCCTCGATGGCCTGGAGCACCTGTTCCAGAACGATCGCGAATTCGAAATCGTGGCACGATGCACGGACGGCATCAGCGCTCTCGAGGCGGTCGAAACGCTGCGGCCCGACGTCCTCGTGCTCGACGTACGAATGCCGCGGCTCGACGGAATCGAGCTCCTTCGCCGCCTCGGCGGACGCCCGTTCGGAACCCGAGTGGTCCTGCTGACGGCAGCGCTCGACGATGCCCGCCTCGTCGAGGCGTTCCGCCTCGGCGCGTCGGGGCTGGTGCTGAAGGAATCCGCTCCGCGCATCCTGAAGCTGAGCATCCGCCAGGTCATGGACGGCGGACAAAGCTGGAACGGCAAGGCGATCGCCGGCGCTCTCCGGTCGGTGCTGCAGAGGGAGCAGGCGTTTTCGAACCTGACCCCGCGTGAGGTCGAGGTGGCACGACTGGTCGCATCCGGCCTGCGCAACAAGGAAATCGCCGTCCGGATGAACATCAGTGAAGGAACCGTGAAATTTCACCTTCACTCGATCTACGAGAAGCTGCGGATCGACGGCCGCTACGCGCTGATCAACTTCGCGCGCGACAACGGCCTCGCCTGACGCCGGTTGAGTTGCGCCGCCGTGCGGCCTATCATCGCCGGCACGCATGAACGAAGAGACTCCTGCTCCGAAGCGAAGCCACGCCGGGTTGATCACCGCCCTGGTGCTGATCGTCGCCGCATTTCTCGCCGGACTGATTCCGCCGACGCTCCGCGCGCGGAGGATCAGCGACGAGGTCGCCAGGGCGCAGCAACGCGTCGAGGAGCTCAACGCGGAACTGGTCCGGACGCGGGCCGATCTCGAGGCGTTGCGGCTTCGCGCGCAACTGGGCGACCTGATGCTGGAAGCGGAGCGCAACAACTTCGGCAACGCGGCGGCGATGGCGACCCGTTTCTTCGACGGCGTGGCCCGGGCGGCGTCCGATCCGGCCGGCGGGGCCGCCTCGCAGCGGCGTCAGGTGTTCGCCGCCGTGCTGGCGCGCCGCGACGAGATCTCCGCCGATCTCGCCCGCGCCGATGCGGCGGTCAAGCAGAAGCTCACCCGGATGTACATCGACTTCGGCGCGGCCACGCAATAGCGCGGGCGCCTACGCCCTCCCCTCCTCGTGATAGGGGTCGTGGAGCTTCACCGGCTTCGAGACACGGCGCAGCCGGATGTTGAGCATCTCCACGAACACCGAGAACCCCATCGCGAAGTAGATGTAGCCCTTCGGAATGTGGAAGTCGAATCCCTCCGCGATCAGGGCCATGCCGATCAGCAGCAGAAAGCTGAGGGCGAGCATCTTCACCGTCGGATGGCGGTTGACGAAGTCTCCGATCGTACCGGCCGAGACGAGCATGATGCCGACGGCGACGATCACGGCGATGATCATGACCGCAAGATGCTGAGCCATCCCGACCGCGGTGATCACCGAGTCGAGCGAGAAGACGATGTCGAGCAGCGCGATCTGGACGATCACCGATGCGAACGACGGCGCCACACGCGCGACCTTCTGTCCTTCCTCCCCCTCCAGCTTGTCGTGAATCTCGTGGGTCGCCTTGGCCAGCAGGAACAGCCCTCCTCCGAGCAGAATGAGGTCGCGTCCCGAGATCTCGTTCCCGAACACCGAGAAGAGCGGCGCGGTGAGACGGACGATCCAGACGATCGACAGCAGGAGAAGGATGCGCATGATCAGCGCCAGCATCAGGCCGACGGTCCGCGCCCGCTTCTGCTGTCCTGCAGGGAGTTTCCCGGAGAGGATCGAAATGAAGATGACGTTGTCGATGCCGAGGACGATCTCCAGCACCGTCAGCGTGAGCAGCGCAATCCAGGCCTGCGGATCGGCGATCCAGTCCATGTCCCCTCCTCTGGTGAATCCGTGGTCAGTGGCCGGTGAGTGTAATCGGAACTCGAACGCCTGTCAGTCCTTCATCCCGTGTTGCGCAAACCGGCAGCGATTCCGTTGACGGTGACGACGAAGGCGTCGCGCAGCTTCGCGTCGCGGCTGGCGCGATAGCGCCGGAGAATCTCGGCCTGCAGGATGTTGATCGGATCGACGTAGGGGTTCCGCACCTCGATCGAGCGGCGGAGAACGCGGTTCGTTTCGAGCAGATGGCGGTGCCCCGTCACGCGGAGAAGAAGGGC
>DATLYG010000221.1:0-3711 GCA_035574985.1 Thermoanaerobaculia bacterium | reverse complement strand
CGCCACTCCCGTTTTTGGACGCATGTCCCGGCGACTCCGTAGAATGAACGACGTGGAACCCGCCGTCAGTGCCGTCGGCCTGTCGAAGCAGTACGACATCTACCGCCGGCCGGCCGATCGTCTGCTCGAGATTCTGACGCGCCGGCCGCGGCACACCGTCTTTCCGGCGCTGCAGGAGGTGACCTTCGAGGTGCGGCGCGGCGAGACGATCGGCATCATCGGGCAGAACGGCGCCGGGAAAAGCACGCTCCTCAAGCTCCTCTGCGGCGTGACGCAGCCGACGAGCGGCACGCTCGCCACCCGCGGCACGATCGCCTCGATCCTGGAGCTGGGAACCGGCTTTCATCCCGAGTTTTCCGGGCGCGACAACGCCGCGCTCAACGCGGCCATCCTCGGCCTCTCCCCGGCGGAGATCCGCCGCAGGCTTCCCGACATCCTCGAGTTCTCCGAACTCGGCACCTTTCTCGACCGTCCGGTCAAGACCTACTCGTCGGGGATGTACATGCGGCTCGCCTTTTCCGTCGCCGTGAACGTCGATCCCGACATTCTCGTGATCGACGAGGCCCTCGCGGTCGGCGACGGCCACTTCCAGAAGAAGTGCATCGACAAGATCCGCGAGTTCCAGGAGGGAGGGAAGACGATTCTCTTCTGCTCCCATTCGTTATATTACATAAGCTCCATTTGTTCTAGAACATTATGGCTCGACCACGGGCGTGTGATGCGCTACGGACCGTCGGTCGACGTCGTGCACGAATACGAGACGTTCCTCCTGCAGCAGGACCGCGAGCACCCCGCCGGCGAAGGGCAGCCCGAGCCGGAGCGGACCCGTACGCCGGTCCGTTTCCGCGACATCACCGTCTGCGACCGCACCGGCCGGCCGCGCGACCGCTTCGCACGGCACGAGGACATTCACGTGAAGGTCCGCATCGAGGCCGACGATCGCCGGCAGCCGGTACACCTCCTCGTCGGGGTTCATCGCGCCGCCGACGATCTCCAGTGCTTCGCCGTCTCCACTCACGGGGACGGCGTTCCGCCGCTGTCGGGACGGAACGAGTACGAGATCACGGTCCGGCTGCTCGACGTCCCGCTGCTGCGCGGTGACTACTCGATCATCGCCTTCGCCGGTGACGAGAACGCGATGACCGTCTTCGACCGGCGGGACCTCCGCCCCGCCTTTTCGATGACGGGGGACCGCTTCGATGTCGGCCTGATCGAGATCGATCACCGATGGGACGTCCACGAGCCGGTGACATTCGCCGACAAGACCGCGGCCGGATGATCTCGCTCCTCGTCGTCAACTACCGCTCCGCACGCCTCGCCGTCGATGCCGTCCGGACCGCCCGCGCGGCGACGTCGCACGGCTTGCAGGTGGTCATCGTCGACAACAGCGTCGATCCGGCGGAAGCGGAAGCGCTGCGCGCCGCCGGCGCCGATGCCCTGATTCTCTCGACGACGAACCGCGGCTACGCCGGAGCGATCAACGACGGCCGGAAGGCGTGCCGCGGCGAGGTGATCGTCGTTTCGAACCCCGACGTCGCATTCGGCGAGGCATCGATCGACCGGCTCGCCGAGGCGCTCGACGCGAGAACGGCCGTCAGCGGTCCGGCTCTCTGCTGGGACGACGCACAGCGGTGGTTCCTTCCACCGGCCGATGTGCATTCGGCGTGGGAGGCGTTCGACGCCGCGCTGGCGAGCCGCTGGCCGGCGTGGTTCGGGCAGCGCGACCGGCGCCGTTTCCACCGCCGCGTCGCCTTCTGGATGCTGGAGCGGACGACGGCGGTCGACGCGCTTTCCGGCGCCGTGATGGCCATTCGTGCGGCCGACTTCGACGCGCTCGGCGGATTCGACGAGCGCTTCGCACTCTACTTCGAGGAAACCGACTTTCTCCGCCGGGCACGCGAGGCGGGCAGGCGCGTCGCCTACGTCCCCGCCGCGCGCTGCCGCCATCTCTACAACCAGAGTGCCGCGCAGACGGGGGGAGAGGCCGCCGCGCAGTACGCGCGTTCGGAGAGCCGATATCTGGAGAAGTGGAACGGCCCCTTCGTCGCCCGCGCGATCAAGAGCTTCGAGCGGCCTGCTCCCGCCGACGGCCGGTTCGAAGAGATCGACGGGCCGATCGTCGTCGATCGTCCGCTGGAGTGCGTCGTCGAGGCATCGCCGCTGCCGACGTTCGTCACGGCCGCCGGCACGTTCCCCGAAGGTGCGGCGGTCGATCTCCCGCCGGAAGTTCTCTCGTCGTATCGCGGCACCGAGGTTTTCCTCCGCGTCGTCGAACGCTCGAGCGGCCGCGTGATCGGCCGCTACGTCCGGAGAATCTCAGCGGCAGGCGGTTGACAGCGGCCGTGCGAGGACAGACGCAGGCGCGAACCAGACCGCTCTCTCCTGCGGCGCGACCTCCGACACCGCCCGGATCCAGCGCTCGTCGAACTGGCTCGGATGTCGTCGCATGTCATCGATCACGGCGTTCCAGGCCGCTGCGCCGGTCGAGCCGAGCGTCGTGTTTGCGTCGAACCAGCTCGCTTCCGACGTCGCCGGTGCGAAGCGAATTGCGAACGGCAGCTCGATCGTCACGAAGGTTTCGAGGAGATGAACCTCGGGTTTCGTCGGGACCCGCTCCACGGCCGCGAGCACCAGCTCACCGGTCAGGCGGTGATCGGGATGGCAGGTCGTGCCGTGACGCGGATCGAAGGTGAGGACCGCATCGGGCGCGAAGGCATCGATCTCTCCTGCGATGCGACGGATGACCGCGTCCCGCGGCCACGACGGCGCGGCCGAGCCTCCGCCATCCGGTAGCCGGAGGAGGATCGAATCGGCTCGAAAGTACTCCGATGCAGCGGCCGCTTCGGCGCCTCGAACTGTGGCGATGTCGGGGCTGCAGCCGCCGGGGAGGAGGCACGCGCCGGCCTCACCCCGCGTGAGGACGACCAGCGCGCAACGTGCCCCCGGCTCGCGGCACCACGAAGCGAGAAGTGGTGCCGCGACGGCTTCGTCATCGGGATGGGCGGCGATCCACATGACGGCTCGCGGTGCAGGAACTGCCTGCGGGTGCCGTACGGCGCGGACGCGCGCACCAGCCGTCAGGGAGACGAGAAGGGTTGTGCAGATGAGCACCATTCTCGTGGTCACGACCTCAGATACGGAGAGGAGGAGGCGGACGTTGGATCGAATCTGCGGCAAGGACGCTTCGGCCTAGAATGAAGGTGTGAGCGACGGAGCGGTTTCGGTCGTGCTTCCGCTGGCGGGGCGAACGTCCGCCGCCGTGGAGACGCGAGGGGAGATCGAGCGCTATCTCGAGTCGACCGGGTTCGAGTGGGAGATCGTCGCCGTCGAGAGTTCCGGAAGCGAAGGCTACGGGACGCTTCTCCGCCGCGCCGTCGGCGAAGCGAAGGGAAGCACGATCGTCGTCGTCGACCCCGAGCTGCCGTATCCGATCAGCACGATCGGCGATGCGGTGGCGATGGTTCGCTCCGGGGCCACCGACGTCGTCTTCGCGACCACGGAGGGTGCGGGCGACGAAGACCGCAGGTATGGTCTCGTCCGCTGGCTGCTCGTCCCGATCCTTCCCGATCCGTCGATCCGGCTGAAGGCCTTCTCAGCCGATGCGGCGCGGCTCGTCGTCGGCGAGTCGAAGCTGGCCGGCGGCGGGTGCGATCTCGAGCTGGCCTTCCTCGCCAACAAGTACGGCTTTCGGATCGAGAGGCTGCACGTCGC
>DATLYG010000220.1:0-19756 GCA_035574985.1 Thermoanaerobaculia bacterium | reverse complement strand
CCGACTATTTCGACAGCAGTGATGCGCGAGTCAAGGGCGCCGTTCTGGGCCAGTGGGGCAATGTCTTTCCATCAGCCTACACGGAATACATCGTCCTGCCTGCGACTGGAGCGGTGACGCCCCTGCCGCGAATGATCCTGCCGGGACCGACACGCACTGTGCAGCGGTTCATCGACAAATGGTTCGCCGTGCCGCAAAGCGTTCCACTGCCCGCGACCGATCCGGACCGGTTGAATTGGTATGGATACCTGGTGCCGCCGAATCATCAGTTGGTTCTCACCGCGGACACGGACTCGCTGGACGTCACGATGTCGGCCGCGAATGGTTTTCTTTCGAACGGAATCGACGGGGAGCTGGCATCCGTTCTCAACCGAGGAACCGTGGAGCAACGCGTGACCGATTCTCGAAGCGGTATGTATGGGGCGGATGTCGACACCCTGCTCAGCAGAACGTTAGCGCACGAGATCACTCACCAGTGGTGGGTGAATGACGCCGTCTTCGGCCTTTCTGATCATTGCCATCCGCAGGTCGCATACACGAGCAGCGCGCCTTATCCAGCAGGCGCGGGACCGTTGCCCGCTGGACTTCAGTTTTGCCTGATGTCGGCGGCGAGTCAGGCGCCGTCGATGCCTGCGCCGTGGGATTCGACTCTCATGATCAACGCCGTCGAATATCAGTACCGCACAGGCCAGACTGCATTCCATGTTACGCAGCGCGGCGGCAATACATGGCATTCGGAGTATTTGGAAATCCGCAAGCGACCTGACCCCTGGAGACCGTAGGTAGGAGAGATGAACGTGAAGAGCTTGAAGCGAATCAGTTACACGGTTGCGATTATCACGATTGTCGCGTCACCCGTATTGGGTCAGGGAAAACCCGTCATTCCTTCGACCTCGCCTGTCGAAGCGAACCTCGTCATTCCAGACATGAAGCTGCTTCCCGGCGTTCCATTTGAACTGTGGATCTCGCTGCGGAACACATCGGCTGCGACCGTCGGCGTCGGTCTTTGCGCTGATATGGTCGTTCGACCGGAAGGTGGAGAACCGTTCACCGTCGTGGGCGGAGGACTTGGTCTCCCTCCTTATCCGGCGCTCTTAGCCGACAGGAAGGGTTCGAATGCGGGAGCAGTCCGCTATCTGCTGATGAAACCAAAAGACGCGGTAACACTGGCGCTGCCGATGGTGCGCGAGCTCGAAGGCCCGATTTACTTTGCGGACGAACGACTGTCGAAGCCAGGCCGCTATGGTATTTCACTTCGCCTTGATTATTGTTGGGGAGGAAACGTCCCGCAGAAGTCCCTCCTGCCCGTTGAATTTCTGGGTGCCGTTACAACAAACGAGATAGTTGTAGAGCGGATCACCCCGGCCGGCAGCGATGCCGTAGTCTGGCAGCGAATGCAGGAAAAGACCAACGGGAAATGGATCCCCACCCGATGGCGTCCGGAGGTTACGACTGAGATCCTGACGAAACACTCCGACTCAAACTACTATCCATATGCACTCCTCGCGGCGTCGTTCGGTCGTATGACACAAGACCGCTTGAACAGGTTACTTGATGCGATTGAAAGGTTCCCCGAGTCGCCAGTCATCGAATGGTTGCAGGTTGAAGCGTGGGAAAGCGCGATCGGCGCTCGCGCCCAATCGGCCGGTGCGCTGTTCAACAAAGTAAAGCAATCGAAGCGGCCGACGACACGAATGCGTGTCTTCGGACGCGAAGATGTCGCCGAAGAGCCATGCCCTCCTGAGTACGATTGTGAAAATTGAGAGAGGTATGACGGCACAGCGATATGTGACGCGGCTGGCCGTGCTGGCTTGTCTGTTCCTGCCGACAACGGCTGCAGCAACGCAGATCAGGATCGTTAAGCGCGATGCATCAGGTTGGCCGACTGAGCGCGCCGATGCGAGACGCGATCGCTCGTTACGATCCAACCTTTCGGACATGGATCGACGATGATTACCTGCCCATGATCACGCAGGTCTACAAGTACACCGCGAATCAGGCGCCGTTCGCCATCATCGGCGACTTCAACGCGGACGGTACCCGCGACGTCGCGCTCGATGGGAGAACCGCCAAAGAACCTGTCGAACAGGCGCTGCCGTCGACAGGTTGTCGGTCCGATGGCGGTGGGGCACGCGTCCGAGCTCGCCCACCGCACGCTGGAACCCGGCGATCAGCGTCTCGAACGACTCCGAGAAGCACACCATCCCCGTCTCCCATCGCGAGTACGGCGGCACGAAGTGGTACACAAGATGATCGAACGGCTCATCCGCGACGGTGATCCCCAGATCGTTCATCGACGTGAAGTCGCTCTGCGCGTACTCCCCCGGACGATGCTCTTGCGGAAACATCACCTCTTTGTGCGGCCCGTGCTCGGCACGCCAGCGCTTGATCCTTCGCTGCAGCGTGCGCAGCCGTCCTTCGCTGAACCTGGTCTCCGGTCTCTCGAGCAGCCGCGCCATGATCGTCTTTCCTTCCAGGCCCGGCGCCGCTTCGAGCATCTTCTCGACTTCGCCCCACACCTCGGCGAACGGATCGGTGCGCGTCCGATAGCTCCGCGCCCCTCGCGTCCCCTTCGGCGCCGCCCCCTCCCGATATCGACGCGCCGTGTTCTCGCTCATCCCGCTTCGCAGCGCGGCTCGCTCCAGCGTCTCTCCCTCGTGCCCCTCGTGCAGCTCTTTCATCAGTCTCCTCACTTGCTCGTCTCTGACCAATCACGCCCTCTCTTTCGAGCGGGCGTACCTTAGCCGAGTCTCAGCTTCAGGGTTGGGGTTATTCGGAGGAGACCGACCCCGCAGATCTAGTTGTCGTCAGACCGCAGGTCTAATCGTCGCTGAACACTCGTTCGCTGGCTTCCGACGATCTTTCGAACGGAGATCGATCCATCGGCAAAGGTGCTCGGCGTGAATGACATGAGCCTTCCGCTCGGCGGGCACTTCGATCTGGCTGGTGATTGGAAGGTATGCTGCAAGCCAAGTGGTGGCGCGAAGTCGCACGTGACGCACAGGCTCGGGTTCGACGTAGACATTGACACCTCGTACACGCGCTTCGACGGGACGCGCGTCCCGATGACACCGGCTGTTCGTGATGACTTTCGTCGGGCTGTTTTCAACCGCGGGTTTGGCCGTTACCTGATCGAGAAGTCACTGCACTTTCGGTTGAATGAGGATGTAATCGACTCATACATGGGGAGGCTCAAATGAACCGGCGTCTTCTGACACTACTTGGGCTGATGGCGATCAGCGTGCCTGGTTTCGGCCAACGTACGGTCGTTTTGCCTCCGCTCACGATCACCGGTAGCAGCTTGACAGTGACAAACACCTACGACGCTGCTCGCGGGGTTTACCGCTACGAATATACGGTGACGGCGCCGGCGTCGAACAAAGCCGACATCGGCTGCTGGTCGATCGATCTGTTGGGGTTGACACAGCATCAGCAGATTGACCCGGAGCTAGGCGAGAACATCAGGCGTGAGCCTGTGCTTCAAGTCCAGCCTCTTACGACCGTGCCCGTCGGGGTAACGGTGCCGAATCCAGGACACGCGATGGTGATGTTCGGCAAGAAAGGAAAACTCTCGGTCTGTGGACGTGCGGGCATTTCCGATATCAAGCCGGGAACGTCGTCCGGGGTCGTCATTGAAAGCAAATTCCCACCAGGGATAAGAAAGGCGACATTAGAGCCGTCGCGGTTAGCGTGGGAGGAGATCGTAGAGGCATCCGGCGAAGACGACGACTTCGATGTTCTCGAGGACGTGGAGTACGACATCACGACGATGGTAATCGGTCCGACCGAGTATGCCGAAGCCGACTACTTCAGCGGCGGCGGCCAGCAGCCGGCGGAAGTGAACAAGTTCCTTCGATACGTGCAGCCGAAAGAGAACCGGGTGAAAGTACCTGCGGGAACGAGTTCCTACAACGTGATCATCTTCTACGGCAACACGATCAACCCTGCGACGTTTGTCGCGACATTGAACGGCGTGGACATCACGTCGAAGTTCCGCCCCATTCCGGGATCGGGGGAGGTCGTGAACATCGCGCTCGGGCCCGGGACGACGAAGCTGCAGATGGAAGTGGTCGGAACGAAATCCTCCGGCGCGACCGCGCGCGACAGCGATACGCTGACGTTCCTTCCGCAGTAATCACGTCTGGACGAGTGGGCGCCCTGTCGATGTGGCCGGGCGTGTCCCAACGCCCACCTCGCGACGGCCCCCGTCCTGCCTGCGTGGGACGCCGGCGAGCACGCGCCGCTTCGCAGCGCGTGGTGGCGGCCTGGGCGCGCCTGATAAAGATTTCATGCAGCCGCGCGGCCGCCGCGTGCGTCCGGTTGTCGTGCCGCTTGCAAAAAGCGCAAGCGGCCCGCCAATCCTCCGCGCCTCGCCGGCTCTGCTCGTCGCCAATTCGCGCAGCCTGTCACCGACCACGCGGATTCGTAGGAATCTGACCAGATCGTCGATCGAGCAGGTGCCCGAAGCGGAGATGAAGGTGGTGAAGGAAGTCCGCGTCGGGCTGGGAAGCGAGGAGCTCGTCGATGACCGGCAGGAAGTAGTGAAGCGAGCGAACGGCTGAATCGGGACGAGACGACCGACGTGCCGCGGCGAGAAGGAAGGCGGCGCTGATGATCTCCATGGCGGCCACGATCGAAGAGTTGCCCGGCGAGATCAGCGATCGTGCTCGGTCGTACTCCTTCTCTTTCGTGATCAGGTAGTGACGGTAGGCGTACCAACGCGAACAGGCGGCGTGGAATGCGATCGTTGCCGCCGACAACACGAAGCGCGGCCGCCGTTCGCCGTCGGTCGTGCCGCTGCGCGGCTTCTGCCTGATCGCGTACTACTCGCTCATGCGGCCGAAGAACAATCGCGCGCTGACGTGGGAGGATCTGACGATCGATCCGCAGGGGCGAACCGGCCGTTTCAAACTCGACCAGCACAAGAACGTGAACAAAGGAATCGAAGCACGTGGCGGCCTTGCTGCGGAACTCGTCGACTATCTCTTGTCGATCCGTCCTGCTCATGCGAGCGGTGGCGTTCATCGGAATCCCGCGACCGGTCAAGCGTACGTCGACATTCGCAAGCAGTGGCGACGGCTGATCACGATCGCAAGCCGGCTGCTCGGATATTCACTGAACGGCAAGAAAGCCGACTTCTTCAACTTCCGTCATATCGGAGCATCGCACATCGCCGAGCGTGCGCGTGACGCTCGACATCTTCTCGCGGTCGTGAAGATGATGGGCGACACAAGCGTGGAGACGGTCGATCGTCGCTACTTCAACTTCGATGACGAGACGCCAGGGGAGGTCATCGACGGCTGGAGTGTGCCGCAGATCAGCCTCTCCGACGATGCGCGGCTGCGCCTTGTGAGCTGACAAAACACCGCCTTCCTTGTGATCCTCCTTGTGAGTTCATATCTTCTGAGAAACGCCTCCAAGCAAACGAAAAACGCCGCCAAGTGGCGGCGTGTCTGTGACTTCGAGTTGGCGCCGCCGACGGGGCTCGAACCCGCGACCTCCGGCGTGACAGGGCGGCGGTGGCGTTCAGTGGGGCGAGCCTTCGAGGCGCTCGACGCGTGCCTGAAGATCGGCAATGGCCTCCTCGAGCCTGCTCTGTGTCTCCTCGAGTGCGCGGATGCGACGATCGAGCTCGGCATGCGAAAACTTGATCATGGATCGCACGTTCGCGAACTCGTCCTTCAGTCAGCCGGTCGACTTTCGCATCGAGCCGGTCGATTCGCTCGTTTGCCCCTGCTGCAAACAGGAACGGCGCTACCGGGAGCGTGGCCTGATTGCGGAATCGGCGGGCTCGAAGGCGTTCAATGCGTCGAAGATTCGAGCCGCTCGACACGGGACTGCAAGTCGGCCATCGCCTGCTCGAGCGCACGCACGCGCCGATCGAGCTCCGCATGCGAGAACTTGATCATTGCCTGTGTCTCCGCGAAGCCCCGTCGAGTCTCATCGCGCAATTCGTCGATCTCGCCGCGGAAATCCTCGCGCAGTGAAGCGACTACCTCGGCCAGCAAGTCCACCTTTTTGTCGATCCGTTCGGCGATGACGTCGAAGTGACTGCGGGTCTCCTCCACCTTTTTGTCGATCCGTTCGGCGATGACGTCGAAGTGACGACGGGTGTCCTCCACCTTCTTGTCGCTGCGCTCGGCGACGACGTCGAAATGACGCCTCGTCTCCTCGAAGAGACGACGAAGATCCTCGTCGGTCATGAAGCGGAATTCTATCAGGAAGGTTGGCGGAGCCGACGGGCCCGAACTCACGGACGAACGCGGCCAGTTGCTCGCCGCTCGAGCCACATTCGCTCTGCGGGACGTACGAGATCTCGAACGCACCGGCATGCTGGAGGCAACAAAAAAGCCGCCAGGAGGGCGGCTCGGGATCTTCGGAACTGGCGGGGCCGACGGGGCTCGAACCCGCGACCTCCGGCGTGACAGGCCGGCGTTCTAACCGACTGAACTACGACCCCGCGTGTGGAATCTGGCTAACGCTCTCCCGGACGGCTCCATTCCCGGAGAGCGGCGCATGGTAAGCCGTGCCGGGCAGCGTGTCAAGAAAACAGCGGAAGGATCTCCGCGTCTTTCAGCCGCGGAGCGGCGGCATCCTTCGGCGAGACGATCGCCCGCTCCACCGGCCAGTCGATCCCGAGGTCGGGATCGTTCCAGAGGATGCCGCGGTCGATCGAACCATCCCACAGAGCCGTGCACTTGTAGAGCACGTCGGCCGTCTCGCTCGTCGCGCAGAAGCCGTGTGCGAATCCCTCGGGAATCCAGAGCATCCGGAAGTTTTCTTCGCTCAGCTCGGCACCAAACCATTTCCCGAAGTGCGGGGAACCGCGGCGGATGTCGACCGCGACATCGAAAATCGAGCCTCGTACGCAGCGGACCAGCTTCCCCTGCGGCCGCGGCTCCTGATAGTGCAATCCGCGCACGACGCCCCGTTGCGAGCGCGAATGGTTGTCCTGAACGAACGCGCCGGGGATCCCGGCAGCCCGGAAACGTTCGGAGTGATAGGTCTCGAGAAAGAACCCCCGTTCGTCGCGGAAGACCCGCGGTTCGATGATCACGACTCCGGGGAGCGGCGTTTCGATGACCTTCAAGGCGCGCGGATCATAGCGCACGGGCGCCGGCCGCGGCGGCGATTCTGGTAGGCTGATGCGCCGATGACGAGGATCGTGGAGAGCGCGCCGGCGCCCGAGGCGCAGACGAGGCAGGAGGCGCGGCGCGAGTGGCGGATCACCGGGGTGGTCTTCTTCGGCCTGATCGCGCTCGCGGTGATCTGGGCGGCGGCGATGATCGTCCGCCCCTTCCTGTCGGCGATTCTCATCGGCGGAATCGTCGTGACGCTGAGCTTCCCGACCTACCGGCGGGTGCGGGAGCGGCTGAACGGCCGCTCCGGACTGGCCGCGGCCCTGATGCTCGTCGGCATCACGATCGTCCTGATCATTCCGGCGGTCGTCCTCACCGCCCTCCTGGTGCAGCAGGCGAACGTCGTCATCGACGAGTTTCAGAGCGGCGAGATGCGCCAGACGCTGCAGAAGATCGACCTGGCCACACGCCTCCAGTGGGTCAAACGGTACGTCCCGCAGTTCGATCCAAACACCCTGAGCGTGCAGCGGCTGGTCTTTCCCGTCCTCAAGCAGGTGCCCGGCTGGGTCGCCGCACACGGAGGGGCGGTCCTCGGCGGGCTGGCCGGGACCGTCGTCGGGTTCTTTCTGATTCTTCTCTCCGCCTTCTTCTTCTACGTCGAAGGGGAATTCATCGTGCGGGAGATGGAGATTCTCTCGCCGCTGCCGCCGCGCTACACCCGCGAGTTCGGGTCGCGATTCAAGGACGTCGTCGACGCGACCTTCCGCGGCCAGATCATCACCGCGCTGGCTCAGGGGACGGCCACGGCGATCGGGCTGATGATCGCCGGGGTGAAGGGTGCGGTGTTCTGGGGCGCGGTGGCCGCGGTGCTCTCGCTGCTGCCGATGGTCGGCGCGGCGGTGGTCTGGGTCCCGGCGACCATCTATCTCTTCTTCGCGGCCTCGATGGGGGAGCGCGGCTACTTCGGCGCGATCTTTCTCGCCATCTGGGGCGTGGCGGTCGTGTCGATGATCGACAACGTCGTCCGGCCGTGGGCGATGCGCGGCAAGGCGCAACTTCCGGCGATCCCGCTGCTCTTCGCCGTGTTAGGCGGTCTGCAGGCCTTCGGCTTCGTCGGCCTCGTCGTCGGGCCGCTCGTCTTCTCGTTTCTGATGGCGGTGATCGACATCTACAAGAAGGCCTTCCAAGAGTCGGAAGAGCAGCCCGGTTCCTGAAGCGGGGCGGGCGGCCTGGTGGCGTCCGGCCCTTCAGGCCGTCAGCCGGTTGAGCGTTTCGGCGAGCTGTTCCGGCGTGAACGGCTTGTGCACGACGGCGTAGACCTCCCGCTCGATGGCTTTCAGGACGGGTGCCGGCGTGGCGGTGAGGACGACGACGCGCCGGAGGAGTTCGGGGTTCGTCTCGCGAAGATGGCGAATCACCGTCATGCCCCCCTCGTGCGGCATCATCAGATCGAGCAGCATCGCCACGTAGTCGTCGCGGGCGATGGCGTCGATGGCGTCGCGTCCCTTGCTGACGACATCGACGCGGTAACCCTCGCGCGCGAGAAGCCGCTGCACGAGCCGCTGCATCGCCGCGTCGTCATCGAGGAGCAGAACGCGCCCGCGGCGCTTCGTCCGGAACGGCCACATGCAAGTGATTGGTGCGGGGTACCGGATTCGAACCAGTGACCCCCTCCTTGTAAGGGAGATGCTCTACCGCTGAGCTAACCCCGCAGCCGCCGCAGCATAACAACGGACCCGTGCGAAGTCATCCGGAAACGGGCTGGGGAACGATCATCACCGGCGCCGTGAGGTGGCGGATGATGTCGACCTTCACCGGTCCCGGTTGTTCGCTCGCATTGAGAAAGACCGCGTCGATCTCGTGGCGCTCGACGAAGCGGATCACTTCCCGCCGCACGTCGCCTTCGGCGATGGCGGGCTGGAGGGAGATGCCGGGCGGAAGCTGCTGCACGATCGCCGCCTGCAGCTTCTCCGCTTCGGCGCGCCCTCCTTCGCCACAGACCGTCAAAAGGTGGATCTCCGCTCCCTCGCGCGAGGCGATCGCCACGGCGAGATCGAGCGCGGCGCGCGAGGTCTGTCGCGGATGCGCCGGCACGAGCAGCCGCCGCAGCGCCGGCCGCTTGCGGATGCCGTAGCGGATGGCGAGCACCGGCACGGCCGGATTCGAGAGAACGGAAAGGGTGGTCGATCCGATCAGCAGATGCGCCACGTGATGCCGCGCGTGCGTGGCGATGACGATCAGATCGGCGTCCTCCTCTCCGGCCGTGCGGAGAATCTCCGCACCCGCCTCGGATGCCTGTTTGACGACCAGCCGCGTCCGGACTCCGGCGTTGGCGCGGCGGACCTTGTCGCGCAGCCGCTCCAGCTCGATCCCTTCCGCGTATGCGTAGACGGAGGGATCCGCGGGCAGCCGCAACTCCGACGGATGCGCGCTCCACGTCATGCGCACGTGCAGAATGATCAATTCCGCCCCCGTCGTGGCGGCAAGGCGGATCGCGTCGTCGAAGACCCACTCGGAGGCCGTCGAGAAGTCGGTCGGAATGAGAATGCGGCGCCAGGGATACATTCGCAGATCTCGGGTCGCAGGTCTCGGGTTCCGGGTCCCGGTCGACGCGTTGTCAGGCTTCAGCGCCCCGGTTCTTCCGGGACGCGAGATTCGAGACCCGAGACCTGCGGCCCGGGACCTGCGGCCCGGGCCGACGATGTCGGCGTAATGATGTACCGGATCACCGTTTTCGGCTCTGCCTCCGTCTCGGCCACCTGGAGCAGAATCCGCTTTGCGTCGGGCGGAAGGCTGGAGCCGGGGATGAACGGGTCCTGCATCGCCTGTTCGAGCGGCACTTCCAGAGTCCGCCACTTCTGCTGCTCCGGCGGAAGGGGCGCCGGCACCTGGTAGGCGCGGTACTGCGCGAGATACGTCGTGTAGTAGTGATAGACCTGTGGAAAGGAGTCGTTCGTGGCGAGCGTGTAGACCTCGGTCTCCGGCCCGTACTGGCTGCGGAACAGCAACGCGTCGCGGCTCGTGAGATCCTGACGGAATTGCGCTCCTGCGTAGACAGGGATGGATGGACTGATGGATTCGAGTACCGCCCGCGGATCGGCTGCCCGGAGGGAGCCGGCCGTCTCCTCCAGATGGCGCCTCGGCGGCTCCTCGACGGCGGCCGTTCCCTCCTGACCGCCCGTACAGCCGCCCGCCGCCAGCGCCGCCAGCAACGCGGCGCCGATCCCCTCTCTCCAACGGTCCTTCATCAGGGTGACAAGGAGCAATCGATGTGCCGCGGGGGAGCGGTCATCAGTTCGACCCGGCCTTCCCGCTGTGCTGGTGTTGGGGCGACCGCGACCGTTTCGCCCCCCGCAGCCGCTCGAGGGCGGTCTCGCCTCCGTACTTGCCGACGAGCTCCTCGTCGTAGGCGTCGGAGATGCTGGCCACCGCGTCGAGTGAGGCGATGAGCTGCTCGGGACGCAGGCGCCTCCCGAGGAACGAATGGGAGTAGAAGACCTCGTTGCCGACCATGCTGAACGCGCCGAGAGGGACTTCCGAGTTGAGCCGCAGCAGTTCGGTTGCCAGTTCGAACGAGGGCTCGACTCCCTGCACGCAGAAGGCGAGGATCTCGACCACCGCGTCGTCGTCCTCGTACGGATGGATCGAGATCTCCAGCACGGTCGAGCCGTACTTGAGGTAGAAGTCGCAGTGCTCGGCGTCGTCGAAGTGTTCGTCGACCAGTTCGTCGAGATACGACTTCACCTGCCGGTAGACTTCCTCCTGGCACTTGGTATGGAACCGGCGCTCCTGCGTCGTTGGCATTGAGCCGATTATAGAACGATGTCACTCGATGAACTCTTCGATGAACCGTCGAGGCGCCGTCTTCGTCTGCGGCGCGGACGGGAACGCGTCATCGCGAACCGGCATCCGTGGGTCTTCGCCGGCGCGATCGCGGAGGAGAGCGGGCCGGAGGCCGCCGCGATCGCCGATCTGGTCGACGAAAAAGGGGAGAGGCTTGCCTCGGGGTTCTACTCCGCGCGATCGCAGATCCGTCTTCGCGCCCTGACGTTCGGGGAGGAGGCACTCACTCCCGGAGTGGTCCGCGCGCGCATCGCCATGGCCATCGCGCGGCGACGCGATCTGACCAGCGACGCGACGAACGCGGTGCGCCTGGTCAACGCGGAAGGGGACGACCTGAGCGGTCTGATCGCCGACCGTTACGCCGACATGGTGGTGATCGAAATCACGAACCGGGGACTGGAGAAGGTCCGTCCGCTCGTCTTGGAGGCGATCCGCGGGCAGGTGCAGCCTCGCGGCATCTATTGCAAGAACGACCTTCCGGCGCGGTCGCTGGAAGGGTTGCCGCAGGAGTGCGAGTGGCTCGGCGAGGGAGAGCCGCTGGCCGAGGTGCGCGAGAACGGCCTCGCGTTCCTCGTCGATCCGCGCGAGGGGCAGAAGACGGGGTTCTTTCTCGACCAGCGCGAGAACCGCCGGATGGCGATGTCCGTCGCCGCGCGGAAGAAGACGCTCAATCTCTTTTCCTACAGCGGAGCGTTCGGCGTCTACGCCGCGGCGGGCGGAGCGTCGCACGTCGAGAACGTCGACGTTTCGGCGCGTGCGATCGATCTCGCCCGCGCGAACCACGAGCGCAACGGAACGGGAGGGGTCGCTTCCTGCATCGTCGCCGACGCCTTTGCGTACGTCCGCGAACGCGCCTCGTCGGGAGAGCGCTTCGATCTCGTGATCTGCGATCCTCCCGCCTTCGCCAGGAGCCGCGGCGAGGTCGACCGCGCCGCGCGCGGCTACAAGGACATCAACCTTCACGCCATGCGGCTCGCCGCCCCCGGAGCGACGATGCTGACGTTCTCCTGCTCCGGCCACATGTCGCTCGACCTGTTCCAGAAAGTGATCTTCGCCGCCGCCCTCGATGCCGGCCGCCGGGTCTCGTTCGTCCGACGCCTCACAGCCGGCCCCGACCACCCCGTTTCGCTCTACTGCCCGGAAGGGGAGTACCTGAAAGGTTTCATGCTCCACATCACCTGACGGCGATCGATCGCGCCGTCCGCCGCCCGGGGGGGCCGCTGTCGTGGCTCATCAGGATGTCGATGAACCGCTAGAATCTGCGTATGTCCATCACTCCCGTCACGGCCGGGCGCCCCTCGCGGGAGATCACCGCGGCGTATCTGGCGGAACTTCTGCTGGGAGCGGGATTCATCGACGAGCGGCAGAAGGCCGACATCGAGAACCTCGACAAAGTCCACTTCCGCACGCAGTCGCGCATGAAGTCGCGGGGGGAGGAGGAGGTCAGCGTCATCAAGAGCGTGGTGGCGATGAATCTCACCGACGCGTCCGGCAACGGCACGCGCATCGACGACTTCCTGATCGCCCGCCTCATTGCCGAGGACGCCGGGCTTCCCTTCTTCAAGATCGATCCGCTGAAGCTCGACGTGGAGATGATCGAGTCGAAGATCTCCCGTCCCTTCGCGCGCAAGCACAGGATGGTGCCCGTCGCCGTCCGCGACGGGAAGCTCGTCGTCGCGGTGGTCAATCCCTTCGACACGGCGGCTCTCGACTCGTACCGGCCGATGGCGAAGCAGGAGATCGAGCTGGTCGTTTCCTCGGAGTCCGACGTGATGTCGGTCATCAACGAGCAGTACGGCTTCCGCGCCTCGGTGACGAAGGCCGAGCGCGACCTGAAGGGGGGGATCGATCTCAGCAACCTCGAGCAGTACGTCAAGCTCAAGTCGGGCGCCGAGATCGAGACGAGCGACCAGCACATCGTCAACGCGGTCGACTATCTGCTGCAGCACGCCTACGACTCGCGCGCCTCGGACATCCACATCGAGCCGAAGCGCGAGCATGCGCTGATCCGTTTCCGGATCGACGGCGTGCTCCACGAGATCCAGCGCGTGCCGAAGCTCGTCAACCTCGCAATCACCTCGCGCCTCAAGACGATGTGCCGGATGGACATCGCCGAGAAGCGCCGCCCTCAGGACGGCCGCATCAAGACCGAGCACGAGGGGAAGGAAATCGAGCTGCGCGTCTCCACGCTCCCGACGGCGTTCGGCGAGAAGGTGGTCATGCGCATCTTCGATCCGGAGGTGCTCATCCGCGATCTGTCGGGACTCGGTTTCTACGAGGACGAGCTGAAGACGTTCGCCGACTGGATCAAGCGCCCGCACGGGATCATCCTCGTCACCGGCCCCACCGGATCGGGCAAGACGGTCACGCTCTATTCCGCGCTCAAGAGCCTCGCCTCTCCCGAGATCAACATCACCACGATCGAAGATCCGATCGAGATGGTGTACGACGACTTCAACCAGACCGCCGTGCAGAACAAGATCGGCGTGACGTTCGCCTCGGCCCTGCGCACGATTCTCCGCCAGGATCCCGACATCATCATGGTCGGCGAGATCCGCGACGGCGAGACCGCGCAGAACGCCGTCCAGGCCGCACTCACCGGTCACCTCGTCTTCTCCACCCTGCACACGAACGACGCCGCCACCTCGGTCACGCGCCTGACCGACCTCGGCATCCAGCCGTTCCTGATCTCGTCGACGCTCATCGGTGCGATGGCGCAACGCCTGGTACGGAAGATCTGCGAGGACTGCAAGCGCAACCGCCCCCTCACGCACGAAGAGGCATCGATGCTCAACCTCCAGGCGCCGCCCGGGAAGCGGATCATCGTCAAGGAGGGTGCCGGCTGCATCCGATGCCGCAATACGGGTTACTTCGGACGCACCGGGATCTTCGAGATTCTGCCGGTCGACAACGCCATCCGCGACCTCATCGACCGCGGCGAAGACTTCCTCAAGATCAAGGAAATGGCGATCAAGCGCGGGATGCGGACGCTCCGTCAGTCGGCGCTGCGCAAGCTCGCCGAGGGAACGACCACCTTCGAAGAGGTCGTCAGGGTGACGGGAATCTGACGAGGCAAGCTCGCCGTCAGCGCGCGACGCGCAGGTTCGCGCGGGCGTTCCCGAAATTCATGCTCTTCGGCGATGCGGCGAGGACCTCGATCGCATAGCGTCCCCCGGCCGGAGGGACGATGGTCCCCTCGTACGTGCTGGTCTGGCCGGCAAAACGGAGCGGAGCTTCGACCACCACGCGCCCGCGCTGCAGCAGGCGCGCCGTGACCGCGATCTCGTTCGAGTCCCACATGCCGCCCGGCTCGGTCGGACATCCGCAGGCCATCCGCACCCGGGCGCGGACTGCCACCGGCTCGCCGGCCTTCGCTTCCGCGGGCGCCGTGATTTCGACGATCAGGCCGTGGATCTCGAGGAGGATGCCCTCACCTTCGATGTGTTGTCCCGGGACGAGCAGCATCCGCTTCGACGCGCGCTGCATCGCCTGGGGAAATCCGAGAGGTCCTTCGGCGACGATCTCGACGTTCGTCGGGCGGTCGAGGTCGAGCGAGGCGTGGAACGCCGCCGCCCCCTCGGTTCCGTAGACGACGGCATCGCGCGTGCGCGGCTCCTGCATGATCCGCTTCGTGTCGCCGGTGTTTCCCCGCTGAACGCCGCTGGCGAGCACCCTGCCGGTCGCGGCGTCGCGGATGGTGATGCGGGCGCCGCCGACGCCGTCGCCGATGACTTTGGCGTCGCGGGAGATGGCGCGGACGGTGACGCGGGTCGGTTCCGCCGCCGCGACGGTCGTGATGAGAACGAGGGATACGGCTGCGAGGGTACGCATCGGGGAGGTCTCCTTCGGATGAGACGGAATCAGGTGCGGCGTGCGGGCCGCCGCTCGAGGATCGCCGACTGGGCGCTGATGCGGTCCCGCAGGCTCGAGCAGACGAGGTCGCAGAGTGCGAAGACGCTGTCGTCGCAGACCGTGCAGTAGACGGTATTTCCGTTCTGACGGCGGGCGACCAGTCCGGCCTCGACGAGAATCCTGACGTGCTTGCTGACGTTCGGCTGCGACAGGCCGAGGGCCTCGGTGAGATCGCCGATGCTCATCTCGCCCGCGCTCTCGAGCGCCTGCAGGATTCTCAGGCGGACCGGTTCTCCCATGACGCGGAACCGCGAGGCGACGAGTTCGAGCGCCTCGGGGGTCATGTCGATGTGCCTCTTGCGCGGTTTCATGTCGGTGATGATACACCTGCTCGCATATGGCCACATGAGAATGAAGATGTGAACGCCGGTGTTGTGGAGGTCCATGGCCGCCTCCCATGATTCCGCCGTCCGCCGCTGCCACGCCTGCGGCACGCTCTTCGAGAGCGGCGTTGCCGACCCCCACCCCTCCGGCGAGCCGCGCTGCCCTCAGTGCTTTCTGCCGGACTCGACCGCGGCGGACGATCTCGATACCCGCGACACGGTCATCCGCACCACGACGCCCTTCCGCTGAGGGTACGGTTGCTGACGCGGCCGGAGGCCGCGCGTCACTCCCGGGGAGCAGGTTCGTTCCCTTCCTCGTCTGCCGGCACGCGGCACGACCCGGCCATTCAGGTCGGAACGCCGAACCGCGGGAGGACGAACCGCATCACGACGAACCAGGCCGCCAGGAGAAGAAGGAGAAGCGCGGGCTCCTGCATCGACGGGATGCAACCGGCCCGCCGCGCCGAGCATTCCTGAATGCTCAGATAGGCAATCAGTACCCGGCGGAGCGTCAGGCGGCGGAGGTGGCCGCATCGCCGCGCACCGAACCGGCGACGGCGCGGCCGGTCTCGTCGAGCGCGCGAAGGCTCCGCAGCTGGCGGGCCAGCGCGTCCTTCAGGGCGTCGACCCGGTCGGCCAGACGACGACTCCGCACGTCGGGTTCGATGAACAGCGCCCGGTAGCCGGCGGAAGGGAGGGCGTCGCGGAAGGCCCCTCGAAGGAAGACGAAGTTCATCGTCTGCCAGTTCAGGATCCTGGCGCGGAGGGCGGCATACTCCGCCTCCTTCGTCACGGCCTGCCCGAACAGATGGACACCTTCGAGCAACCGGCTTCCCAGCGTGGCTTCAAACTCCGAGCGATCGATGCGCAGGGGTCGCATTCCGTCTCCTGAACGTTTTCCGGACTTCTCACATCAGTCGCCGGAAGGGGAGGAAAGATACAGATCAGCGCCCAACGGTGAAGGATTGCGACGCCAGGACCCTTTGCGGGGTGCCTGCGGGGGTCTCGACCGAGGTCACGTAGCGGTATTCGCCGGCCGGGAGAGCGGGAGGAAGGGTCTTGTCGAAGATGGCGCGCTGGCCCGGCGGGAGGCTGCGCAGCTCCATCGTGCAGACCTCGCCGGTCTGCACGGGCGTCCAGTCCCGTCCGCTGCGCCGCTGCAGCCGGCTCTGGCAGAGGTTGTATCCGACGGCCGCGGCCGACTCGTTCACGAGCGTGAGCCGGACGGCTCCCCCCGACGGCTGCGTCGCTTCGAGCCGGACCGGCGGCGGGTGCGTGACGTCGCCGGGCGGCGGCGCGAGCGGGGCGCAGGCTGCAGCGAATGCGAGGAGAAACGCGACGGGTCTCATCGACTCTGTCTCGTGCAAGTCGCGTGCGCCCTCGCGCGAGGCTCAGCCGGCCAGGCGCTCGATGACTGCGACGTCCTCTTCCGCGAGCGTGAAGTGACGGCACGCGAGGTCCTCACGCATGTGCCCGGCGCTCGTCGTACCCGTCAGCGGAAGGATGCCGGCCTGAATGGCGAAGCGGAAGACGATCTGCGCGGGGGTCCTTCCGGTGCGGGCGACGATCTCGCGGAAGCGTGGGCTCCGGAGTTCCGCGAGATTGGCCGTCAGCAGCGAAAAGGCCTGATAAACGATCCCGCGTTCGCGGCAGAAGGCGCGCACGCGCCGGTCCCACCCCGTCCGGGCGAAGCAGCGGTTCTGGACGAAGGAAGGCTTCACGCGGGCGAAGTTCCACAGCTCTTCGATCTGCTCGAAGTCGACATTGCTCGCGCCCAACATCCGCACCCTTCCCGAGTCGTGCAGGTCCTCCATGGCCCGCCAGACCTCGCGGTCGGCACCCGCCAGGCCACGGTGTACCGACGGGCCGTGGAGGAGGTAGGAATCGATGACTTCGACGCGGAGATGTTCGATCGATCGGGCGAAGGACTGGCGCACCTGCTCGGGAGGATCGGCCTTCGGGTCGTACGGAAGGCGATGGTCCTGGCTGTCGCGGAAGGTGAACTTCGTCTGGATGAAGAGGTCGTCGCGCGAGACGACGCCGGCGGCGATCGCCGAGGCGATTGCGGCGCCCGCGCCGGCCTCGAAGTAATGCCGCCGCTGGTTCGCCGTGTCGATCCCGCGGAAGCCGCTGTCGATGGCCAGGCGGGTGAGGCGCTCGGTGGCGTCTTCCTTCCACGCCGTTCCGTACACGAAGTCGGGGACCATGCAGCGAAGCATACAATTCACCGAGCGCATGAACCGGCGCACGCTCCTCATCGCCGCCGCCGTCGCGGTCGTTCTCGTCGCCGTCTTGCGGCCGTCGCGTTACGGGAAGGTGCGCAATCTCGATTCGCGCGGATCGAGCATCATCGCCTTCGGCGACTCGCTCACCGCCGGCTACGGTGCGGGAGCGGGTGAGGACTATCCGTCGCGTCTGGCCGCCGGGTCGGGCCTGACGGTGATCAACGCCGGCGTCAGCGGCGACACCACCGCGTCGGCGCTCACCCGGCTCCAGTCCGACGTTCTGGCCCGCGACCCGCGCATCGTCATCGTCGGCCTGGGAGGCAACGATTTTCTCCGGCGCGTCCCGATCGAGACGACCGAAGCAAACCTCCGCGCGATCGTCCGCCGCATCCAGCAGTCGGGCGCGATGGTGATCCTCCTCGGCTTCCGTTTCCCAAGTCTCGGTCCGAGCTACGAGACGATGTACGAGCGCATCGCCGACGAGGAGGGATGCCTCCTGGTCGAAGATCTGCTCGACGGCATCATGGGCGATCCGTCGCTCAAGAGCGACGAGATCCATCCCAACGCGCGCGGCTACGCGATGATGGCCGAGCGCGTCGCCGGCCCTTTGCAGGGGCTGGTCGAAGCGGCCGATGACGCGCGCTGAGGGGCCGTCGCAGACGGACGATCGAACGCCGGCGCACGCGCCGTGCGCTCTCGCATCGACGCTCAGCCGGACGGAGCGGGGCGGCTCCGCCAGCGCAGCAGGCACCGCCCTCCCTCACCACTCCCACCACTTCTTCTCCCGTTCGCGGGCCGGGACGAGGTTCATCCGCTTCCGGATCCCGTCGATGCTCCAGCCGGTGAGATCGGCGAGCGTGCGCGCCTGCCGCTCCTGCCGTTCGCGCAGCTCGTCGCGGTAGCGCTTCGCCTCGGGGCAGTCGGAGGACCCGCTCCACGGATGCCGCAGGACGTAGCGTCCCTGGAAATTCGACCGGTCGCCCGTCTCCTGGAAGACGAGATCGTCGGGGAAGTGCTGGCGGTCGTAGCGGAGATGGAGGCGCGTGAGGAAGACGTTCGCTCCGCCGCTGCGATTCTCTCCGCTGTCGACCCAGAAGACGCCTGACCGGCGCAGTTCGTCGTTCGAGAGCGGATCGGCGGCGCAGGGATCGCACCAGCTCATGTTCCACGCGTATTCGAGAAAGACGGCGCGCATGCCGTGGCGGAGCACCTGGCGCGAGAACATTGCCTGGTAGAAGGCCGGGAACTGCTCGCGGACGTGGAGCGGGACCTCCGCGTCGCTCGGCAGCTTCACCGTCCGATAGTTCGTCGTCTCGACCCGGCCGTTGCGCGTGAGGGCGTAGATGAACAGGTCCTGCGGGCCGTCGGCGTTCACCGTGCCGAGGCGGATCGGGAGCATGAACTTCGGCGACTCGTACGCGATCTGAATCGGCCGGAGCCAGGTGAATCCGAGGCGCGACTGCTCCTTCAGATTCACCTTCGCAACGAAGAACTTCAGGTTCTGCCGGATGTAGCTGCCGAGGACCTCGCGGGCGCCGCGCGGGATGGAGTAGCCGTTCTCGAGAAGCCAGGTCTCGAGCCCGCGGCTCTCTTTCGCGGAGAGGATGAGGATGTCGTACTCGCCGACCGTATGGCGCGCTTCGATCGTGACGCCGAGCGAGCGCGCGCGACTCTCGCCCGACATCTTCCCCATGACACCGGCGGCCTGCGGCACAGCGCGCTCGTAACGGACGAGCATGCACGGGTCGTCATCGTGATACTCGACGAGGCGCGGGGCGGAGTAGGCGTCGAGGTGGTCGATCACGGTCTTGTCGCTGACGCGGATCTGTCCGCGCTGCAGGACCGTCGGAACCGGCACGACGAGCGCGAAGGCGCGCGGGTCGCCGCGGAAGTCGTTCGCCATCGTCAGGACGGTGCGGTCCCCGTCCCGCACCAGGACGACCTGCGATGCGCGGTTGAACAGTTTTGCGTCGCCTTTCGCGACGTAGAAGCCGCAGAAGGCATCGGCGGAAGGGGTGAAAGCGAGAAGTCCGATCAGCATCATCGAGACGACGGTACGCGGCATGGGTGCCTCCATTCGTGAAGAAGTGGTCTGGTTCCACTCGAACCGGCGGCCGCGCGAGATCCGGTCGATCAGCGGCACGAGGAGCGAGCAGGCGGCGAGCGACCAGAGAAGGCCGTTGGTCCGGAACAGCCTGAACTGGACGTAGTAGGCGCCGAGGGCGACGAGGGCGGCGAAGACGATCCGTCCGGCGCGGGAGTCGGGCGTGGTGCGCGGGTCGGAGATCATGAAAAACGAGAAGATCAGCAGCGCCCCGTTTTCGAGGCGGTGCAGCGGAATCGCCATCGGATCGCCGAGCCGGAGGGAGTGGCC
>DATLYG010000219.1:0-2756 GCA_035574985.1 Thermoanaerobaculia bacterium | reverse complement strand
GCGCAGTCCGGGGGAAATCGTCGAAGGTGGGCGCGAGGAAGCCGTCGAAGCGCCGCCGCGCCCAGGGTCCGTCTTCCGCGGTTCGTCGCGGGTGATGCTCTCTACGAGGAGGGGACTTTCGCGGCGCCGCGGCGCGCCGTTGCACGGCCGCCCTTCAGGCTGCGGCTGAGGACCTCCAGCAGATCGACGACTTCGCCTCCCTTGCCGCCCCCGGGCTCGAGCGGCGCGCGGATCACGCCCACCCCCCGTTTCGCCTTCTTCCGGGCAATGGCTTTCAGCCGTTCCGCGGTGCGGTCGGTGAACTCGCGTCGGTCGACCTTCCTGCTGCGGCTCGCGATGGAGGTCTCGAACTTCTTCACCGCGGCGGCGGCGGGCTTCTTCTTCTCCGGCAGTCCGATCTCCTTCGGTGTGCGCACTTCGCGGGCGAAGCGGAGCGTCTCCGCGCGGAGGATCCCCTTCTCCGCGAGGATCGCCACGACGTACTCCCTGGCCCGCATGACGAAGGTGGCGATGCCGGCGCGCCCGCTCGTCTCCATCACTTCGGCCAGGAGCCGGTAGGCCTTGTTCGACCCTCCCGCCGGAACGAGGTAATAGGCGCGGTGGAAGTAGACGGGGTCGATCGAGGCGGCGTCGACGAAGCGCTGCAGTTCGATGTCGCGCGACTTCCGCGGCTCGATCGCTTCCAGCTCCTCGTCGGTCACCACGACGAACGTTCCCTTCTCGATCTCGTACCCGCGCACGATGTCGTCGTCGTCGAGTTCCTTTCCGTCCTTCGAGCAGATGTAGCGCCGCTGCAGGGGCGCACCCTCCCGGTCGACCATCCGGAGCGACACCGATCGGGGGCGGTTCGCTGCCAGCAGTGCCACCGGGACGCTCACCAGCCCGAACGTGATCGTGCCGCTCCAGAACGTCCGGCCGCCGGCGGCGGCCGCGGACGCGTCTTCTTCCTCTTCAGCCACGGGCGGTCCTCTTCTTCTTTCCGACGCCGGCCAGACTTGCCTCCAGCGCCCGGGTCAACTGGTCCTCGCGCGTCTTCCTGGGTCGGAACGGCCTGACTTTCACCTTTCCGCCACGCGCCTTTTCCTCGACCAGTTCCAGGACGCGCGCGCGGTATTCGTCGCGGTAGCGGGTGATGTCGAACCGCTCTTCGCGTGCGGCGACGAGCTGCGCCGCCATCGCGAGTTCCTTTCTCTGCAGCGGCCGTCCCGCGGGTGCCGGAAGAGCGGAGACGTCGATTACTTCCCCTGTGTGGCGCAGGGTGATGAGGACGAGGTAGCCGTCCTCCGCCCGGAGCGCCCCGACGTACTCTCTTTTCCGCATGACCCACTTCGCGATGCCTTCGCGCTTCTTCCGTTCGAGGGCCGCGGCGGCGGCGAAATAGCCACCGCTGTCGCCGTCGGGCCCGAGGTAGTAGGCGCGCTCGTACCAGCGATGGTCGATTTCATCAGGCCTGACGAAGCGCGTGATCTCGATGTCGCGCGACTCCTCCGGCTCGAGCGTCTGCAGGTCCTCCTCGTCGAGCATGACGAGCTCGTTGCGCCCGAGTGGGAACGCCTTGCGGATTGCTTTCGGCTCGACGGGCTCGTCGCTGCCGGAGGCGACCATCTTCTGCGCGACCGGAGCGAGGTCGGCCCTGTGGAGGAGGCGGAAATGCACTCCCTCCTCCCTGACTGCGGAGTAGAGCTTGACCGGCAGCGCGAGTCTGCCGATGCGGATCGTCCCTTTCCAGATCGCGCGTGAGGCCATCTCAGCCCTTTCTGCAGGCGAAGCAGTACGCCTGCCGGCGAACGACCGCCACGCACAACGGGCAGGCCGGGCGGTCGCACATGACGCAGCGGACGCTCACCGCCGCGGCATGCGGTGCTTCGCAGACGGCGCAACGTTCCTCGTCGCCATCGAGCCAGTAACGGTGCTTTCTCCGCCGTCGTTGCATGGCCGTCCCGACGGCTGGCAGGAGCAAGAGGTTTGCCCGGAGGGGGCGGGACCCGCAGCGGAGATCGCGAGATCGGTGCCGCTGTAGTCGAATTGGCGATCGGGGCGCTACTATCCCCGCCTATGAAAATCGCGCGGATCTGGCTGACTCTCCTCCTCGTCACATCCTCCGCTCTCGCATTCGACCCGTCGCAGTTCAAGGCGATGGAGTGGCGCGAAATCGGCCCGTATCGCGGCGGACGCGTCGCGGCGGTCGAAGGAGTGCCCTCGCAGCCGAAGACCTACTACTTCGGCGGGACGGGCGGCGGCGTCTGGAAGACGACCGACGGCGGGGCGACGTGGAAGAACGTCTCCGACGGCTTCTTCGGCGGTTCGATCGGCGCGGTCGCCGTCGCCGAGTCCGACCCGAACGTCGTCTATGCCGGCGGGGGCGAGAAGACGGTCCGCGGCAATGTCTCACACGGCGACGGCATCTGGAAGTCGACTGACGCCGGCAGGACGTGGACGTTCTCCGGACTCCCGGAGTCGCGCCACATTCCTCGCATCCGCATCCATCCGCAGAATCCCGACCTCGTCTACGCGGCCGTGCTGGGCCATCTCTTCGGACCGAACCCCGAGCGCGGCGTCTATCGCAGCCGCGACGGCGGAAAGAACTGGGAGCGGATCCTCTTCGCCAGCGAACATGCCGGTGCGATCGATCTGATTCTCGATCCGACCAACCCCCGCATTCTCTACGCGAGCACCTGGCGCGTCCGCCGGACGCCGTACAGTCTCGAGAGCGGCGGTGAGGGCTCGGCGCTCTGGAAGTCGACCGACGGCGGGGC
>DATLYG010000218.1:0-3809 GCA_035574985.1 Thermoanaerobaculia bacterium | reverse complement strand
GACGTCACGAATCCCGCGGCGGAGCGAAAGCTCACGCCGAAGCCGGCGGAGAACCGGAGCGACCATCCGCGACACGTCTTCTCGCTCGACGAGCTGGGATACAGCATCGAGCCGGCGCATACGTACGCGGTCCGCATCGATCCCTCGCTCACCGCCGCCGACGGTCAGCAGCTCGGCTACACGTGGATGGGGGTGATCGAGTACTGGCACGAGCGGGCCTTCACGAGCTTCGGCGACGGACACGGTGTATGGGAGGCGGGCGGCGGTCCGGTCCTGCCGTTTTATTCGCGCAACTTCCGGAACGTGCGGCAGTGGGCCGCGCCGCTGGAGCCGCACGAACTGATGCCGACGCTGCTCGCGCTGGCGAACAGCGACTTCACTGCGACGCCGAAGACCCGGCCGCGCGACCGGAACCTCTCGCCCATCGCCGATGAGATCCAGTCCTTCGGCCTCGACATCGCCTCCGTCCTCGGTCCGGACGGGAAAGGTCTCGCCTGGGTGGCCGTGCAGGAGGGGGAGACGATCGAACGGGCCCGCACCTACCACGACGCGCCGCGCACCCGCGCCACGCTGGTCCAGGTCACGAACCTGGGCCTGACCGTGAAGGACAGCCCGCAGAACACGCTGGTCTTCGTCACGCGC
This sequence comes from Thermoanaerobaculia bacterium, assembly GCA_035574985.1. Taxonomy (GTDB): domain Bacteria; phylum Acidobacteriota; class Thermoanaerobaculia; order Gp7-AA8; family Gp7-AA8; genus DATLYG01. The sequence continues at coordinate 3,167 of DATLYG010000218.1, read as the reverse complement.
CTCGACGACGGCTCGCCCGTCGCCGGCGCGAACGTCTCCATCCGCGATGTGGAAAACAAGGTCGTCTGGAGCGGCACCACCGACGCGAAAGGAATCGCCGTCGCGCCGAACACCCCCCTTCGCCTGCCGAAGAAGGAGGAGAAGCGGGAGAGCCCGCCGGACGAAGAGATGGCCGAAGAGCAGTCGTGGGAAGACAACTGGACCGCTCTCGAACAGATTCACTTCGTGGTGATCGCCGAGAAGGAAGGCGACGTCGCCTACAGCGTCAGCAACTGGCACGACGGGATCACGCCGTGGGACTTCGGCGCGAACTTCGACCTCGGCGAGTCCGCACCGCTGTTGCGCGGATCGATCTTCAGCGACCGCGGCGTCTACAAGCTGGGGGAGGAGGTCCACCTGAAGGCGATCGTCAGGAGCGACACGCCGGACGGAATGAAGCTCCTTCCCGCCGGTGCGAAGCTCGAGGTCGTGATGCGCGACAGCCACGATCAGGAGGCGGACCGCCGCACGCTGACGCTCAATGACTGGAGCAGCGCCGAGTGGACGGTCCGCATCCCGAACGACCGCCCGCTCGGAACGTGGGCGGTCACCGGATTCGTGGAAGGGACGCGGCTGTCGGCATCGGGGAGGTTTCTCGTGGCCGCCTACCGCCGTCCCGATTTCCGTGTCGACGTCACGCTCGACGGAGGGGACGGGACGTCATCGCTCGCCGGGAACGATCTCGCGGGGACGATCCGTGCGCGCTACCTGTTCGGTGCGCCGATGTCGGGCCGCGAGGTGGAGTGGACGTACGCGAAGCGGGCCGTCTTCGACGTTCCCTCGCCGATCCGCAACCGTTTCCCCGGGGAGCGATACGTCTTCCTCGGATGGGACGAGACGGTGAACCGTTCGTGGACGACCCTCCGGTCCGACGCCGGCGAACTCGACGCGAAAGGAGAGCAGAAGCTGGCGCTCGACACCGACAGGGCCGCCGGGTGGCCTTACGAGTACCGGCTCGAAGGCGAAGTCACCGACGTCTCGCGGCAGAAGATCGCCGGCCGCGCGGTGCGCCGCGTCGATCCGGCTCCCTGGTACATCGGCGTGAAGGCGCCTCCGTTCTTTGCCGATGCGAAGAGCGGCGTGGCGACGGAGATCGTTGCCGCGGCCGTCGACGGCACGGCCGTTGCGGGGGTGAACGTCACCGTCGAACTGAAACAGATTCAGTGGACGAGCGTGCGGCGCGCGGAAGGAAACGGTTTCTACACATGGGAGACCGAACGGAAGGAAGTGCCCGCAGGAAAGTGGAGCGTGACGACCGCCGCGCAGCCCGTGCCGTTGCAGATCGATGTTCCGCGCGGCGGTTACTACGAGGTGATCGCGAGGGCGTCCGACGCGGAGGGACGATCGACGCGCACGCGGCTTTCGTTCTACGCCGTGGGCGACGGCTACACGGCGTGGGAACGGTTCGACCACAACCGCATCGATCTCGTGCCGGAGAAGAAGCGATACCGCCCCGGCGAGACGGCGCGGATCATGATCAAGTCTCCGTGGGAGGAGGCGACCGCCCTTCTGACGGTGGAGCGTGAGGGAGTCCGCTCGCACCAGCAGTTCAAGTTGACGTCAACTCAGCCGACGGTGTCGGTTCCGATCACCGGGCGCGACATCCCGAACGTCTTCGTGTCGGTCGTGCTGATCAAAGGGCGGACGAAGGAAGCGGTCGCCGAGGACGCCAGCGATCCCGGCAAGCCGGCGTTCCGCGTCGGCTACGTCGAGCTGGATGTCGAGGACGCGACGAAGCGGCTCGCAGTCGACGTGAAAGCGAATCGCGACGAATACCGCCCCGCGTCGAAGGCGCGCATCGACGTCAGCGTCCGCGACGCGCAGGGAAGACCCTCGCAATCGGAGGTCACGCTCTGGGCGGTCGATTACGGCGTGCTCTCCCTGACGGCGTATCAGACCCCCGACATCCTCGACGACGTCTACATCCGCAAGGCGCTCCAGGTGGTGACCGGCGATTCGCGCGAGAAGATCATCAGCCGCCGCGTGCTGACACCGAAGGGAGCATCGGAAGGGGGAGGCGGCGGCGTCGACGCCGGGCCGGGAACGCTGCGGAAGGACTTCCGCGTGCTCGCCTTCTGGCTGGGCTCGGTGGTCACCGACAGGCGGGGGCACGCGCGTGCCGGCGTGACGCTCCCCGAGTCGCTCACCACCTACCGCATCATGGCGGTGGCGGGAGACAGGGAATCGCGATTCGGATGGGGCGAGAGCGAGATCCGCGTCAACAAGCCGCTGCTGCTGCTGCCGGCGTTCCCGCGGTTCCTCTCGGTCGGCGACAAGGCGCTGTTCGGCGCCGTCGTCCACTCGCAACTGGCGCGCGGTGGCGGCGCCGCGGTGACGATCCGCAGCCTCACCCCGGGAGTCCTCGAATTCAGCGAATCGAGAAAGGAGGTCACCATCGCGCCGAAGGCATCGGCCGAAGTGCGTTTCGACGCCGTCGCGAAGGCGGCCGGCGAAGCGAAGGTCCAGGTGACCGTGAAGATGGGAGGCGAGAGCGACGGGTTCGAGGAGACGGTCCCGGTGCGGGTTCTCGTCTCGCCCGAGAGCGTCGCCGCGTACGGCGAGGCGAAGCCGCAGGCGCAGGAGACGGTCGCGATTCCGAAGGATGCGATTCCCGGTTTCGGAGGGATGACCCTCCAGGTGGCGTCGACCGCGATGGCCGGCCTCGGAGAGGGGGCGCGGTATCTCGTCGACTATCCGTACGGTTGCGCGGAGCAGAAGTCGTCGTCCGCGCTCGCCCTGATGCTCGCCTCCCACCTCGGTGAGGCGTTTGCGCTCCCCGGCGTCGACGCGCGGAAGGCGCGCGGCATCGCCCAGGCGACGCTCGACGAGATGAAAACCTACCAGTGCGGCGACGGCGGCTTCGCCTTCTGGCCGGGCGACTGTGCCTGGGCCTCACCCTATCTGACTGCGTACGTGCTCCACGTCCATCAGCGCGGAAAGAACCTCGGCTTCGCGGTCGACGATGCGATGCTGCAGCGCGGCTACGAGTTCCTCGAACGCAGCCTCGGACAGCCGCGGCCGGACAACGAAGGGTGGATGCCGGCCTACACGGCCTGGCAGGCCTTCGCCGTGAAGGTCCTGACCGAGGGCGGCCGCAATGCCGACAGCCACATCAACCGCTTCTACGG
>DATLYG010000217.1:0-7862 GCA_035574985.1 Thermoanaerobaculia bacterium | reverse complement strand
CGCCACTCGCGCGGCGATCTCCTCCGCCGCGGTCCTGGTCTCGAGCGACGGAACGGATCCGGCGAGGGTCACCACTCCGTCTTCCACCGACACTCCGACGCGTGAGGTGGCGGGCAGCGCGCGGAGAGCCTCGAGGACGCGGCGCCTCAGCTCCACATCGGCCGTGGTCATCGGTCACCCCCTTGCGGCCAGCGTAGATTCGCGCGGATCGTCCGTCGAGCACGGACGTCACATCGAACCGTGACGAATTGTGCGGTGTGCAGCCCCGTGACGACCGCCCGCGGATGTTCAGTAGTAGACGGTGTGCTGGTAGGTGAATGCCACCCGCTTTCCCTTCTGAATCATCGGATAGAACGCCGCCGCCTTCAGCGCCTCGGCGTTGGCCTCGGCGAGCTGCCTCGAGTTCGTCGTGTTGCGCACCACCTTGACGTCCACCACCTCGCCGTCGGTATTGACCTTCGCTTCCAGCAGGATCGTGCCGTGCGCGCGAGGGTCGGGCACTTTCGCCGGCTCGCGAAGGAACCGGGGCGTCGGGTTCCTGAGGATCTCCTCTGCCTGCTGGCCGGTGATCAACTCCGCCGTGCGTGCCCATCCCGATCCATCGACCGTTCGGATCTCGACCCAGTCGCCCTGCTCGGCGAGGATCGACACCGTTTCGGTGTAGCCGAACCTCCCGACTTCGGGCGACGTGTCGTTCGGCGCCGCATGCACGATCAGCGTCGGCACTCCGACGTACAGGACCTTGATGGCGGGGCGGAGATGCGGAGCGACTCTCTCCGGAGCCGTCACGGGAGGCTCCTGCTCCGTGCACGATCCGAGCAGCAGAAGAGCGGACAAGATCATCAGCCGGCGCATGCAATCCTCCTGATGACAGGTTGCGCCGGCGCCGCCGGCGCTGCGGTGACTCGGGAAATCCGGACGTGTGCTGGAGAACACGTCCGGATGTGATTCAACGGTGCCTGCGGCGATCACGGCGCTTCAGGCCGCCCTTTGCCGGCGCAGTTTCGCGCTCGCGAAGCACGTAGTCCTCGGCCGAGGCGGGGTCGAGTTCCCACCGGTGGCGGTCGCGCTCCTCTTCCTTTTCGCCGACGCGCAGCGGTTCTCCCTCCTGATAGGTCACGCCGGCGGCGCGGCCGATTTCGTCGACCATGTCCTGGTCGGGAGTGGGGACGCTGCCGCCGACCGTCTCCTCGCCGCTCGCTTCGGCCTGGTCCCAGCGGGCGTCGAGATCGCCTGCGGAGAGTTCCGGTGTGACGCTCGGGTCGTGGGGGTGCGTTTCGGCGATCTCCTCGAGCAGATGTCCTTCGTCGTCGATGTCTTCGACGTGGACGGTGACCGGACGGATCGTTTTCCGCTTTCTGTGCATGTGCGAATCTCCTTCAGCGAAGGTGCGCGCGGAACCACGCGGTCGCGGCGGCGGCAACGGCCTCGAGCGCCCCCGGTTCCTCGAAGCGGTGCGTGGCGCCGGGGACGATCTCCAGGTGCCGCTCGCACCGGAGACGTTCGAGCGCGGCGACATTGTCATCGAGCGCCTCGTCGTTCGCTCCCGCGATCAGGAGCGTGGGCGCCTGCACGGCGTCGATGTGTGCCGCGAGGTCGGGACGTCCTCCCTGTGACACGACCGCGCGGACCGCGGCCGTGCGTTCGGCGGCAGCGTCGAGTGCTGCCGCTGCATCGATGCCGCCGGCACAAAGTCCGAGCGGCAGCGATCCGACCAGGTCCGACGAGTGCGTCCAGTCGATCATCTGCACGATCCGGCGCGTCAGCGTTCCGACGTCGGAGTGCAAACGTCCGATCAACTCGTCGAGCGCCTCTTCCTCGGTGGTGAGAAGGTCGACGAGCATCGTGGCGAGCTGCAGGAAGTTCAGTTGCGATGCGAGGAATCGCGTTCTCGGACTCTGCCGTCCGTTTCTGCAGCTGTGCACGAAGAGCACGACGCCCTTTGCGCCCGCCGGAATGGTGATCTCCGCGTTCAGGAGCGGACGCTTGCCAATCGGGATCTGGAGAGGAAGCGTCGAGACCGGTGTCGTCATGGTTGACAGGAACCTCCTCGGGTCGCGACGGAAGCACCGCGCGCCGAATATCGAACGCCCGGCGCCGAACGGACGATGACGGCGGTCGCACGTGCGGGTGACGCTCCGTTCACCACCGGCTCACAGGAGGCTGTGTCATTCGACACTGCCTCCCCCGGTTTCCCGCCTCATGGTGTACGTGCCGGTGTCACCTGAAGAGCACCGGCACCCCGCGTCCGGCATGCGGTGGTGAAGGCAGCCCCTCGCGAGAGCAACTCACATCGGCCGAACCGGACGGCGGGAGTGATCGACCGGCGAAACAGCCCTGTGTCGCCGGTCGATCGGTTTTTGTGGCGGATGTTCCGCGCTCAGGAGCCGGCCAGGAGCGCGTAGAACTCCTCCGCGGCGCAGGGAGGCTTGATCAGGTAGCCCTGCATCTGGTCGCAGGAGTAGCGGCGGAGGAAGTTCGCCTGCTCGGTGAATTCGACGCCCTCGGCGATGACCTTGAGGCGGAGGCTGTGCGCCATGGCGATGATCGCCGTGACGATGGCGGCGGTGTCGGGATCGCTGATGATGTCGTGCACGAACGACTGATCGATCTTCAGCGTGTCGATCGGGAATCGCTTCAGATAGCTGAGCGAGGAGTGACCGGTGCCGAAATCGTCGAGCGAGATCCGGATCCCGAGTTTCTTCAGGTCGTACAGGGTGCGGATGCTCGCGTCGGGATTCTGCATCGCCGTGCTCTCGGTGATTTCGATCTCGAGGAGCCTCGGCGGCAGGCCGGTCTGGCGGAGGATCTCGTCGACGCGATCGACCAGATCGGGCTGCAGGAGTTGCGTCACCGAGAGATTGACCGACAGCGCCAGCGTCCTGAACCCGGCGTCGTGCCACGCCCTGGCCTGGGTGCATGCCGACCGCAGCGCCCAGAGGCCGATCGGCACCATCAGACCGATCGATTCCGCCAGGGGGATGAACGTGGATGGCGGGACGGGCCCGAGGTCGGGATGGTTCCAGCGGAGGAGCGCCTCCATGCCGCTGATCGAGTTGGTTCGCAGATCGAAGATCGGCTGGTAGTGCACCGAAAACTCGCCGTTGATCAGCGCGCGTCGCAGGCCCTGCTCGATGGCGATGCGCTGGATCGCCTTCGCCTTCACCGCCGCGTTGAAGAGCTGGTAGTTGTCGCGTCCCTGTTCCTTCGCCTGGTACATCGCCGTGTCCGCGTTCTTGATGAGCGTCTCCGCGTCGGTGCCGTCTTCCGGATAGACGCTGATGCCGATGCTGGTCGTGATGAAGAAGTCGCGTCCGTCGATCACGAACGGGTAGCGGACGGCCTCGAGGATCTTCTGTGCGACCGGGGCGACATCCTCCGACTTCGCCATCGACGGCAGCAGGAGCGTGAACTCGTCGCCGCCGAGGCGGGCGAGCGTGTCGCTGTCGCGGACGCAGCCGGCGATGCGCGTCGCCACCGCCTGCAACAACTGATCGCCGACGTTGTGACCGAGCGAGTCGTTGATCACCTTGAATCGGTCGAGGTCGAGGAAGAGCACCGCCAGCCGGGTCGAACTCCGCTGTGCGTGCGAGAGGGCGACGGTCAGGCGGTCCTTGAAGAGGAGCCGGTTCGGCAGTCCCGTCAGCGCATCGTGGTAGGCGAGGTGCTTGATCTGTTCCTCGGCATAGGTGCGCTCGGTGATGTCGCGGACCACGCACACCATGCCGTTCCCCTCGATCGCCGTGACCGACATCTCCTGCGGGAACCGGACCCCGTCGCGCCGGAGGCCGTGCGACTCGCCGCGCCAGCGGCCGCGCACCTGCACCGAAGGAAGGACCGTGTGCGTCAGCTTCGCGTTCTCCTCCTCGTCGCAGAGGGTGCGGAACGAATGGCCTAACAGCATCTGCGGCTCGCTGTACCCGTAGAGCTTCGCCAGGGCGTCGTTCGCATACGTGATGCGGAGGCGATCGTCGACGATGGCGATGCCGTCCATCGATGCCGTCATGGCCGCCGACTGCTTGCGGAGGAGGTCCTCCGCCTCCCGCCGCGCGGTGACGTCGTAGACGAAGCCCTCGAAGTACTCCTGGCCGTTGTCGAGCTGGCGGGCGTGCGCCGTCAGACGGACCCAGACCGGCGTCCCGTCCCTCCGCTTCCACAGCACTTCCGTCTCGCTCGCTCCCCCCCGGGCGCGCAACGCGCGAATCAGCTCTTCCCGCTCCCGTCGATCGAAGTAGATCTCGGTCGTGTGCCGCGCGAGCAGTTCCTCCACCGAGTCGTAGCCGAGCATCCGCGCCAGCGTCGGATTCGCGGTGAGGAACTTCCCGTCGGGAAGGGCCTGATAAATCCCGACCGGCGCGAAGTTGAAGATGTTCCGGAACTTCTCTTCCGACCGCTGCAGCGCCTCCTCGGCGAGCTTCCGCTCCGTGACGTCGTGAACGATCGAGTAAAGGACGCGTTTTCCTCCCGCCTCGATCGGGGAGGAATGGACCTCGACGTCCCGGATCGCGCCGCTGGCGAGCCGGTGCTGGAAGCGGAAGTAGTTTCGCTTCTGGACCGCGGCGTTCGCCATCTCCTCGCGCACGCGCTCCTCCCCGAGGGTGTTGATCTCCCAGATGTGCCTGGCCCGGAGTTGCTCGAGCGAGTAGCCGTAGAAGTCGCACGCGGCCGGGTTCGCATCGAGGATCGCCCCATCCTCGGGGTCGATCAGGAGCTGCACCGCGCGGTTGTTCGTGAACATCTCCCGGTAGCGCCGCTCGCTGCTCCGGACGGCGTCGTCCTTCCGCCGCTGCTCGATCGCCGAGGCCACGTGCTGCGCGACGAACATCAGGATCTGCTTGTCCTGCTCGCTGTACCGCACCTCGTGGTAGCTCTGGACTCCCAGGACTCCCCACGTCCTCTCGCCGCTCTTGAGCGGCACCCCGAGCCAGTCGACCGACGGCGCGCCGACGAGTTCCACCTCGTTCCTGGCGACCAGATCGGCGAACGTTTCCTGGTTCGCCAGCAGCGGCTGACCCGTCCGCAGGACGTAGGCCGTCAGGCCGCGCCCCAGGCGTGCCCCCTCGGGGCTGGGCGGAGGATCGTACTCATCGACGTAATAGGGAAAGCGGATCAGGTTTTTCCCGGCGTCGTACTCGGCGATGTAGAAGTTCTTTGCGTACATCAGCTCGCCGACGCTCTCGTGAATGGCGGCGTAGAAGCGGTCGAGGTTCTCCGCCGCGCTGCTCAGTTTCGCGATCCGGAAGAGGACCGCCTGCAGGAGTTCGGCCCGGCGCGCGGCGGTGACGTCGCGGAAGTACCATGCCCGACCGAGGATCGCTCCCCCGACGCGCACGGGAACGGTCGCGCGCGAGAGGATCCGCCCGTCCTTCATGTTCACCTGGTCGTCGCTCCGGACCTCGTCCGGATGTTCGTACAGATGATTCACAAGGGCGATGAACGAGTCCCAGTCGGCGACGGCGTTCGCCGCCCAGCCGAGCAGCTCGTTGTCGTCGCCGCGCGCGGCCACTTCCTCCGGAATGCCCCAGATCTCGAGAAACCGGCGGTTGTAGGAGAGGATGCGTCCCTGCGAGTCGACGACCAGTATGCCGTCGAGGGTCGCCTCCTGCTGGGCCCGCAGGATGGCCACGGTCGTTCGCAGCGAGTCGCCCGACCGGTGCCTGCGTTGCGAGAAAAAACGCCCGAACGAGTGGCGTGCGCGCTGCGACCGCGAAGGACGGTCGTCCAGCGACGAAGGGAATTCCGTTTGCGTCGTCATTGACCGGGTGGCGCGATTTTAACAGTACCCCGGAACGCTGCTCTCCGCGCCGCTCTTCCTCCTCTCCCGATCACTCCTCCGGAAACCCCCGGCGCCGGTACTCCTGCCACTGCTGGAAGTCCACGTAGACGTACCATCCGACGAGCAGGGAGAGAAGGATGAAGCCCTTGCGCAGGCCGAAGACGACGACCGCCGTCCCGCCGGCGATCGCGATCCAGACGGCGATCACGAACGCCGTCCGCTCGCTCAGAAACATCCGGAAGAAGTTGCGGACCACGTGTCCGCCGTCGAGCGGGCTGACCGGGATCAGATTGAAGATTCCCCACCAGAGATTCGCGCTCGCGAGCAGGGGGATGAAGGCGGCGAGCATCGGGTCGTTGCGCATGACCGGCAGGCGCCAGTAAAGCCACTGCGAAAGGAACCAGAGCCCGAAGCTTGCCGCCGGGCCGGCGAAGCTGATCAGCATGTCGTGCCAGGGACGCGCGCGGCGGACGTTGATCGTCACGCCGCCCATCCCGCCGAGGATCACGTTGCTCGCCCCGTATCCGAAGAGCGCGATCGCGCCGGCGTGCGCCAGCTCGTGCAGAAGAATGCTGAGAAAGAGCACCGGCGCCCACAGAAGAGCGTAGTGAATCCCCATCCGCTGGTCGTAAAAGGTTGCCACGAAGAAGGCGATGAGGATGAAGAACGAGAGGTCGATGTCGAGCGAAGTCCGCCCGATGGATCCCAGATGAATCACCGTGCGAGTGTACTTGACCGCGGTCGTTCCGCGGCGCTCCGCCACGCCGGGGGCGGCGCGGCGGCCGGGGCTTTCCGGACGGCCCCGCTCGGTTAGACTCCCCCGATGCGATTCGAGACGATTGCCGTTCACGCGGGAGGAAAGACCGACGAAGCCACGGGCGCGCTCGCCGCGCCGCTCCATCTGTCGACGACCTTCGAGCGCGCCGCCGATGGCGAGCCACTGCGCGGATACAGCTACATCCGGGACGGCAATCCGACGCAGGATCGGCTCGAGGAAGCGCTGGCGGCGCTCGATGCAGGGGAGGCGTCGCTCGCCTTCGCCTCGGGAATGGCCGCGATCGCCGCCGTCTTGCAGTGCGTTCCGCGGAACGCGCATGTGCTGATCCCCGACGACTCGTATTACGGCGTGCGCGCCCTCGCCCGCGACTTCTTCCCGCGATGGGGCCTGGAGCACGACCTCGTGGCGATGGACGACCTCGATGCTCTCCGCCGCGCCGTGCGTCCGGAGACGAAGTTGATCTGGGCCGAGTCCCCGTCGAATCCGCTGATGAAGATCGTCGACCTTGCCGCGATCGCCGCGATCGCTCGCGATTCCGGAGCGAGGTTCGCCGTCGACGGGACGTTTGCATCGCCGGCGCTGCAGCAGCCGCTCCGGCTCGGCGCCGACCTCGTCGTCCACTCCTCGACGAAATACCTCGGCGGTCACAGCGACGTGCAGGGCGGAGCGGCGACCTTCCGCAGGCGCGACGATTTCTTCGAACGGGTGCTGCACCTGCGGAAGATCGCCGGCGCCGTGGCGTCGCCGTTCAACTCGTGGCTCGTCCTCCGCGGCATCCGGACGCTTCCCGCACGCATGCGGGTCCACTGCGAGAACGCAGGCGCCGTCGCGCGCTTTCTCGCCTCGCACGAGCGCGTCGAGGCCGTGCACTACCCGGGACTGGAGTCCCACCCGGGACATCACGTCGCCCGCCGCCAGATGTCCGGCTTCGGCGGCATGCTGTCGTTCCGGGTGCGGGGAGGGCGGCAGGCCGCGCTCGATGTCGCCGCCGCCACGCGCGTGTTCACCCGCGCGACGAGCCTCGGCGGGACCGAGAGCCTGATCGAACATCGCGTCTCGAGCGAGGGCCCCGGCTCGACCACACCGGAGAACCTCCTCCGCCTCTCCGTCGGGCTCGAGCACCCCGACGACCTCGTCGCCGATCTCGAGCAGGCGTTGGCGCAACGGCGCTAGTGTAGTGTCTCAATAATTGCTTGTCATATTGTTGATTCTGAGGGACAATGGCGCATGCGAAAAGCGCCGGTGATCACTCTCAGCGCGGGCGAGCGCGAGCAGCTCACGAAGTGTGCGAACAGTCGACGGTCGGAG
>DATLYG010000216.1:0-6689 GCA_035574985.1 Thermoanaerobaculia bacterium | reverse complement strand
GAACGGCGGGATGAGCGCCACGACGATCGCCCAGAGCGTCAGCGTCACCGGGCGGTAGGTGAGCGTCGAGCTCAGCGCGCGCGTGTAGCGCTGCCGCAGCCGCTCGAAGCGCTCGTTGATCCAGCCGGCGAAGCCGACCTCGGTGTCGCCGGCACGCAGGAGCTTCGATCCCATCATCGGCGAGAGCGTCAGCGCCACGACGCCGGAGATGAGCACCGCTCCCGCGAGCGTGAAGGCGAACTCCCGGAAGAGCGATCCGGTCAGACCTCCCTGCAGAGCAACCGGCGTGTAGACCGTCGCCAGCGTGATGGTCATGGCAATGATCGGCGCGACCAGCTCGCGGGCGGCGTCGGTCGCCGCCTGCAGTGGCGACTTGCCCATGTGCAGGTGACGCTCGATGTTCTCGACCATGACGATGGCATCGTCGACGACGAGGCCGACCGAGAGGACGATCGCCAGCAGGGTGAGAAGATTGATCGTGAAGCCGAAGACGAGCATCAGCAGCGCCGCGCCGATGAGCGACACCGGGATGGCGATGACGGGAATGATCACGCCGCGGACCGAGCCGAGGAAGAGGAAGATCACCAGGATGACGATGATCAGCGTCTCCGTCAGCGTCTTCAGCACTTCCTTGATGGCGTTCTCGATGTAGAGCGACGAGTCGTACGGCACGCCGGCGGTCATGCCGGCGGGGAGCTGCGCCTGGATGTCGGGCATCACGGCGCGGACGCGCCGCATCACCTCGAGTGTGTTGGCGGTCGGCTGGACGAAGATGCCGATGAAGACGGCGCCCTCGCCGTTGAAACTGACCTCCTGATCGTACGTCTCGGCGCCCAGCACGACGTCGGCGATCTCGCCGAGGCGGACGACGTTGTCGCCGCTCTGTTTGACGACGAGCTGGCGGAACTCCTCCGGAGTCTGGAGGTTCGTGTTGGCGACGAGGTTGACCGAGGTCATCGTCCCCTTCGTCCGCCCCAGCGCCGAGAGATAGTTGTTGGCCGCGAGCGCGTCGCGCACCTGCGACGGCGAGATGCCGAGGGAGGCCATCTTGTCCGGCTTCAGCCAGATCCGCATGGCGAAGGTGCGGTCGCCGAAGATCTCCGCACGCTGCACGCCGGGGATCGCGCTCAGCTTCGGCTGGACGACGCGCACCAGATAGTCGGTGATCTGATTCTGGTCGAGGTCCTTCGACGAGAAACCGAGGTACGCCGCCGCGAACTGGCTGTCGGTCGTCTGCAGATCGATGATCGGCGCTTCCGCCTCGGGCGGGAGCTGGTTGCGCACCTGCGCCACCTTCGACTGGATCTGCGTCAGCGCCGCGTTCGTATCGTAGTTGAGCTTCAGGTGGACCGTGATGGTGCTCAGTCCCTGGGTGCTCGACGATTCGACGAAGTCGATCCCCTCGGCGCTGGCGATGACGCGCTCGAGCGGCGCGGTGATGAACCCGCGCACCAGATCGGCGTTCGCGCCGACGTAGGCCGTCATGACGACCACGTTGGCCATGTCGCTGCGCGGGAACTGCCGCACGACGAGCGAGCGGATCGACTGAATCCCGGCGATCAGAATCACCAGGTTCACGACGATGGCGAGGACGGGGCGGCGGATGAAGAGATCGGTGAACTTCATGTTGTCGAAGTGATCAGGGATCACTGATCACTGAATACGGACTCACTAGACTAGCTGTCCTCCGGCTTCGGGGCCGGGCTGTTTGGCGGCTGAACCGAGTTGTTGACGACCACGGCGGCGCCCGGACGGAGCTTGAACACTCCGGAAGTGACGACCTCCTCACCCGGCTTGACGCCGGTGAGCACCGCCACCTGGTCGCCGCGCGACGGACCCAGCTTCACGAACTGCTGCCGCACGCCGCGGTACGTCTTCCCGTCCGGCCCCTTCACGTCCTCGACGATGAAGACCGAGTCGCCGAACGGCGCGTAGCTGATGGCCGACGCCGGAAGAGGAACGACCGGGGTCCTCGTCCCGCGCGCCAGATGGATCTCCACGAACATGCCGGGGCGGAGCCGGCCCGAAGCGTTGTCGAACACCGCCTGCACGCGGACGTTGCGCGTCGACTCGTCGACGACGGAGTCGAACGCCGCGACGCGGCCCTTCTCGGCGCCGTCGAACGCGTCGGAGGTCGCCTCCACCGGCGTGTTCGGCGCGATGCGGCCGATCTCCTGCTGCGGCAGCGTGAAATTGACGTAGACCGGACGAAGCGACTGCAGCGAAACGATCGGCGCTCCTCCCGCCAGGTACTGCCCGAGGTGGATCTGGCGGATCCCGGCGACGCCGGAGAACGGCGCGCGAATCGTCTTCCTCGCGATCGTGGCCCGGATCTCCGCCACGCGCGCTTCCGCCGACTTGTAGTTGGCCGCGACCTCGTCGTAACTCGCCTGCGAGAGAATCTGCCTCTCGAGCAGCCCGCGCTTCCGGTCGAGGTCGATTTTCGCCAGCTCGAGCTGCGCTTCCGCCGACGCGAGCTGGGCGCGTTCCTGGCGCGTGTCGAGCGTCACCAGCACCGCCCCCTTCGCGACCGGCTGGCCGGAGGCGAAATGAATCCCTTCGACCACGCCCGGCAGATCGGCGCTGACCGTCACGCCGTTGACCGCTTCGACCGTGCCGATCGCCTCGAGTGCCGAGAGCCACTCCTCCTGTTTCGCGATGATCGTCGTCACCGCCTCGGGAGGAGGCTGATACGCCCCCTGCGCCATCGCAGCCTTGATCTGAAAAAACTTCATCCCGCCGATGACGGCGAGGAACGCTCCGACGGAAAGGAGCATGAGCAACATCCGCTTCTTCATGGGACGCCTCGTTCCGTGCTTCATGAATCTCTTGCCTTTTGCCGTGGGAGCTGCGGGTCAGGGAACTTGGAGGAGGAAATGCGGTGGCAGCGTCGACGACGAGCGACGCAGACCTCGCCCGCAGATCCCACCGCCCTTCGGGTTGCGGCGGCGAGCGGTCATCTGCTTCGTTGCCGCTCCTCGACGATGTCCCGCTTCGCCTGCGTCGCGGCGCCTCGCATCCGGCCGCTCGGCGCCGCAACAAAAGGCAAGATCTTGATGAAGCACTACAGTAGCCTACTCTCAGTTCGATGCATGGACCCGTTACGGCCGGGAAAACAGCCTGCGGGTAACCCAAACAATCTACACGGGGAAGAATGCCCGCGTTCGCAGGGAAGACCCCCATTGACGTGACGGCGCCGTGCGCCCAGGGCCTGCATTTTGCAGGAAGGGCGGCACCCGATCGTCACTTCGTCAGAGGAGGTTCGATGCGTCGTCCATTCTCCGCCATCCTCGTCGCCGTTTTCCTGCTCGTCCTTCCGCGCCCCGGGGCCGCCGGCACCGAAGAAGTCCGCGCCATCTGGGTCGACTCGTTCAACGCGGGCCTGCGCAGTCCTGCCCAGATCGATGCGCTGATCGAGCGCGCGAAAAGAGGAAACCTCAACACGATCATCGCGCAGGTCCGGCGCAATGCGCAGAGTCTCCATGCGCGCTCGCTGGAAGGGTGGGTCGAGGGCTACGTTCCTCCCGCCGGTTTCGATCCGCTCCAGTACCTGATCGACAAGGCCAGACCGGAGGGGATCGAGGTCCACGCGTGGGTCAACATCGGCCCGATCTACACCGGCCACCCGAACATCCCCACCGCGGCATGGCCGTGCCGCGTGCCATGCGATCCGAATCACATCTTCAACCGCCACGGGTACGGACGACCCGAGCCCGACTACTGGCTCACCCGCACGCATCCCTCATTCACGAGCGGAACGCACGCCGACTTCCCCGGCGAGCGTCTCTCGTCGGGACTCTGGTTCCTGGATCTCGGCCATCCCGCCGCGGCCGACCACGTCATCGGAGTTCTCCGGCATCTCGTGCAGAACTACGAGGTCGACGGAATTCACCTCGACTACATCCGCTATCCGGAGATGCCGCTCGTCCCGCGGCCGCCTTCCGTCGGCTTCTCGTTTTCGACCGGCTACAACCCGACGAGCGTGAAGCGATTCAATGCCGCGTTCGGGCGCCCCGCCGGATCGCTGCCGGACCCGTGGGACGCGAGCTGGAGTCAGTGGCGGCGCGATCAGGTGACGGCGTTCGTCCGGCGCCTCTATCTCGAGATCAACGCCATCAAGCCCGACGTGAAGCTGTCGGCGGCGCTGATCGCCTTCTTCCGCGGGCCGAACAGCGTCGAGCCGCGGACGTTCCAGCAGACCGAGCCCTACTTCCGCGTCTATCAGAACTGGGGCGGGTGGATGGAAGAAGGGATTCTCGACATGAGCATCCCGATGATCTACAAAAGCCAGCACCTCTCCTCGCACGTCCAGCAGTTCCGCGAGTGGATCGACTACACGAAGAACGCGCAGCACGACCGCTTCGGCGTGATCGGCCTCGGCCCCTTCATGAACACGCTCGAGAACACGATCGTGCAGATCGGCGAGGGACGCACGCCGTCGACGGAGGGAGCGTTGAGCCGCGGCTTCAATTTCTTCAGCTATGCGGCGACCAACATCGCGGCGGCGGGCAAGCCTCTCCGCCCGCGCGACGAGTTCTTCCGCGCACTCACCGAGGACGGCGCCTACGCCGCCATCGCCCCGTTCCGCGAGCCGGCGGCCATTCCGCCGATGACGTGGAAGACCGATCCGAGGAAAGGCCATCTGCTTGCGCAGATCCTGACCGAGCAGGGCAAGCCTGCCGACGGCGCGCGCGTGACCATCCGGAAGATGGGAGCCGGCCCCCGCGACGAGGAGATCGTGCAGTTCGCCGACGGCAACGGCTACGTCGGCGGCATCGATCTCAACCCGGGGGCCTATCAGCTCCTGATCGAGATCCCCGGCTCGATGGATCGCGTCACGGTTCCCGATCCGGTCGTCCCCGGACGCGTCACGCGGCTGCTCGTCGACCTCGGGCGCCCCTCGCGCGGCCCGATGGCCCGCGCCGAACGGACGTTCGGAGAACACGAGCGGACGGACCACCTCGACAGCGCTTCGGAGCTGGAGGAGTGGCAGGGACGCGAGCCGGTGCCCGACGACATCGTGCCGCCACCGGACAACTGATTCCGCGATTCACTACCGCTGGAACGCGTAGCTGACCTTGAGGAACACCTCGCGGCTGCTCGGGTGCATGTCGCCTTCGGCGTCGACCTCGCGCAGGTCGCCGGCGCCGACGTAAAGGAGCGTCTGCCAGTTCAGCTTGTAGCCGAAGAGGAGCTGCGAGGCGAGGTTCCCCGAGTGCTGCGCGACCGGTGCGCCGTACAGCGAGCGGTCGCGGTTCGTCCGCTGGTTCTGCACGATCGTCCGGATGAACATCCGGTTGTTGAAGGTGTAGGTCGCCCGCAGGCGCTCGACCTGTGAGGTGAAGAGGCGGTCGTCGTCTCCGGCGGCGTTCGGCACGCTGAGCCAGCGGAGGGAGTTCGTCAGGTCGATCGCCAGATGGCTGGTCGGACGGAGCGTCCCGCCGAAGTTGACGTTCGCTCCTTCGCCGAGCCGCGCGCCGAAAAAGTCGATGTCTTCGCCGACCGATCCGTTGAGATAGACGTTCGAGACGACTTTGCTGACGGCGACGCTGAAGTTGTAGCGGAGCTGGCGGCGGGTGAAGACGTTCTCGCGGTCGCGGATCGTCTCCCAGGCGTAGCGGAGCTGGCTGAAGGAACGATAGCGGCCGTCGGCGCCGGCGCCGATCGACAGAAGCTTGTAGAGCTGCTTTCCCTCCTGCGTCGAGTCGTACTCCGCCTGCGCGAACGTCCGGACGCGGCTGAAAAACGACTTTTCCGGATAGAAGGTCCGGCCCAGCTCGCTGTAGTTGACGCGATGGCCGACCTGCGGAACGAAACCGTTGTCGGCGCGGAAGTCGTCGCTGAACGAGCGTCCGTCGACGAGGTAGTCCCACTTCTTGCCGGAGTACGTGTAATAGACCCAGGCGGCCGTTCCGCGCATGCTGCGGCCGTCCCACCCGGTGGCATCGCCGGGGCGGTTGGGAGTCTTCGTGTCGCTGACGAGAAACTGGCCGGTGAGCGTGTGGTGCTCGTTCTTGACCTGAACGTCGGGACCGAAGACGCGATTGTGCCCGCCGCCGGAGACCTCGCGCGTCGTTCCGAGGAAGCTGACGAACGACTGGCCGTAGTCGCGGCGGATGCGGCCGATCGCGGCGATGGACGAGAAGTCCTGCGGCGCGAAGTCGGAGCCGTACGTCGACGGAATGACGACGCTGCCGCCGCCGCGGTCCTGCGCGACGAGGAGCGTGTAGACGCTGTTCCCCGCCTTGCCGGTCGACCGCAGGCCCCAGCGGGGCGACGTGATGGTGCGCGTGTAGACGGCGGGGATCGGCGTGTTGAACAGCTCGACACCTTCGAGGAAGAAGGGGCGGCGCTCCGGGTAGAAGAGGGCGAAACGCTCGTTCGTCGAGATCGCGGCGACATCGGACTCGATCTGCGAGAAATCGGGATTGACCGTCGCATCGATGGCCGTGTCGGCGTTCGGCGTCCACTTCAGATCGGCGCCGATCTCGCCGCCCGCGTCGCCGTAGCGGATCGGCGTTCCGAGGCCCGACTCCCGCTCTCCGAACTGCCGCATCGTCGTGTAGGGGGCGGCAACGAGATGCCCGCCGGAGGGGAGGTTCTCGAGAACCGACGTTTTCTCGAAGTTGCAGACGAAGCAGTTCTGGCCGCGCGGGAGTTTCGCGCTGAAGATCTGGTAGCGGCGGTCG
>DATLYG010000215.1:0-4452 GCA_035574985.1 Thermoanaerobaculia bacterium | reverse complement strand
GCCTCGAAGGCCCCGATCCCTCCTTCGCGCGTCTCGCGGTCGGCCGCGGCGAGGACACCGATCACGTTGTTGTTGCCACGGATCGGCAGCGCCACGTAGGCACAGCAGCCGGGAAAGATGCAGTCGGTGTTCTCCTCGAACGAAAGCGGAGTCCCTTCGCGCACGAGCTGTTCGGCAAGCTCCTGATCGAGGAAGTCCTCACGCACTTCGCCGAACGAGCGGTAGAGGCGGAAACGGTTCCCCTCGCGGAGAAAGAGCGCGGCGCGGCGGGCGTTGGTGAGCGAGATCATGCGGAAGAGGATCTCGTCGGCCAGCTCCTCGATGTTGAGCGTCGCGGCGATCGAGAGGCCGATGTCGTAGAGCGACTCCAGCTCCCACAGCCGGTACTTGAGCTGGAAGTCCCCCTCGCGCGCCTCGAGCTGCAGCCGGTGATTCGAGATGACCGTGCCGAGGAACGCCTCGGCGGCGCGGAGCATCGCCAGCTCCTCCTCTTCGATCCCGCCATGGTCCTTGTTCAGTGCGACCAGGCCGACGGGCTCGCGGTGTGCGTGCAGGGGAAGGACGACGTGGGGGAGCGGATCGAGGGGCAGCCGGTGCGAGACGGTGACCTCGCGAGGCGGATCGCATTCGATCAGCTCGGGTGCATTGCAGCGCGCCGCCGCCGCGAGACGGAGCTGCGACGTCCCGGCCTCGCGCATGTAGACCGCACCCGCGGCGAACGGAGTGTGCCGGCCGAAGGCATCGAGGATCAGCCTCCCGTGCGCCGGGGCCGCCGCCCGCTCGAGTTGACGGAGATCGTGCAGAAGGTCGGCGAAACGGGCCACGGAAGGCATGATCAGAACGGAGAACGGAGGATGGAGATTGGAGACATCATCGGCGCATCCCTTTCCCGATTCTCGACACTCCATTCCGCGTACCGGCTAAAGCCCGAGTTCCCGCACGGCCGCCTCTTCGCTGTCGAAGATCTGCGCGTAGTTCGCCAGGCCCATGATCTGGAAGGTCTTGTTGATCACGGGAGTGAGGCAGCAGAAGGCGATCTTCCCTCCCTGCTCCATCATCTTTTCGATGATCTCGATGAGAATGCTGATGCCGATGGAGTTGACGATCTTCGTCTCGCGAAGGTTGAGCAGGAGCGTGCGGACGCCGCCGTCCATCAGCTCGTAGGCACGGTTGGCGATCTCTTCGCCGCCGACGTTGTTGATGTAGCCCCTGGTATAGAGGATCGCGCCGGTCGGGCGGCGGTCGATGGCCACTCGCAGTTCCTCGCTCATGATTCCGGTTCTCGTCTTTCGCGCTTGACCATGTGGACGGTCGTTCCTTCGGGGCCGGTGGTGATCTCGACTTCGTCCATGTGCGCCTCGATGATCTGCAGGCCCCAGCCGCGCTTCTGCGCCGCCTGCCGCCGCCGGGCGCGCGCCTCCTCCAGATCGAACCCGCGTCCGTGATCGGTGATCCAGATGTCGACGCGCGGCGTACCGTCCTGAAGCGTGCCGACGAATCTTAGGTACATGCGCCGGTCTTCGCAACAGGAATGCTCGCGGGCGTTGATGCAGGCCTCGATGATCGCGTGGGCCATCTCGTCGATCTTCTCGCTGCTCATTCCCAGCTCTCGCGCGAGATTCCCCGCCGCACGCGCCGCGGCGATCTCGATGTCGGGGACCATCGGAAGAGTCAGGTCCAGTTGCCGCTCGGCGGTTGCCGTCATCCGGTGCGTTCCCTGCGCGGCGGATTCAAAACGACAGGAAGAGAGCGGTGGCTGCCTTGATCCAGTCGGGGATTCCGCCGATCCGGTCGAGCGCGAAGAGCGCCAGGGTGTTGGCCGCCAGCATGGCCGGCAGAAGGTAGCTTCCGCTGAATACGGCTTCGGCTTTGCTGCGAGTGTCTGCGATCTGGTTCATGGATGCTCCCCTCGGTCGGGACCACCCATGAGCAACGCCACTGCCACCCCTGCCCGCTGGAGTTCACTTGATCTAACCTCTTGATGAGAAGCAGTTTACACGATTCCCGCACGCTCGCCACCCGGCCGGGAACTGTGGCAAAATTCCCCAAACAAGACCAGACCGCAGCCAATCGAGCATGTAAGTATCGTTGTAACAGTACTTTTCAGTGAATGTCCCATGAATCAACACCTGCTCTGTCATGGGACATCTCATCCCGTTTCCGGTAGAGCGTCTTCCGGTCGATCCCGAGGATCTTTGCCGCGCGCGAGATGTTTCCCTTCGTATGGGCCAGCACTCGGGCGATGTAGCGATGGACCATTTCTTCGAGCGGCGGCAGGTCGTCGGGGAGATCGACGCCGCCGGTCTTCCCCGTCCCCTCCGGCAGCAGAAGATCGCCCGGATCGATCACCGGATCGACCGTCAGCGCGAGTGCTCCCTCGATGAGGTTCTCCAGCTCCCGCACGTTTCCCGGAAAGGGATAGCGCATCAGTTGCTGCAGCGCCTCCTGGGCGATCCGGACGTCCCTCAGTCCCTCGCGCCGCCCGTACTTTTCGAGAAAGAAGCGGACCAGCTTCGGGATGTCCTCGCGCCGCTCGCGCAGAGGAGGAAGAAAGATCTCGACGACCCGGAGCCGGTAGTAGAGGTCCTGGCGGAACTCGCCGCGCTCGATCATCTCCTCGAGCGGCCGGTGCGTGGCCGAGAGGATCCGGACGTCGATGGGGATGCGCCTCCGTCCGCCCAGCTTCTCGATCTCGCGCTCCTGCAGCACGCGGAGCAGCTTCGCCTGCAGCGCCAGCGGGATGTCGCCCACCTCGTCGAGGAAGACCGTCCCCCCCCTGGCCAGTTCGAACTTCCCCGGGCGGGCCTCCACGCCCGTGGCGACGCCGCGCTCGATGCCGAACAGCTCCGACTCGAGGAGCGTCTCCGGCAGCGCCGCGCAGTTGATGGCGACGAACGGCCCCTCCTTCCGCTTCGATCCCCCATGGATCAGCCGCGCCACCATCTCCTTGCCGGTCCCCGACTCGCCGCGGATCAGGACATTCGCCTGGCTGTCGGCCACGCGGGCGACGAGGTCGATCACCCGCTGCATCTTCGGCGAGTCGCCGATCATCAGCCGGTCGCTGTAGTCGCGCAGCATCCGCTGGCGCAGCGAGCGGTTCTCGTCCTCGAGCGTCTCCCGCATCAGGTCGAGCCGATGGAACCGCCGCGTGTTGTCGATCGCGGCCGCGCCGATCGCCGCCAGTGAGGAGAGGAAGCGAAGGTCGTCCTCCACGAAGGTTCCCCGCTTCGCCCCGCGCTCTTCCTTTCCTCCGACGCCGATCACGCCGACGATGGTGTCGCCGGCAATCATTGGCGCGAGAAGCCGGTCGCTCACCGACAGCGGCTCGCGCGAGACGATCACCTCACGGACGGCCGGATCGGACAGCGGCGCCTCCGGCACGATCTCCTCTCCGAAGGCGAACTGCTGCTGCACGTTCAGCTTTTCGTCGAGCGAGAAGACCAGGCCGCTCCTGGCGTCGAGGACGGCGACCGCGCGCTGCATCAGCTCTTCGAGCAGCTCCCCTTCCGGCCGCAGCGTGTTCAGCGCCCGCCCGACGTCGTAGAGCGCCTCGAGCTGCAGGAGCTTCCGGCGGAGTTCGAATTGCGTCTGTGCCATCTCCGAAGTGTCCGCCCGGCACCGCGCCCGGGCGGCATCGCTACCCCTTCCCCACCGCCCTCCGGCACTCGCCGAGGAGAAAGTCGCAGGCCCAGCCGTCATAGAACGCCCGGTCGAGTGCGTAGATTCTGATGAAGAGTTCTCCCGCTTCGGCGAATTTTCCCTGCTTCATGTGCGTCCGCGCCAGAAAGTACGTCGCCTTCAGCTTGCGGGGGCTCGCCCGGTCCTCGCTCGCCAGTTTGCCGAAGAGCGCCTCCGCCTCCGCGAAGTTCCTCCGCTGGTAGGCGCAGAGCGCGCGCTCGTAGTCCCCTCCCGCGCCGCAGGTGGTCGGGGGGGCGGCCGTGGCGAGCCCCGTCAGCAACGCTGCGACGGTTCCGAACCGGGCGATGCGCGAGCGGGATCGTCCTGCCACGGCATCAGTTTGACGAGAAACCTGCAAAATCCCAAATCGCGGAATCTACAATCGCCTCATGCGTCTGGGGATCATCGGCGGCGGGCGGGCGGCGTGGGCGTTCGGTTCGACGTGGCGGCGCCTCGGCTGGCCGCTGGCCGGGATCGCCCGGCGGGAGGGCTCGGCCAGCCGCGTTCCGGAGCTGTTAGGCATACCCGATCGGACGCGCGAGGAGGTGGTGCGGTCGAGCGACGCGGTGCTTCTCGCGGTCACCGACCGGGCCATCGCCGAAGTCGCCGCGTCCCTTCCCGAGACGGAGGCCGTCATCTGGCACGCCAGCGGATCGATCCCGCACGTCCGCGGTGGCTTCTCCCTCCATCCGCTGCGCGTTCTCCCGCCGGTCGGCGAACCGGCGGACCTCGGCGGGACGCTCTTCGTCGCCGAAGGGGAGCGGCTCGACGTGG
>DATLYG010000214.1:0-33993 GCA_035574985.1 Thermoanaerobaculia bacterium | reverse complement strand
CGGTTGCCACGATTCCTTCGCGCAGCACCGTTCCTCCCGGAGAGACGCGTGCGAACTGCGGAGCGGACCGCTCGATGCCGCCGATCGAATCGGCGTGCGACCAGGCGGTGAGGAACGCTCCTTCGCTCCATGCGGCCAGCGGCAGTCGATTCGCCCCCGTCGTTCCGCTGAGCCGGATCTCATTGCCCGTCTGCCGCAGATTCGCATCGAGACGGATCGCCCGGACCTGCGGCGGTCCCGTGGCTGCGCTTCCGGGGCCGTGGACGAAGAGGATCTGGGAACCGTCGGTGGCCATGGCGAACGGAGTGGCGGGCCCTCCCGAGGCGATGCGGACCTCGCCGTCCGAGCGTCCGATATCGGCGAGCCGCGCGATGAGGATCGATCCGTCGCGCTCGTAGGCGACGACGTAGTCGGTTCCGAAGAAGAGTGCGTGATGAGATCCGCGTGCGTTGACGCGTGCGCGCACCTGCTCCTGTCCGTCGAGATCGAGCCGCACCACGTCTCCCGACGTGTCGATGACGAGAAAGCCGGCAGGGTCGGAGGCGACTGCGCTCGTGGCCCCGGCGGAGGCGATCCCGCGAAGGATGCGGGTGTCGTCCGCGATCACGATCCGCTCGCCGTTCGGCGTGAGCAGCACGGCGGCGCATCGCGAGGGCCCGCAGGCGAGGTGACGCGCGGTCGTTCCGCCGGTGCCGAGGAGGATGCTCGTCGCGATTTCGGTCGTCGTCCCGATCGTCACTTCCGACAGGTAGGTGTCACCGCGCGAGCTCCAGAGGAGCATCGGCCGTCCGCCGCGCGAGGCGATCCGGGCGGAGCCGGCATCGAGGCGGGCACTCCGTCCTTCCTGCGCCACGCCGAAGCCGTCGATCGGAATCAGGCGGAGACCGTCGTCTTCCACGAGGGCAAGGAACCCTCCTTCCCGCGGTGCCAGATCCGCCAGCGTGCCACGGCCGCCGAACCGGAAGTCGGCGACCCGCTGGGCGGCGGCGGCGGTCGAGGCGACTGCTGTGAAGAGCAGAACGGTCAGTGCTTTCCGCATGGATTGCCGACCATGATACGGGCAAAACGGTGGCAGCGGGCGGTGCCGCGGGGAGACGGAGCGTCCTCTCTCGATGTACCATTCGCAGAACCCGGAATCGAGGTGACCCCGTGCACATCAACGATCTTCTGAAGATTGCCGCCGAGCGACGAGCCTCCGATCTCCACATCAAAGTCGGCTCGCATCCCGTCATCCGGATCGACGGGGAGCTGGTGCCGCTGGTCGAACTGAAGCGCCTGATGCAGGAAGACACGATCGCCATGGCGTTCTCGATCATGTCCTCCCGCCAGAAGGAGAAGTTCAAGAACAACTACGAGATCGACATCGCCTATTCGGTGCCGGGGCTGGGCCGCTTCCGCTGCAACATCTTCCAGCAGCGGGGGACCGTCGGCATGGTGCTCCGCGTCATTCCGGTCAAGATTCTCTCGATCCGCGAGCTGATGCTGCCGGTGGTCCTCGAGAAGATCGCCGACGAGCGGCGGGGGCTGATCCTCTGCACCGGAACGACGGGGTCGGGGAAGTCGACCACGCTGGCGGCGATGATCGACTACATCAATACCCACCGGACCGAACACATCATGACGGTCGAGGACCCGATCGAGTTTCTCCACCGCGACAAGAAGTCGATCGTCAACCAGCGCGAGGTCGAAGTCGACACCAAGTCGTTCTCCCAGGCGTTGCGGTCGGCCCTCCGGCAGGACCCGGACGTCATCCTGGTCGGTGAAATGCGCGACTACGAGACGATCGAGACGGCGCTGACGGCCGCGGAGACAGGCCACCTCGTGCTCTCCACGCTGCACACGATGGACGCGACCGAGACGGTGAACCGCATCATCTCCGTCTTCCCGCCGCACCAGCAGAAGCAGATCCGGCTGCAGCTCGCGGCCGTGCTCAAGGCGGTCGTCTCGCTGCGTCTTCTTCCCCGCGCCGATGGCCTGGGACGCGTGCCGGCCGCGGAAGTGCTCATCTCGACGGCCTACATCCGCGACTGCATCGAGAACAAGGAAAAGACGAAGATGATCCGCGACGCGATCGCGCAGGGCACGTCGCAGTACGGGATGCAGACGTTCGATCAGTCGCTGTACATGCTCTACAAGAACGGTCTGATCACGCTCGACGAAGCGCTGAGGCGCGCGTCGAATCCCGACGAATTCCGGCTCAAGTTGCAGGGCATTCAGTCGACCGCCGATCAGTCGCGCGAAGAGATGGAGTCGCGTCTGTCGCTCGGTACGGCGACCGACGATCCCTTCAGCGACGAGTCGCCCTTCGATTTCTCCAATTCCATCTGATGCCGGCGAAGGGGCCGTGCGCGAACGGAGCCGCACGATGACTCCGCGGCGATCCCGTGGTATGACTCTGCGCCCGTACGAAACCGCGACCCGGAAATTCCGATGAAGGCACGCTCCGCTCTCCTCTCACTCGTTCTCGTTCTCGCGTTACCCGCTCTCGCCGGCGACGTTCCGAGGAACGTGATCCTGCTGGTCGGCGACGGAATCGGCCCGGCACACGTCAGCTACATGCGGCTGTTGCGCGGCGAGGCCTTCCAGCTCCGGCGGATGGCCGTTGCCGGGCTCCTGACCACCAGCGCCGCCGACCGCACGGTGACCGATTCGGGCGCGGCGGCGACAGCGCTCGCCACGGGCTTCAAGACCCGATACGAGGCGGTCGGCGTCGATGCCGAAGGGCGCGCGTTGCGGACCGTCCTGGAGGCGGCCGAGGAGAGCGGGAAGGCGACGGGGCTGGTGACGACGGCCGCATTCTGGGATGCGACACCGGCGGCATTTGCCGCGCATGCCGGCCATCGCACGCAGTACCTCGACATCATCCGGCAGATGCTGAGGAGTGGCGCGGAGATCATCGCCGGCAGCGGCGCGCAGCGTTTCGGGCGGGACGGCTTTCCACCGCTCGAAGACCTCGCGAGGGAGAACGGCTACGAGCTGATCCGGACGCGGGGGGAACTCGACGCCGCGAGAGGCCCGAAGATGTTCGCCGTCTTTCCCGACGTGCCGCGCGAACGCGACGCGGCCGAGGCGTCGCTCGCGGAGCTGACGCGATGGGCGCTGGCGCACCTCTCGAAGGACTCCGACGGCTTCTTTCTGATGGTCGAACACGAGGGGGTCGATTCCGGGAGCCACCAGAACTCGCGGGAGGACGTCGCCGAGAGCCTCCGCTCGTTCGATGCGGCGATCGGCGTCGCGCTCGACTTCGCGGCGGGACGGGGCGACACGCTCGTCGTCGTGACGTCGGACCACGAGACGGGGGGGATGCGCATCACCGAGACGGCGGCGCGCCGGCCGCGCATCGAGTTTGCGACGATCGATCACACGGCGACGAACGTGCTCCTCTTCACCTTCGGCCCCGGAGGCGAATCGCTGAGGGGCTTTCTCGACAACACCGACGTCGGGAAGACTCTCCTCTCGTTCGTCGGGCGAAAGCAGTCGAAGTGACCGACGAGGAGCGCTGCTACGCGTCCGCGCTGCGGATCCTGAGCTACCGGTTCAACTCCGAAGGCGAGATGCGGAGAAAACTGGCGGCGAAACGGTTCGGCCGGGAGATCGTCGACCGGACGATCGAGCGCCTGCGCGGCGAGCGGTGGCTCGACGACGCCCGCTTCGCCGCTGCCTGGGTGCGGAAACGAAGCGGGGAAGGGGTGGGACGGCTCCGGATCCGCCGGGAGCTGAGCGCCGCCGGGGTCGACGACGAGACGATCGGGGTGGTTCTCGGCGAGTCGGGCGACGCGGCCGCGGAGCGGGAACGCCTGGCCGCGCTCTGCGCGAGGAGAATCGGTATCATCGCCCGCCGCCACGGGAGCGGCTATCTCCGGAGCGATGCCGGCCGAAAGAAATTGCTCTCCTATCTGTTGAATCAGGGATACGGCGCGGCCGATGCCATCGAGGCCGTCGACGGCGCCCTGAAGGGGAAGTTGAAAATGGAAGAGTGAAAAATCGGGTTCGATTTTTCACTGTTCGATTTTCAACGTTCAATCCGGACGGAGTACCAGTGGCCACGACTTCCCAGATTCGCGAACAATTCCTCAGCTACTTCGAGAAGCGGAACCATCGGCGCGTGAGCAGTTCGTCGCTCGTTCCGGCGGGCGACCCCACTCTTCTCTTCACCAACGCCGGCATGAATCAGTTCAAGGACGTCTTTCTCGGCCGCGAGAAGCGCGACTACACGCGGGCCACGACGTCGCAGAAGTGCGTCCGCGCCGGTGGCAAGCACAACGATCTCGAGAACGTCGGGCGGACGGCGCGCCACCACACGTTCTTCGAGATGCTCGGCAACTTTTCCTTCGGCGACTATTTCAAGGAAGACGCGATCCGCTTTGCCTGGGAGTTGATGACGAAGGAGTTCGGCCTCGAGGAGGAACGACTCTGGTTCACCGTCTTCGAGGGCGACGAGAAGGTGCCGGCCGACGACGAAGCGGCGGCACTGTGGGTGCAGGCCGGAGCGCGGCCCGAGCGCGTCCTTCGTTTCGGGAGGAAGGACAACTTCTGGCAGATGGGGGAGACGGGACCGTGCGGCCCCTGCTCGGAGATCCACTATTTCCGCGGCGATGATCTCTCGCAGAACGTCGCCGCGCTCGTCAACGGCGAAGGCGACCAGACGATGGAGATCTGGAATCTCGTCTTCATGCAATACGACCGGGACGCGGAGGGGAACCTCACGCCGCTGCCCGCGCCGTCGGTGGACACGGGAGCGGGGCTCGAGCGGCTGGCCAGCGTTCTGCAGAAGACGCAGACGAACTACGACATCGATCTCTTCCGGCCGATCATGTCGCGGATCGCCGACATCAGCGGCCACACCTACCGCGGCCGGATGGACGACGAGCTCGACACCGCGGTGCGCGTTCTCTGCGACCACTCGCGGGCGGCGACGTTCCTCATCGCCGACGGAGTGATTCCGTCGAACGAGGGGCGGGGCTACGTGCTGCGACGCATCATCCGGCGCGCCATCCGCTTCGGCCGCAAGCTGCGCAACGCCGTCCTTCTGACGCAACTGGTCGACCCGGTGATCGAGGCGATGGGGGACGCCTACCCGGAGCTGCGCGAGCGCCGTGAGGCGGTCCTCAGGACCCTGGAGGGGGAGGAGGAACGCTTCTCCCGGACGCTGACGACCGGCATGGAGCGCGTTGGTCAACTTCTTGACGATGTTCGTGCGCGCGGCGAGCGAACCCTCGGTGGTCCGGAGATCTTCCGCCTCTACGACACGTACGGCATCCCGCTCGATCTCATCGCCGAGATGGCGGAGGAGGAAGGGGTCTCGCTCGACCGTGAAGGCTTCGAGACGATGATGGAAGGCGCGCGCGCCAAGGCGAAGGCGTCGTCGAAGTTCCAGATGTCGGCCGCCGCCGAGACCTTCGCGCGCATTGCCGAACGCGCCGGCGAGGTGACGTTCGTCGGCTACGAGCAGTTCGAGGGCGTCGAGTCGTCGGTCAAGGCGATCGTCGTCGACGGCGAGGAACGCGCCGTTCTCCACCGCGGAGAGGAGGGGGACGTCGTGCTCACGCCGACTCCGTTCTATGCCGAGTCGGGAGGGCAGATCGGCGACATCGGAACACTCGAGTGGGAGGGCGGCCGGGCGGCGGTGCTCGACACGCAGAAACCGGTGGGCGACCTGACGGTCTCGCGCGTCCGCATCGAGCAGGGAGATTTGGCGGTCGGCGCGACGGTCCGCGCCTCGGTGCCGGTCCCGACGCGGCTCGACACGACCGCGAACCACACGGCCACACACCTGCTCCACAAGGCGCTCAAGGACATCCTCGGGCCGACGGTCCAGCAGGCGGGATCGCTCGTCGCGCCCGACCGCCTCCGCTTCGACTACACCTACCATCAGCCGCTCACTCCGGAGCAGATCCACCGCATCGAAGCTGCGGTCAACGAGAAGATCCGCGAGAACCTCGAGGTGCGGAAGGAAGTGATGCCGATCGCCGAGGCGAAGCGGACGGGTGCCGTGTCGATGTTCGGCGAGAAGTACGGCGATCGGGTGCGCGTCGTCTCGGCGGGAGAGTATTCCCGCGAGTTCTGCGGCGGCTGTCACGTGAACCGCACGGGCGACATCGGCGTCTTCAAGATCGTCTCGGATCGTTCGCTGGCGGCCGGCGTGCGCCGGATGGAGGCGGTGACCGGCCGGGGCGCGCTCGAGTACTTCCAGAAACTCGACGACACCGCGCACGAGCTCCAGCAGCAGACGAATGTCGCGATCGACGAGCTGCCGGCGTACGTTCGCTCGCTGCAGGAGAAGCAGAAGCAGCTCGAAAAGGAGCTGAAGCAGCTCAAGCTGAAGGTCGCGCACGGCGGCGGCGCGCAGACGGCCTCGCCGTCGGACGAGGCGGTCGACGTCGACGGAATCAAGCTCCTGACCCGCCGCATCGACGACATCAGCGGTGGCGACCTGCGGAGCCTCGCCGACACGTTCCGCTCGAAGATCCGGAGCGGTGTCGTCGTGCTGGGCAGCGTCACCGACTCGAAGGTCACGCTCCTGACCGCCGTGACGAAGGATCTGGTCGACCGCGTTCCGGCGAATGCCCTGATCGGCAAGCTCGCCCCGATCGTCGGCGGAAGGGGCGGAGGCAAGCCCGACCTCGCCCAGGCCGGCGGCAAGGACGCCGACAAGGTCGACGAGGCGCTGGCCCGCGCTGCGGCGGCGCTGAAGGAGGTCCTGGGGGGCGCACGTCACCCGGCGGAGTCTCGCGGCACCTGACGGTGGCGTCTAACGGTTTGTCTGCGCCGGCTGCGTGACAGAAATCGAGGGTTCGTGTACCCTCAAGCGGGTTTTCTCCGTCCAATCGTGGTGTTCCTGGGCCAGACAAAAAGGAGTGGGAGATGCGATTTCGTCAGTGGCGTGCCCTCGTCATGGCGATGGTGGTCGGGCTTCTCGGGGCAGGCATCGCACACGCGCAGTGCGGTCCGATGGACGTGGTGTTCATCGTCGATACGACCGGCAGCATGGGCGGCGCAATCGACAACGTCAAGGCCGAGCTGCCAGCGATCATCACGCAGATTCAGAACGCCTCCGGCGGTGATTTCCGCCTCGGACTGGTCGAGTTCAAGGACGAGGTGATCGTCGTCGCCGACATCGCCGGCGGCAACATCGAGGCGATCACCGCGGGAATCAACGGATTGAGCGCCAGCGGTGGCGCGAGTGAGCCGGAGGCCTCGGACGAGGCGATCAAGACCGTCATTCGCGGACTGCGCGCGGCCGATCGTGGCGAGGGACAACAGACCGGAGACTTCGTCGGCGGGTTCCGCCCCGAGGCGACCAAGATCGTCATCCTCATCACCGACGCCCGTCCGGCGGGATTCGACGACCGCTTCACGGCCGGTGTCGACGACGCCCAGGCGGCGGCGCTCGCGACGGAAGCGGCGACGAAGGGAATCCGGATCTCGGCCGTGTTCGTGCCGACGTCGGCAGCGGTTGCGTTCGACGTCGTCGAAACGGTCCGCACCATCATGCAGAGCTACGCGAGCCTCAGCGGCGGCATCTACGTCGAGACCGAGGAGGACGGCACCGGGACGGCCGATGCAGTCAAGGACATCATCGCCGGCTGCGGCGGCTTCGGCGGCGTTCGCAACATCATCCTCGACCCCTCCTCACTGGCACTGAGCAACGGCGAATCGGCCGATGTGAAGCTGCAGAACTATCGCCCCGGCGATCTGGCGACGCTCTTCTACACGGCCGAGGGACTTCCGGAAGACTCGACGATCACCTTCACGAAGGCGAAGCCGGAGGTCGAAGGGACGGACCAGCAGACGGTGAAGGTCACCATCGGGCCGGAGACGTTCGCCGGAACGTATCAGGTCATCATCAACGCCGAGCACAAGGATCAGCCGGGAGTGCAGCGCGCGTCGCTGCTCGTGGTCGTCGACTGCGTCCCGCCGTTCATTCTCGGCCTCCCCGGCAATCAGCCGGAGAACACCACGGCCGGGGCCGACGGACGGGCGACGCTGAAGGTGGTCGCCAGCGGCAGCGCAGGGTTCCGCTACCAGTGGTATCAGGGCTGGAGCGGCAGCACGGCGTTTCCGATCGCCGGAGCGAATTCCGAAACGCTGATCACGCCTGCCGTCACGACCGCCACGCCCTTCTGGGTGCGGATCTCGAACGCGTGCGGATCGCGCGACAGCAGGACCGCGGTCGTCACGCCCTGACGGGCGCAAGGTGCGGGAGTCCGAGGCGCGGAGCGATGATCGCTTCGCGCCTTTTGATTTCTGCGCCACTACAATTCGCGCTCGTGCGGTGACCTCGAGAATGAGTACGACCTGCCGATGAAGACCCACGCGTGGGGGACGCAGCCGGAGATGTTCGGGCCGCGGCACGAGCACCGGCTGGCGATGATCGTGCGCGAGGCGGAAGCGATCGCGCCGGGCGGCCGCGTGCTCGATGGCGCGTCCGGTCTCGGACAGCTCGCCTCCCGGCTCCGGCAACGCGGCTATCGCGTGGTCGGAATCGACTCCGCATTCGAGGCGGCGCTCCACGTCCGGCGGATGGCGGGCCTGACCCCGGTGGTCGGAGACATGACGCGGCTTCCCTTTCGCGACGGCGTCTTCGACGGTGTCACCACGGGAGAGACGCTCGAGCATCTCGACGACGACGGCGGCGCCGCGCGCGAGATCGGACGCGTCCTCGTGAAGGGAGGGGTCTGCGTGGCCACGGTCCCCGCGCTGGAGAGCCTCTGGTCGGCGTCCGACGACTACTACGATCATCGCCGGCGCTACTCGCGCGGCCGGCTGACGGCCCTGTTCGAGGCGGCCGGGCTGAGCGTGGAGAAAGCGCGTTACTGGGGCTTTCCGGTCGTTCTCGCGTACGACACGCTGTTCCTGCTTCCGATGAACAGGCGGCGCGCGCGCCGCGAGGTGGGGCGGGACGCGGCGCTGCAGTCGGTCGCGCGGGCGGGGCGATCGCGTCTTCTGGTCGCCGCGGTCCGCGCGATGTTTGCCATCGACCGGCTCTTTTCGTGGATTCCGTTCGGGCCCGGACTCCTCCTGGTGGCACGGCGCCGGTAGAATGCGCCGTCACGGAGGATGGTGAGATGACGATCGACAAGCCGAGCAGGGCCGAAGACGAGTTCTTCGCGAAGCAGGAGATCGAGCGCCGCAAGAAGTGGGCGCAGGAACAGGCCGCGAAGATGCAAGCCGAGGAGAAGGAGCGGCTCAGGCAGCTCCACTGGATGAAGTGCCCGAAATGCGGCATGGACCTTCAGGTCATCGAGTTTCTCGGCGTGGAAGTCGACCAGTGTGCGAATTGCGGCGGCGTCTTCTTCGATGCCGGTGAGATCGACCAGGCGCTGAAGAAAGGGCCGGGAGTGGTCGACCGCCTCTTCTCCATCTTCAAGTGATTGCAATCGTCGGGCCGGACGACCTCGGGAGGGCGGACGCCGCCTCGCTGGCAGCGCTTCTCGGGCAGCGGAGGATGGTTCTGGCGGTGGGAGGGGCGGTGATCGAAGGCTGGGGGGCGGCGATGGTTCTGCACAGCGACTTTGCCGCCGTTCCCGAGGGGGCGATCCTCCGGCTCGACTCGGCCGCGGCGTGGGGGGGAGCCTTCTGGAGAATCGGACCGCGCGCCGCGCGGTTTCACTTTCGGGGTGAGCGCGCGATTCCCGCAGGTGCGGCGCTCGAGGCGGGTCTGTGCGACGCACTTGTTCCCGCCGGAAGAGATCCGATAGATTGGG
Source organism: Thermoanaerobaculia bacterium (assembly GCA_035574985.1). GTDB lineage: Bacteria > Acidobacteriota > Thermoanaerobaculia > Gp7-AA8 > Gp7-AA8 > DATLYG01. The sequence goes on along the minus strand of DATLYG010000214.1, from coordinate 24,286 downwards.
CGCGGGAGTGGCTCGCGGGCCGGAGTTCTCTCGCGCTCTCGTCGGCGGCGGAGCTCCTCCGGAGCCGCGGCGGCGATCCGCTCGAGAGAGCGGAGTTTGCAAGGCTCTTCGCCGCAGGCGAACCTCAGGAAGGACTGGACGCGTTTCTGCGAAAGCGTCCAGCTCGATGGAAAGAAGGATGACGCGATCATGAGCCGAAACGATGCCGACCTGCTGAAGACCGTCGCGGTGGCGCGTCCGCCCGAGAAACGGGAGGAGCAGCAACTTCCGCTCTTCTCGCGCGAGGCGCTGGAGGCCGTTCGCGAGGCGAAGGCGAAGTGGCGCCGGGAACTGCACGATCCCGTCGTGGCGAAGCGGCCTCCCTGGAAGAAGGACTTCACCACCGTCAGCGGGATGGAAACGAACCCTCTGGCGACACCGGCCGACGTGGCGGAGCTCGACTTCGGGCGCGATCTGGCGTTTCCGGGAGAGTTCCCCTACACGCGCGGCATCCATCCGACCGGCTACCGCGGAAAGCTCTGGACCATGCGTCAGTTCGCCGGCTTCGGCACGCCGAAGCAGTCGAACGAGCGCTACAAGTACCTTCTGTCGCAGGGACAGCACGGACTGTCGATCGCCTTTCACCTGCCGACGCTCTACGGGTACGACTCCGACCACCCGTTCAGCAACGGCGAGGTGGGCAAGTGCGGTGTGGCGGTCGACACGCTGGCCGACATGGAGACGGTGTTCGACGGAATCGACCTGGAAGACGTCACCGTCTCGATGACGATCAACTCGACGGCGCCGATTCTGCTGGCGATGTATCTGGCCGTCGCCGAGAAGCACGGATCCGACTGGAAAAAGATCTCCGGCACGCTCCAGAACGACATCCTCAAGGAGTACATCGCCCAGAAGGAGTACATCTTCCCCCCGCGCCCCTCGATGCGGCTGATCACCGACATCTTTCGTTTCTGCGCGGAGAACGTGCCGAAGTACAACACCATCTCGATCTCCGGCTATCACATCCGGGAGGCGGGATCGACGGCGCTGCAGGAACTGGCCTTCACGCTCCGCGACGGGATGGAGTACGTCGAGTACGGCATCCGGGCGGGGCTCGACGTCGACGAATTCGCGCCGCGGCTGTCGTTCTTTTTCAATTCGCACAACGATCTGTTCGAAGAGGTGGCGAAGTTCCGCGCCGCGCGCCGCGTCTGGGCGAAAGTGATGCGCGACCGCTACGGCGCGAAGGACCCGCGCTCGTGGATGCTCCGCTTCCACACGCAGACGGCCGGCTGCTCGCTCACGGCGCAGCAGCCGTACAACAACATCGTCCGGGTCACCATCCAGGCGCTGGCGGCGGTGCTGGGGGGGACGCAGTCGCTACACACCAACTCGCTCGACGAGACGCTGGCCCTCCCGACGGAGATGGCGGCGCGCATCGCGCTCCGCACGCAGCAGATCATCGCCCACGAGTCGGGAGTCATCAACACGGTCGACCCTCTCGGCGGGTCGTTCTACATCGAGGAACTGACCGGCCGGATGGAGAAGGGGTGCTTCGACTATTTCGAGAAGATCGACCAGTTCGGCGGCATGATCGAGGCGATCGAGGCCGGCTTTCCCCAGCGCGAGATCTGGGACGCGTCCTACCAGTTCCAGCGCGCGGTCGATTCGGGAGAGAAGATCATCGTCGGCGTCAACGCCTTCCAGATGGAGAAGGACGATCCGTACGACATCCTCTACATCGACGAGTCGGTCGCTTCGGACCAGATCGCCTCGCTCAATGAGGTCCGCCGCCGGCGCGACGGGGCGAAGGTGAAGCAGACCCTCGAGGCACTTCGCAACGGAGCGCGCGACGAGAAGGTGAACACGATGCCGCTGATCCTCGATTGCGTCCGGGCCTATGCGTCGGTCGGGGAGATCTCCGACGCGCTCCGCGACGTTTTCGGGACCTACCAGGAGCCGGCGCTCTTCTGAGCGCGCTGATTCGGCATTCGGAATCAGCGCGCCAAACCGTTGAATCTCGGCGGCGGCCCTTCGGGCTGCCGCCTCGTCTAACATCAGGCAGGCTGACGACTTCCGCCGTTCCGCCGTTCCGGCGCACACGCTGCATGAAACGATAGCGACCCTCGCAGAGTTGCAAGAACACCGTTTGAGGAGGACCCTTCATGCGGCGAGTTCCCCTGTTGTTCGTCCTGTTCCTCGCTGTCGGCCCCGCGCTGCTGGCGAAGGACGTCTACCTGTCGATCGGCGGCAGCGTCGGCGTCTTCCGCACCGACATGCGGATCTTCAATCCGTCGCAAACCAAGGACATTCAGGTGCAGGCCTGGCTGCTGCGCACGGGCAACAGCGACAACAGCGCCGTCCAGCCGAAGACGATCACCGTCCCGAAACGGCAGATGGCGATCTACGACGACGTACTGACGTCGCTCTTCAACGAGTCCGGACTCGGCGCGATCCGGCTCCGGTCCGATGACGAGTTCGTCGCCACCCAGAGGATCTACGCCGTCGCGTCGAATGGAACGCTGGGTCAGTTCGTCCCCGGCCTCGACGTCACGGCGGCGAAGAAGAACGGCGTCCTGATCCAGCTCAAATCGAACGCGACGTTCCGGACCAACATCGGTGCGGTGAACCCGAACAACGTCCCGGCGACGGTCACCTGGCGCCTCTACGACAAAAACAACGCCCTCGTCGCCACCGGCTCTCCCGTCACCATGCCGCCCTTTGCGGTCATCGGGCCGACGAACATGGCCTCGACGTTCTTCTTCAATCCCGGTACCGCCGATCTCTCCGACAGTTGGGTGGGTTTCACCTCCGCGATCAGCCGGTGTTCGCCTATGCGTCGGTCGTCGACAACGGAACCACCGACCCGACCTTCATCCCGATGTCGGAAGATCCGAACCCGCCGTCCTCTCCCGCTCCCACCACGAAGAACTTCACGGTCGGGCTCGAGAACGGAATCATCAGCTTCTCTCCGACGGGAATCCGCGTCGGCGACCGCGTCGTGCTGCTCATCTCGTCGGGCGAGGGGACGCACGGCTTCCAGTTGAATGATCCCAACGGCGCGCCCGTTGTGCCGAACAACAGCTACGCGCAGGGACAGGCGCCGGTCGAGCGGTCGTTCACGGTCGGCATGCCGGGGACGTATACCTACTTCTGCACGATCGTCACCTGCAGCAGCGGGCACAGCGCGATGTTCGGCACGTTCGACGTCGGTGCGCCGACCGAAAACCCGGGCGACCGCTATTGATCCGCTGCCGGTCGCAGCTCTCGGGGTCTCGGGCCGCAGAATGCGGAGGGACCCCGAAGCCGGGACCTTTTTGGCCGGGGATCTGCTAATCTCTAGGCTGTTGAGCGGGTTGGGTGTGATGGGACTCTCCGAATTCGCCCGGAGCCGGCGCGGCGGCGAGCTGATCGGCATCGTGGTTCTCGCCGCGGGAATCTGCCTTGCTGCGGCGCTGGTCTCGTATCATCCCGGCGATTCGTCCGCCTTCTTCACGTCGACCAACAGCACGATTTCGAACTGGATCGGCTACTACGGTGCGACGATTGCCTGGATCTTCGTCGGCTTCTTCGGATTCGCCAGCCTTCTTTTCCCCACCGTTCTTCTGGTCATCGGCTGGAACCGTTTCTGGGGGAAGGAACTCGATTACGTCCATACGAAGCTGTTCGGGCTGATCGTGCTGGCGCTGACGATGCCGCCGCTCTGCGATCTGACCGTCGGCAAGATCTGGTTTCGCGGAGCGCTGATCGGTTCGGGCGGTTATCTCGGCCAGGAGATCAATCGCGCCGCATCGCAGAACCTCAATACGGCGGGCGCGGCGATCGTCCTCGTGACGGCGCTCCTCGTCGGCATTCTTCTCTCCACGCGCATCAGCCTCGCGGCGGTCTTCCTGGCGATGCAGACCAGGCTCGGCGCTGCCGGCCGCGCCATCGCGCTCCAGTGGGCGCGCTTCACCGAGCGCCGCCGCAAGGAGAAGATGAAGAAGACGATCCTCCGCAAGCACCTCGAGAAGGACACACCGGTGCTGCGGCTCGTCCCGGCGGCCGGCGAGGAAGGCATTGCATACGGGGTCGGCGAGTGGGGGCCGATCGTTCGCGAAGTCCGCGGTCGGGGGAAGTTCCAGATCCGCAAGGTCACGAAGGCCGATCTGCGCAAGGCGGCTGAGGCCCTCGCTGCGAAGCCCGACCCCTTCGAGCTCTACGCGAGGCAGGAGGCGGAAGAGACGTTCGAACCGCCGTTGCACCTCGACCGTCCCGCGCGTCCGCAGCGGGTGGCGAAGGCCACCGGGGCGGAGGAGGCGTTCGCGCCGTCGCGCCAGATCGAGCTGCCGCGGCCCGCGCCGAAGAAGGCGAGGGAGGCACCCCGGAAGCGCGAGTCGCGTCCGGGGAACGATCTGCTCCCTCCGGTCACTCTGCTGGCGCCCGGCCCGAAGCAGGACCAGATCAACGACGAAGTCCACAGGAAGTTTCTGGAGATCGGCCGCCTGATCGAAGAGCGCTGCCGCGAGTTCTCCGTCGAAGGTGAAGTCACGGCCTACCACCCGGGGCCGGTCGTCACCACGTTCGAGTTCAAGCCGTCCGCGGGGGTGAAGATCGCCAAGGTCGTGAACCTCGGCGACGACCTGGCGCTCGCGCTGAAGGCGGAGTCGATCCGCATCGAGCGGATCTCCGGCTCGGCGACGGTCGGCATCGAAGTGCCGAACCGGAAGCGCGAGATCATCGCCCTTCGCGACATCATCGACAGCGAGACCTTCGTCCAGTCGCCGTCGCTCCTGACCCTCGCCCTCGGCAAGGACATCCACGGCGAGCCGGTCGTCACCGACCTCGCGCGAATGCCGCATCTGCTGGTTGCCGGCGCGACCGGTGCCGGCAAGTCGGTCGGTCTCAACTCGATGATCGTCTCCCTTCTCTACAAGTCGCTGCCGAAGCATCTCCGGATGCTGATGATCGACCCGAAGATGGTCGAGCTGAAGATCTACGAGGACATCCCGCATCTGCTGCATCCGATCGTCACCGATCCGAAGCTGGCGTCGAACGCCCTGATCTGGGCGGTGCAGGAAATGGAGCGCCGCTACCGGATGCTCGCCGAGTGCGGGGTGCGCAACATCGATCAGTACAACGCACTGCTGAAGGACCCGGAGGCTCTGCGGCGCGCGCGCAAGGCGCCCGAGGAGAGCGAGGAGCCGGTGCCCGAGCCGATGCAGTACATCGTCATCATCATCGACGAGTTCGCGGACCTGATGATGGTCGCCTCGAAGGACGTCGAGGACTCGGTGACGCGCCTGGCGCAGAAGGCGCGCGCGGTCGGCATCCATCTCATCATCGCCACGCAGCGCCCCTCGGTCGACGTCATCACCGGCGTGATCAAGGCCAACTTCCCGTCGCGGATCTCGTACCAGGTGGCGTCGAAGGTCGACTCCCGCACCATCCTCGACACGCAGGGGGCGGAGAAGCTGCTGGGTCAGGGAGACATGCTCTTCCTTCCCCCCGGCACCGCCCGCATCCGCCGCATCCACGGAGCGCTGATCACCGAAGGGGAGATCAACGAGATCGTCGATTTCGTGAAGAAGAACCAGGGCGAGCCGAAGTTCCTCGACGAGATCACGCAGATCGCCGATGAGAAGAGCGCCGCGGACGGGATCGAATACCTCGAAGACCCGAAGTACGACGAGGCCGTGCGCGTGGTGCTCTCGACGGGGCAGGCCAGTGCGTCGTACCTGCAGCGCCGCCTCAAGCTCGGCTACTCGCGCGCCGCGCGCCTGATCGAGATCATGGAAGCCAACGGCATCGTCGGCCCCTCGCAGGGTTCGAAGCCGCGCGAGATCCTGGTCCGCGCCGACGACTATCCCCCGGCGAGCGGAGAGATCTGAGGCGTGCGGCGGCCGGCTTCAAGTGAACTCGAACTTCAGGTGACCTTCACTTCCAGACCACCCACGCCTGCACCGCCGTCGCGAGGATGAACCCCATCAGCAGCGCCATGTAGGCCCAGCGGAGGAAGCGGTACTTCTTCCGGTAGAGATAGCGGCCGAGGCTGTAGATGTCGCGGACGGCCGCCTCGTACAGCAGTGCATCCGAAGAGGCGATCTTCGCGATTTCCTCGAGGTACTCGTCCTCCGTCATCGATCCGAAATGGCCGAAGAAGAGGATGTTCCGCGAGGCGTTGCGGTCGAACACACGGGGCGCCGAGAACGTCGGCAGAACGGCGATGATGGCGAGCACGAGCGACAGAAGGCACGCCGCGGCAAGCGTCAGCAGCGCCGGCCGCAGTTGCAGATCGCCCGACCGGCTGAGCGCGATCGTCAGCACGATCGACGACACCGTGATCACGAAACTCGCCTTCGTGTCGGCGAGGACGCTCAGCGAAACATGATGCTGCTGTGCGGTTCGCAGCAGGTAGTCGAAGCTGGTCCGCGGCGGAATGCCGGCAAACGGGTGGCCGGGATCGACGCCCGTCGATTCGCGTGGATGGTCGTGCATGAAGGTCACAGTCTAACTCGGCCGCCCGGCGTCCGTTGTGCTCTCCCTCACGCTTGTGCGCCGGAACGGGATGGATGAGCCCGGATGCCCGCCGCCGAGAGGGTTCCGGAACGGCCACGTCGCGGAATGCGATTCCTTCAGGCAGTGACGGGGAGGGGCCGCCCGGCGTGCCAGTGACGAACGACGGTCATTGCGCCGACGATCCTTCCCTCCAGCTCGATCAGATCGGCCTCGGAGCCTCCCGCGATCGGTGTGATGTCGCTCTCGATCTCGAACACCGCACGAGCGGTGTCGCCCGGCGCGAGGAGAGGCGGTCCTTCGATCATCCGGACGCGAAATCGTTCGCCGGTTGCCGACACGCGGGCGAACGGACGATACGATCCTTCACGCGGCGAGATCTCGTGCGCCGGCCCGCCCAGATCGAGCGGGAAGAGCATCACGACCGCTTCGAGGAAACCGGCCATCCTGCGCCGATTGTAGCGCCGTTGCCATCGCGGCGCGTGAGGCGCTCGAGACGCGCGAGGAAGTCGAACGCGTGACGGGCGTCGTCGCCGCACATCTCCACCGATGCGCGAAGAGTGTTGCAGACTTCGGGGCGTTCGGGACTGCCGTAGAGCGCGCAGCGGTGATCGTCCGTCAGATGGATGCAGCGAACGCCGGCCGGTTTCCCCGCCGGCATGCCGGGGATCGGCGACGAGATCGAAGGTGCGATGCAGCACGCACCGCATCCTGCACGGCAGTCCACATGACGACGGAACAGTGGTGCGGGCCGGTGTCATCCTGAGCCGGCGAGACCACGAAGCGGCGAAGGGTCGGTGGGGTGACGCCGGCCGCCTCCGGTGCTTCGCCGTCTGCGCGGCTCAGGATGATCCTTCTCACCTTCGTCGCGATCGCGCCGGCGGGCGTGCGGGCGGTCGCGCCGCGCGGGCCGTCGTCTGCCGGCGCGGAGCGGCCGATGCTCCCGGGCCCGCTTCGCCCAGCCAGACCATCGCCGTTCCCGGCTGCAGGTATGCACCGCGGGCCATCTCGCCATTGACGAAGAGCGAGTCGGGGGAGCGATAGAGAAAGACGCCGTCGGGCGCGGGCTCGACGAGTACCCACGCCGAGCCGATCGTCCGCTGCAGGTATTCCCGTGCGGACCTTTCGTCGTGCGGCGCGATCGTCACGCGCGCGAGCTTCGCCTCCTTCCCGATTCCATCGGTTTCGAGGATCACCGTGCGGCTGTCGACGACGGCCGCCACGCGCGCCATGGTGGCTGCTTGCAATGGGGTCGTGAACGATACGAGAGCGGCAAACATCAAATGTTTCATGCGATTCACTGATGTCGCGAGGGAGAAAACGCAATTGCGCGAGAGGTTCGCGGCGAGGGTGGGCGCCGGGATGATAGCAGACACGGGAGCAAGCCGGCTACGCGGATTTTTTGTGGAGGAGCGTCGGGGGGACTTCTTCGTGATCGAAAGGCGGGCAGGGACCGCTCGTTCGGAATCCGCGACTGCGGCCGATCTGAAGCGTGCGGTTGCCCGGTCCGAAGGGATCGTGCGCGCAGTCGCTGCCGTCGTCAGAACATCGCCGCGCGCAGCGCGCGGATGTCGTCGCTGAGCGGCCGGTCGGTGACGACAGGGCGGACGATGTCGCGGATGCGGAGGTAGAGTTCGCGCGTGCCGCGTCCGAGGCGGCGTGCGATGTCGTTTGCCCGTCCGGTCACCGCCGACTCGAACTCCTTCGCCTGCCGCTCGGCCTCTTCGATCGTGTGCGCGGCGGGCAGTCCGGCGACGCGCCACTCGACCGCCTGCGCGGCGACCAGCATCTCGATCGCCAGCACCGACTGGGCGTTGCCGATGACGGTTCGCAGTTTCCGTGCCGCGTGCGTCGACATCGAGACGTGGTCTTCGGAATTCGCCGAGGTGGGGATCGAGTCGACCGATGCGGGGTGGGCGAGGACCTTGTTCTCGGAGACGAGCGAGGCGGCGGTGTACTGGGCGATCATCAGCCCGGAGTTCACGCCGGGGCGGGTGGTGAGGTTCTGCGGCAGGCCGCGGTTGTGGTTGCCGTCGAGGAGCATCTGCGTCCGCCGCTCGGAGATGTTCGCCAGTTCCGCGACGGCGATGGCGAGGAAGTCGGCGGCGAGGGCGAGCGGCTGTCCGTGGAAGTTGCCGGCCGAGTAGGCGACGCGCTGGTCGCCGCGGTACCACTCCGGCCAGTTGGCGCGGAAGCGGTGGTCGAACGGCTCGCCGTTCTCCGGGAAGAAGAGAGGATTGTCGGTGGCGGCGTTGATTTCCCGCTCGGCGACGGCGCGCACGTAGGCGATTGCATCGCGCGAGGCGCCGTGCACCTGCGGCGCGCAGCGGAGCGAGTAGGCGTCCTGCACCGCGCCGGCGCGCTCGACGAGCGTGCTCTCCTCGATGACTTCCCGCATGCGGCGGGCGCTCTCGATCTGACCGGGATGGCCGCGCTCGTCGTGCACTTTCGGGTCGAGTGCGCGCGTGCATCCGATCATCGCCTCGAGGGTGAGCGCGGCGACGCGGTCGGCGGCGTCGGCGAGCTGCGAGGCGTCGTATGCGCCCAGGGCGAGCATCCCCGCGGAGAAGTTCGCGCCGTTGACGAGCGCGAGCCCTTCCTTGAAGGTCGGAAGCATCTCCTTCGCGTCGAACCCGAGGAGGCGCGGCAGTTCCGAAGCCTCGCGCAGCCGCTTCGGCTCCTCGAGAAGATGGAAACGCCCCACGCCCAACAGGACGGCAAAGAGGTGCGAGAGGGGACAGAGGTCGCCGCTGGCGCCGACCGATCCCCGCAGCGGGACGAGCGGGATGACGCCGCGGTTGAGCATCGCCTGGACGATGTCGACCAGCGTGCGCCGCACTCCCGAATGTCCCTTGAGGAACGCGTTGAGCCGCGTCGCGAGTGCGGCGCGGACGACTTCGGCGGGATAGTAGTTCGAGAGGTCGTCGGGATCGACGCTCTCGCCGACGCCCGCCGAATGGCTGAGGAGGAGATTGCGCTGGAGCTGTTCGAGGTCGTCGGGTGCGATCGGCTTGTCCTTGAACTCGCCGAAGCCGGTGGTGACGCCGTACTCGCGCGCGGCGCTCGATCCGGAGCGGTAGCGCTCGACGATCTCCGCGATCAGCGCCTCGCTGCGCGCGACGCGCTCGTCGGACTTCGGATCGCGCTCGACGCGCACCGAGGGGTCGCGCGCGATGCGGACGAGCTGTTCGATCGTGAGCGAGCTGCCGTCGAGAACGACCGGCGTCATCCGATCTCCGCGAGCATCTTCTTCACCGTCTCCACCAGTTCGCCGCGCGGCGCCGTGATCTGCCCGGGACGGGCGGCGAGCCACTCCTTCCGGTCGCCGACGGCCTTCGCCTTCTCGCGCCCGACCGACATGTCCTTGATCGTCACGACGCCCTGCTCCTTCTCGTTGCTGCCGTAGAGGAGCACGAGCGGGATGTCGTACTGGTCGGCGTAGCGGAGCTGCTTGCCGGGGCCCTTCGCCGTGCCGACGTAGAGTTCGGTCGGAATGCCGGCGCGCCGCAGTTCCCACGTCATTTCGAGATAGTCGCCGGCGAGGCTCGGGTCGATGTTCGTGACGAGGACGCGCGCGGTCGCCTTCCGTGTGCTGATCCTTCCGAGGTGCGCGAGGGCGGCGAGGAGGCGATCGACGCCGATCGAGGCGCCGACGGCGGGGATTTTCTCGCCGAGGAAACGCATGACGAGATCGTCGTAGCGGCCGCCGCCGAAGACGGAGCCGAACTGCGGCGCCTCGAGGAGGATCGCCTCGAAGACGGGGCCGGTGTAGTAGGCGAGTCCGCGGGCGATCGACAGATCGAGCGAGACCCGGTCGTCGCCGTAGCCGAGCGCGTAGAGGTGGTTCGAGATCCGCTCGACGGTGTCGATCTGCGCGGCCGCTCCCTCCACCTGGGCGAAGAGATCGCGCACCTGCGCGACGACCTCTCTCCGATTCTCCGACTGGATTCCGAGGAAGCGCTCGATGCGCGCGACCTGATCGCGCGTCAGGCCGACGCCGCGGATCGTGTCGCCCGACTCGTCCTTGTAGCCTTCCATCAGCTCCAGTCGGACCTTCTCGATGCCGATTTTCTCGAGCTTGTCGAGGACGCGGAAGACGTCGACACCCTGCTCGCGCGGGATCGACGCATAGTCGAGCAGAAGATTGAGCATCGCCCGGCTGGAGAAGCGGACGCGGAAGCGTCCGACCTCGAGCGCGGCGAGCGTGTCGCACATCCCGGCGATGATCTCGGTGTCGGCGATCTCCGACTCGGTGCCGACCGAGTCGAGATCGAACTGCGTGAACTCGCGGAAGCGTCCCTTGTCGGGTTTGTCGGCGCGCCAGACCGGCGAGACCTGGTAGCGGCGGAAGGGGCGCGGCAGGTCGCGGTACTGTGCGACCACGCGCGCGAGCGGCACGGTCAGGTCGAAGCGCAGCCCCAGCGGCTCCTCCTCGGGGCCGAGCACGCGGAAGATCGACTGCTGCGCCTCCTGCCCCGCGCTGCCCGAGAGGACGTCGAGGTACTCGATGGCCGGCGTGGCGAGCGGAACGAACCCGTACAGCTCGTACACGCGCCGGATGGTGTCGATCATCGACTGGCGCGCGAGCACCTGGTCGGGGAGAAGGTCGCGGAGACCGCGCGAGAGCCGCGCTTCAACGATGTTCGTCATGGCTTCGTCGGGAGGCGCCGGCGGAATCGAGCATTGAGAATGGAGAATCGAGAAAGATCCAAAGGGTCTCTTTCTCCATTCTCGATTCTCGGTTCCGATTCGCGACCGAAGGGAGCGTCTGGTACCGAGGGGCGGGCTCGAACCGCCGACCTCCTGATCCACAGTCAGGCGCTCTAACCAACTGAGCTACCCCGGCACAGGACCGCGAATGATACCCGGAAACGGCAGCGGGCGCGAATGAGAACAGCACGCGGCGGCGGCGCATTCTCATACCGCGCCGAGAAGGACGTCGGCGAACCAGCGGTGCGAGTCGAACCACGTCCGACGCGGCTCGAAGTGCGACTCGCGCGCGAAGCGGTCCATCATCACGTCGTCGTATTTGTACGAGTTTTCGGTGTGGATCGACTCCCCCTCCTCGAACGGAACGGTGATGCCGAGAGCGTCGATGGCCACGCTCTGGCGCTCGCGGCTGACGAGATGCATCTCGATGCGGCTCTCCTCTTCGTTGAAGAAGGCGAGGTGGGAAAAGGCGAGAAGGCGGAAGTGTCCGCCGAGTTCGCGGTTGATTCGCTGGAGAAGGTTCAGGTTGAATGCCGCCGTCACGCCGAGCGGGTCGTCGTAGGCCGGCTCGAGGACGGCTTTCGGCTTGCGAAGATCGGCGCCTAACAGCAGAGCGTCGCCCGGGGCGAGGAGCCGCCGCGTGTTCTGGAGCATCGCCACGGCGGCACCGGGATCGAGGTTGCCGATCGTGGAACCGAGGAAGAGGACGAGCGTGCGGCCCGGCGAGCGCGGCAGTCCGGCGAGCGCGTGCGACGGGTCGCGAAAGTCGGCCGCGACCGCGGTGATCGTCATCGACGGAAAGTCCTGCAGCAGCAGCCGGCCGGCGGCGGTCAGCGTCGCCGCGTCGATGTCGATCGGGACGTACTCGAATGCCGGCTTCCGGCTCGCCAACGCGTCGAGGAGAAGCCGCGTCTTCCGCGCGCTCCCGCTGCCGATCTCGATGATCCGGTCGGGGAGGCCGGCCGCGGTGACGATCTCCTCCGCGCGCGAGGAGAGAACCTCCCACTCGGCGCGGGTGACGTAGTACTCGGGAAGATGGCAGATCGCGTCGAAGAGCGCCGAACCGAGCGGGTCATAGAAAAACCGCGGCTCGAGCGACTTCGGCTTCGACGTCAGGCCGCGGCGGACACTCTCGGCAAAGTCGCCGGTGCCGCCGCGGTCGACGAGCGTGAATCGCCCCATGCGCCCGCGATTCTACCGTCCGTAGCCGGTGTCAGGTCTCCCATCGACCCTCCCCTTGACCCTCCCGTCCGAGGGTCAACGGGAGACCTGACACCCTCTACGGGGGGTGGAAGGAGTCACCGTCCGTCAACAGGGAGCGGCCGGACGAGCGGATATCATCCGGCGATGCGACAACGCTATCCGGCGCTCCTGCTCGCCTGCGTCTTCCTCGCGGGGCCGGCGCCGCTCCACGCTGCCGGACAGGCCCCCAAACCGGTCACCAGGCAGGCCGTCAGAAAGCTGACCATCCCGCCGATCGTCTACCGGCATCGGACGCTGGAGAACGGCCTCGCGGTCTACTCGATTCAGGACAATTCCAGCCCCACCGTCGCCATCCAGGTGTGGTACCGCGTCGGCTCGAAGAACGACCCCGACGGGCGCAGCGGCTTCGCGCATCTTTTCGAACACCTCATGTACAAGAGCACGAAGAACATGCCGGACGAGATGATGGACCGGCTGACCGAGGACGTCGGCGGCTTCAACAACGCAACGACACGCGACGACGCCACGCAGTACTTCGACGTCGTTCCCTCGAACTATCTCGAGACCCTCCTGTGGGCCGAGGCCGACCGGATGGCGTCGCTCAACGTCAACGAGAAGAACTTCCGTTCGGAACGCGATGTCGTCAAGGAGGAGTTCCGGTTCCGCATCCTCGCGCCGCCTTACGGCCGTTTCTGGTACGCGCTGGAGAAGAGCGCCTTCGTCGTCCATCCCTACCGGCGCCCCGGCATCGGCAGCATCGAGGACCTCGACGCGGCGACACTCGAGGACGTGCAGGCGTTTCATCGCACGTTCTACCGTCCCGACAACGCGGTACTCGTCGTCGCCGGTGACTTCGATCAGCCGCAGCTCGACGCCTGGGTCGACAGATATTTCGGCAGGATCGCGAAGCCGTCGGCGCCGATCCCGCGCGTGACGGTGAAGGAACCGCCGCGGCAGGAAACCAGACGCGTGAACGAGAGCGGGCCGAACGTCCCGCTGCCGGCCATCGGCGTGACGTGGCTCATCCCGCAGGCATCGCATCCCGACAGTGCCGCGCTCACCGTCGCCGCGGCGGTGCTCTCGCTGGGCGAGTCGTCGCGCCTCTACCAGTCGCTCGTCTACGACAAGCAGATCGCGCAGGCGGCGGAGGCCGACGCCGACCTGCGCGAGGAGGCGGGACTCTTCATCGCCTACGCCGTTCTCGCCAGCGGCCGTTCCGTGGACGAGGGCGAGAAGGCGCTTCTCGCCGAGATCGAGGCGCTCGCGCGGAAGCCGGTCACCTCCTCGGAACTCGAGAAGGCGAAGAACCAGATCCTCGCGTCGGTGCTGCGGCAGCGCGAGACGAACAACGGGAAGGCTTCCGACCTCGGCAACGCGGTCATCGTCTTCGGCGATGCGGCCGAGGTCAACAAGGGACTCGAGCGCATCCAGGCCGTCACACCCGCCGACGTCCAGCGGGTGATGAAGACGTACATCAGCGGAGGCAAACCGGTGATCCTGACCTACACCGCAGCGGCGGAAAAGGAGAAGGGGCAGTGAAAACGAAGATCGCCGCCGCGTGCCTTCTCCTGTCGGTCTCGATCCCGTCCGCGTTCGCGCAGCAGGAGACGCCTCCGCCGCCTGCTCCTCCGCGCGAAGCGGCGATCCCGAAGCCTGCGGAGAAGACACTCGCGAACGGGTTGCGCATCGTCGTCGTGCAGAAGAAGGGACTCCCGCTGGTCGCCGCGCGTCTGGCGGTGAAGACGGGGGCCGAGGCCGACCCGGCGGACCTCGCGGGACTGGCGGACACCACCGCGTCGCTCCTGACGAAGGGAACGGCGACGCGGTCGGCCGAGCAGATCGCGCGCGGGGTCGAGGCATTGGGCGCGACGATCGAGAGCGCGGCGAGCTGGGACTTCTCCTACGTGGCGATGAGCGCGCTGGCGTCGAACTTCGACCAGGCGGCGCGCTACCTCGCCGATGTCGTCCGCCGCCCGACGTTCAAGGCCGACGAGCTCGAGCGGCTGCGCGAGCAAAACCTCGACGCACTGCAGGTCGCGCTGCGCCAGCCGAACACGCTGGCGAACATGGTCGCGATGCGCGTCATCTTCGGAGCGGCACCCTACGGCCACAATCTGGGGGGGACGCCGGAGTCGCTCGAAAGGATCACGCGCACCGACGTCGTCGCGTTCCACAGGACGTATTACCGTCCCGACAACGCCGTGCTCGTGATTGCGGGAGACATCCAGCCGGCCGCCGGCTTCGCGCTCGCGGAGAAACTGTTAGGCGGGTGGGCGAAGCCGTCCGCGCCCATCCCGGTGCGAAAGGCGGACGAGGCGAAGGCGCCCGCGCCGCGGGTCGTGGTCGTCGACATGCCGGATGCGGGTCAGGCGGCGGTGCTCGTGGCGCGGCAGGGGATCCGTCGCGCCGACCCCGCCTACAGCGTCGCGCAGGTCGCGAACTCGATCCTCGGCGGCGGCTATTCGGCGCGGCTCAATCAGGAGATCCGCATCCGGCGCGGACTCAGCTACGGCGCGACCAGCACCTTCGATTTCCGCCGCGATCCGGGGCCGTTCACTGCCGGCGCGCAGACGAAGAACGAGTCGGCCGCGGAAGTGGCCGGGATCCTCGTCGACGAACTGAACCGGATGGCGAAAACTCCGGTGGCGGAGTCGGAAATGACACCGCGCAAGGCGGTGCTCCTCGGCAGTTTCGCACGCTCACTCGAGACGACCGGGGGGCTTGTTGCGCGTTTTGCAAATCTCGCCGTGTATGGTTTGCATTTGACGGAAATCAGCCGCTACCTCTCCGCCATTCAGGGCGTGACCGCGGAGCAGGTGCAGGCGTTTGCCGCCGAGCGGCTCGGAGGCGGGACGATGAGCGTGGTGATCGTCGGAGACGCGAAGAAGTTCCTCGAGCCGCTCCGGCAGCGCTTCGAGAACGTCGACGTGATCCCGCTGGCGAAGCTGAGACTCGATTCGCCGTCGCTTCGTTAGGCGGCGGGACCGCCGCGTGCGAGCCGCCGCGATCCCGCCGAGAAGATCGGGATCGAGAGGCAACTGATCGCCGCCGCGGCGATGAACGCCGCCGTCAGCCCGAAGCGCTGTCCGATCGCTCCGATCGCCAGCGAGCCGGTGCCGATTCCGGTATCGAACGCCCAGACGATGCTGCCGAACGTCCGCGCGCGCCTGCGCGGATCGGTGTGCGCGAGGATGTAGCTCGAGAAGGTGGGGAAGGCGATTCCCATCACGATCCCGAAGATCGCCGCAGAGACGATGAGCTGCCAGCGCTGCTGCGCGAAGGCGAGAACGGCGAACGACACCGGTGCGAAGGCGAGCGCCGGGTAGAGGATCCGTTTCGGGCCGACGCGGTCCGCAAGGTGCGAGAAGAAGACGCGCACGAAGACGACCGCGATCGCGGCGACGGTCAGGTAGAGCGACGCCGGCGTGATGTGCCGCTCGATCGACAGGATCGCCGCGTAGCTCGTCACGCCGCCGTAGCCGAAGCCGATCACGCCGAGGGCGAGGGCGACCAGCGTCACGCGCCAGTCCCACGCCTCGGCGAGCGTCAGCCGCGTCTCCGGCCTGTGCGGGCGCGTCTCGGAGAGACGCGTGCCGCCGATTGCCATCAGTGCGGAGAGCACCGCCAGCTCGATGCAGAGCGCCGTCCAGCCGTAGGTGTGCGTGATCCAGAGACCGGCCGGCGGCGCGACGGCGATGGCGCTGTTTCCGGCCAGACCCCACCAGGCGAGCCCCTGCGCGCGGCGCGATTCGGGGATGTAGTCGCTCATGAGCGCGGAGCTCGACGCGAGGATGGTCGACCAGATCGCGCCGTGGACCGCGCCGATCACGAGAAGGAGCGGGAAGTTCGTCACCAATCCATAGGCGAGCGAGAAGCCGATGAAGAGCAGCGACGCGGCGACGAGCGCCCGCCGCCGGCCGAGGTGATCGGCGAGCGACCCCATCACGGGGGCGGCGAACGCGCTCGCGTAGGTGTAGACGCTGAGAAACCATCCCGCCGCCGCTTTCGATCCGCCGAGTTCGAGGATGCGGAACGGAATCGCCGGCAGGAGCTGGAACGCCGAAAAGAACGTCACGAACGCGAACAGCCACAGCCCCGCAAAGCGGGCCGTGAAGAGCGGCTCGGGCTGGGGGCGCGCGTCCATGGAGGCGAGATTGTAAGGGCGGGAGGGTCAGCGGTCCGTGGCCGTCCGTGACCAGGGTAAAGGGGAGACCTGACACCCGCTACGGGACGTAGAATTCCGGGGCGGGTGGAGGCGTTGACGGGGGGCGATGCGCATCAAACGTGCCGAGAAGTACGGCTTCTGCTCCGGCGTCCGGATCGCCGACCTGAAGGTGAAGCGCTTTGCCGCTGCCGGCGGCAAGGGGGCCATCCTCGGACAGGTCGTGCACAACGAGCGCGTCGTTCAGGAGATGGAGAGCCTCGGCGTCCGGACGGTCGAGGAGATCGCCGCCGTCGCCGAGCCGACGATCGTCTTCTCCGCGCACGGCGTTCCGCCCTCGTTTCACGAGCAGGCCAGGTCGCGCGGACTGAACATCCTCGACACGACCTGCAAGTTCGTCTACGACATCCACCACGAGTCGAAGGACGCGCTCGCGGAAGGGTTCCACCTGATCTTCATCGGGGATCCGAAGCATCGCGAGGTCATCGGCTACACGCACGACCTCGATCCGTCGGTCTACCACATCGTGCTGAAGGTGGAGGAGGCGGAGGCGATCGACTGGAGCGCGTGGGAGAAGCTGAAAGTTTTCTACCAGACGACCCTCAATGCGGAGGAGTACGAGGACGTGGTGCGGGCGATCGAACGGCGGGCGAAGCGGGTCGAACGGGCCGACACGATCTGCTACGCGACGAAACAGAATCAGGTGGCGGCGCGCGCCCTCGCATCCGACCCGGAAGTCGATCTCATCCTCGTCATCGGCGGACGGAAGAGCGCGAACACGAAACATCTCTGGGACATCTGTGCCGAGCTGAAGCCTTCGTACCTGATTCAGGGGGCCGATGATCTCGATCCGGCATGGTTCGAAGGGGTCTCGGTGGTCGGCGTGACGGCGGGTGCGTCGACGCCCGACTACGTCATCGACGAAGTCGAAGCGCGCGTGGCCGCGATGACCCCGCAATAAGGCGCCGCCGCGGCGCGTTTTCTCCGGCGCTCATCATGAGACGACTTCGTCTGATTTTCCCCGCGCTGCTCGTGGGGATGATGGCTGTTTCGGCACCCGCGGCCGGGCTCGCATGTGACGAGCCCTCGAACGTGGAGGAGTTCCGCTACTCGTGGCGCTTGCGCGGCGGCCTCGGCTGGATCGCCGGGCTGATCTTTCCGCGAACGGGCGTCGGAAATCTGAAGACCGTCTATCCCGAGGGAAGCGAACGCTCGATCAGCAGTGAACTGCTGATCACGCCCGAGGAGGGACGGGCAGGGGGCTTCTATCTCTACGAATCGGAGATGGACGCGGCGGGCCAGAAGACCCTCGTCACGAATCACGGCTATGCGTGGGGGAAGAAGTCGCGCAGCGAGCGGACGATCTTCGACTACGCGAAGCGGCTGGCGCGCATCCACAAGGTCACACCCGGCAAGGTCGAGGAGAAGGTCAGGAAGATGCCGGACGCACCGCGCGACGTGCTGACGGCGATTCATTTCCTGCGCCAGCACGCCGATCAGATCGGGGGCCCGCTGCTGACCACCGTCTACTCGGACGGGAAGGAATACCCGGTGCTTTTCCGGCCGACCGATCGCCGCACGTTCACCGTCGACGGGGAGCGGGTGAGCGCGCTTGGATTCGAGATCGTCGACGCACCGGGCGGCAAGAAGTGGCCGGGAGGGGTCCGCATCTGGCTCTCGAACGATGCGCGCCGGATTCCGCTGCGGATCGAGATTCAGCAGAGCATCGCCTCGATGCAGCTCGATCTGCAGTCGGTCGAGTCGTGCGTCCTGAAGTGAGCAGGCCGGGGCGCCGTCGCTCTGCCGCCTGTCTCAGGTCCGCACTTCCGCTGTCGGCGTCCCGAGACCGCAGAAGAGGCCGACCAGGTCGAGGAGCTCGGCGACATGGAACGGTTTTTCGACGATCGCGGCGGGACGCAGATCGAAGTCGGCGGGGGTGAGCTTGTAGGCCGAGATCACGATGACCGGCGACTCCTTCCTCACGCTGCGAAACCACCGCAGCCACTCGCGCCCGTCCATTCGCGGCATCGCCAGGTCGAGGATCACCAGAAGGATGTCGGGATTCTGCTCGACGAGGGGAATGGCATCTTCGCCGTCGAGTGCCGTCAGGACCTCGAAGCCGTAGGGCGTCAAGAGGTCGCGATAGGAGGCGAGAAGCTTCTGGTCGTCGTCGATGACGAGGAGCTTTCTGAGTCGATGCTGAAATCTGCGGGCGCGAATGCTCACGGGCGTCGAACTCCGATGCTGCTCAATTG
Organism: Thermoanaerobaculia bacterium; assembly: GCA_035574985.1. Taxonomy (GTDB): domain Bacteria; phylum Acidobacteriota; class Thermoanaerobaculia; order Gp7-AA8; family Gp7-AA8; genus DATLYG01. Next base: position 5,482 of record DATLYG010000214.1, on the reverse strand, counting down.
TAAGCTTCCGAAACGCCAACGGGCGGTGCAAAGGACGTACCGCGAACCGAAGGGGCCGTCATTTCGCCGGACGGAGGAGCACCCTGCCGGGGTCGAATCGAAGGGGGAGAAGCCGCCCCTTGTGAATCGTCGCCGAGGGGGGAAGCGCGACATGCAGCAGCATGCCGCCGGTGAGAAATCCCCGCACGTGCCAGCGTCCCGTTGCAAAGCCCGCCTCTTCGATCGCCAGGATCAGGTCCGATTCCTCGCCCGGAGCGGCGAGGGTGAAATCGTCGGGACGGAGGAGGGCGAAGCCCTCTCCCTGGAACGGCGGAGAAGCGACGTCCCACGTTCCGATTGCCGACTCGACGCGCGTGCCGCGGATGGTGACCGGCACGGTGTTGACCTCGCCGCTCGCGCGAGCCGCTGCCGGGTCCGAAGGAAGGCGATGCACCTCCGCCGGCGTGCCGACCTGCACCACGCGCCCTCCGTCGATGACGATGACGCGGTTCGCGTGCCGGAGTTCCTCGAGAGAGGCCGGCGCGCTGACGACCGTCGTGCCGGTGGCGCGAAGGAGCCGGTAGATCGCATCGGCGAGCGCCGTTGCCTCCGACGGATTGGCGTCGCGAAGAAGGCGGTCCGCGACGACGATGCCCGGCCGGAGGAGGTCGGTGCGCGCCAGGTGAACCCGCAATCTCTCGCTCGTCGCGAGGCTGTCGAGCCTCCGCGGCTCGATCCCGCGAAGCGACCACTTCTCGACCGCCTGTTCGTATTCGATCTGCCGGTCCTGCCGGTCGAGCGAGCGGGTTCGAACGGCGGCGACGAGCGCATGCTGCACGGACCACCGTCCCGGAAGTAGGAGCGCGCCGGTCAGAAAGAGGAGCGGGCGCCGTGAGGCCGGAAGTCCGTTGACGCGCCGTGTTCCGATGATGACGTCGCCCCGGGCGGGTTGCAGGTCGCCGGCGATGATCCGCAGGAGTGTCGAAACGCCGCTCGAAGGAAGGCCGATGACGGCGGAGTGCTCTCCGCGGGGGAAATCGAGCGTGATGTCGTCGAGGATGAAGCCCGACTTCGGATGGCGGTACGACACCCCGCGGAGGAAGAGATCGAGCACCCGCTGATTCTATGCGGCGGCGATGCTCACGGTTGCGGGCGCGGACGGCCCATCGGACGGTCCATGGGACGGTCCATCGGCCGGTCCATCGGCGGATGCATGGGACGCCCCATCGGGCGGTCGCCGGAAGGGCGGTTCTCCCGCATCTGGTCGAGATGCATGCGCATCTGGTTCCACTGCTGCTCGGTGAGCACGCCGCGCATGTCGACGAGGAGCATCAGCTCGCGTTCGAACAGCCGTCCCCGCGCGTCGTTGAGCTTCGCGGCCACGCTCTGGATCGCCTGGCGGTTGAGATTCGGCTGATCGAGTTCGCCGCGCAGCGCGATGTTGAGCTTCTCGAGGTTCGCCTTCAGGTCGATCAGCTCGGGCGCTGCCGCGCGCGAGATCGCCTCGAGCTTCTGCTGCTGGTCGGCCGTCAGCCCGAGGCGCTGGATCAGCTCCGGCCGCCGCCACCAGCGTCCGGGCGGGAGCTGCGCCTCGGCGGCCGTGGCAACGAATGCCGCCGCAATCACCGCGAACGTCAGGATTTTCTTCATAGCTGGTTCCCCTTTCCGTTTTCGCCGACCCACGATTCCCACTGGACGACGGAGCGGAACCCCTGGAGCTGCTCCGACTGCCACGGGTCCGCCGAGCCGGACACGTCGTCCGTTCCCGTCGCGGCGGCCGTTCCGCTGGCCGTCGCGTTCGTCGCCACCGCCGTCGCCGGAGTCGTCTCGACGGGTGGTTCGGTCGTCCTGTAGGCGACGATTCCGCCGAGCACGAAGACGAGCGTCGCGGCGGCGGCGATTCTCAGAGACTGCAGCATCGAGATGCGGCGCGTGCTGCTCCGCTCGACGCGGCGCATGATGGCGATTCGCTGGCGGCTCCAGAACGTCTCGGGCCGTTCGTGCGCGCCGCACGCCGCGGCCGTCCGGAGTTTCCCTTCGAGCCGCTCGTATCGCGCGGCGCAGTCGGGACAGCCGGCCAGATGCATCATCACGGGCATCGATTCGCCCGGCTGCGTGTACCAGGTCTCGAGCAGTTCTGCTTCGCTGTAGTGCTTCATGCCGGTTCTCCCTGAGTGGTGAGGCTTCGCCACTCCGACAGCTCCCTGCGGATCTTGTGGACCGCGCGGAAGAGGTGAGCCCGCACCGTGCCGGAGCGGAGTCCGAGGTGATCGGCGATCTCCTCGAGCGAGAGATTCTCGTAGTGGCGGAGCCGGAAGATGACTTTCTGCTGGGCGGAGAGGGTCTTCTCCGCGCGGGCGATGGCGGCGCGGAGCTCCCGGGCCATGATCTCCCGCTCCGCGTCGGGACGCTGATCGACCGGCTCGATGGTGAGTTCGGTCTCCTCGTCCTCGACGCCGTCCCGGAAGAGGCTGACGAAGCGGCGGCGGCGCAGTGTGTCGCGCGAGCGGTTGATGGCAATGCGCGTCAGCCAGGTCTCGAACTCGGCGCGTCCCTCGAACCGCGAGAGGTTCATGTACGCCTGCACGAAGGTGTCCTGCGTGATCGCGTCGGCCTCCGCTTCGTCGCGCACGATGGCGTAGGCGACGCGGAAGATCTTCCGCTGGAATCGCTCGACGAGGACGGCGTAGGCCCCTCCGTCGCCATCGAGCGTTCTGGCGATCAGCTCCCGGTCGGAGGGGGTGTCGTTGGCGTCGCTCAATCGAAAGGCCGCAACCGTACCCACGCGAATAGGACGAACGGGACCGCCGGAGCGTTTACAGCCATCAATAAAGGAGGTACTTCGCCCGTCGTTCTCCGAACGCCTTCTCTTCCTCGTTCCACAGCGAAATCACATCCTGGAAGGGCTTTCCGGCGCGGATCGCCTCCAGCGTCGCGCCATGTTTGAGCAGGTGTTTCATCTTGTCGAGTTCGAACGACTCGGGATGGAGCCGCCGGAGGGTCACCGCGAGCGCGATCCCGGTCCGCACCGGCTGGAAGGCCTTGCGGTCGGTCAGGACGAACCGGAGCCCTCCGCACGGCTGGTCCTTGAAAACGCTCGCATTCGGCGTGAAGCGGACCGGTTCGAAGCGGATGCCGGGGAGGGCGAGAGCGTTCATTTCGCGGGCGAGACGATCGGGGTCGATGTAGGGCGCGCCGGCGACCTCGAACGGCGTCGGCGTACCGCGGCCGACGCTGATCGCGCTTTCGAGGATTCCGATACCCGGATAGAGTGCCGCAGCGGCGAGACTGCGCATGTTCGGCGAGGTGTCGATCCACGCGAGGCCGGCCTCGTCCTGCCAGAACTCCCGTTTCCATCCACGCATCCGGATGACTTCGAGACGGGCATGGATGCCCCTTTCATCGTTGAACATCTGTGCGATCTCGCCGACGGTCATGCCGTGCCGGATCGAGATTGGATGAAAGGCGACGAATGTCGAGTCTCCCTCCGCGACCGGCCCCTCGAAGGCGGTGCCTCCGATCGGATTGACGCGGTCGAGCACGAAGAATCGGATGTTCGCCTCGGCCGCCGCTTCCATCGCCAGTCCCATCGTCGAGATGTAGGTGTAGAAGCGCGTGCCGATGTCCTGAATGTCGAAGACGAGCGCGTCGAGTCCGGCGAGCTGCTCGGGCGACGGCTTGCGCCGCTCGCCGTAGAGGCTGTAAACCGGCAGGCCGCTGACGGGATCGGTGGTGTCGCCCACCTTCTCGTCGGCCGTGCCGCGGATCCCGTGCTCGGGGCTGAAGAGCGCCACGAGGTGCACGTCGGGCGCGCTGCGGAGCAGGTCGATGGTCGGATTGCCCGCGCGGTCGTTCCCCGTGTGGTTCGTGATCAGTCCGATCTTCATCCCGCGCAACGGCCGGTACTGCTGTGCGTGAAGGACGTCGATGCCGTTCGCCGTGTCGGCACCTCCGGTGACCCACGAGATGGTGTGCGGGAAGCGCCCTCTCGAGGTGCCGGGGGAGACGCCGGCCGCCTCGGCGGCAAGGGTCCCGATCGTTCGCTGCAGCGCGAGCACGCTTCCGCGCCCCTCGGGGTGCACGCGGTTCGAGAGAAAGACGTAGAACGTGCGTGACGAGGGATCGATCCAGAAGAAGCCGCCGGTCCAGCCGGTGTGGCCGAACGATCCGACGGGGAAGACGTCGCCGCGGGGGCGGCTGAAGCCCGAGTCGAGATCGAACCCTCCGGCGCGCTTCACGGCGACGTTCGGCGGCGACTGGACGGACGTCATCATCCGCACCGTCTCCGGTTTCATGATCGTTTCGCCGCCGGCGAGGATCATCCGCGCATAGCGAGCCAGATCGCGCGCCGTCGTGAAGAGCCCGGCGTGACCGGCGACGCCTCCCATGCGGCGCGCCGTCGGGTCGTGGACCGCGCCGTGAAGGAGACAGCGTTCGGAGCTGCCCGGCTCGCACGGGACAGATTCGGTCGGAGCGATCCGCTCGGGAGGCGGGGTGGAGCGGCCGGTGAGGCGGCGGAAGCCGGTATCGCGCATGCCGAGAGGCTCGAAGATCTCGCGGCGGGTGAATTCGTCAAGAGGTTGACCACTGACGCGCTCCACGATCCAGCCGAGGAGGAGGAATCCGATGTCGCTGTAACGGAACGTGTAGCCGGGGCGGTTGCGGATCGTCTCCTCCATCGTCAGGCGGAACGCGGTGTCGGCGCCGCTCCAGGGCTCGTCGAGGTCGAGATCGGGACGGAGCCCGCCGGTGTGGGTGAGGAGGTGGCGGACGGTGATCTCGTCCTTCCAGCCGCCGCGGAACTCGGGGATGTACTTCCACACCGGCTCGTCGAGGCCGACCTTGCCGCGCTCGATGAGGATCCAGATCGCCGGCGTCGTCGCGACGACCTTGGTGATCGAGGCCACGTCGAAGATCGTGTCCTTCGTCATCGGAGCGACGACGGGGACGATCGAGCGGTTGCCCCAGGCGCGGTGATGGACGGCGCCGTCGCGCTCGATCCAGATCACCCCGCCCGGAATGCGCCTGCCGGCGATGGCCTCCTCGACGGCGGCGTCGATCTGGCGAAGCTTGTCGGCGCGGAAGCGCCCCGGCGCCGGCGCGGTGGCGCACGAGGCGGCGAGAAGAGAGAGAAAAACGAAGCGCCGCCAGGGGCGGCGCTTCAGAGGGGTTCGATGGTCGTTCATCAGTAGATGTAGCGAAGTCCGATCTGGTACGTGCGCGGCGTGTAGTTCGTGCTGATGATTCTGCCGAAGTTCGTGCTGGCAAAGTCGTTCACCGGGAAGCCCCACGTCACGTGGTTGAAGACGTTGAAGACGTCGAGACGCACCAGCAGCGTGTCCTTGAACGGCAGACCAAACGACTTGTAGATGCCGAGATCGACGTTTTCCTGTCCATCGGTGAAGAAGGTGTTGCGGCCGGTCAGATCGTCGACGGTGTCGCCCGGAACCGCGCGGCGGAAGGCGCTGCGGGGGAGCGTCGCCTGTGAGTCACTCGGGTGGTT
>DATLYG010000213.1:0-3002 GCA_035574985.1 Thermoanaerobaculia bacterium | reverse complement strand
GCGCGGTCTTCTCCAGACCGTGAACCGCGTACGGGGTGTGGACGTCGTCGATCTCGTACCCCGCCCGTTCGAGACTCCGTACCGCGTCCTTGATCGCGTCGTCCTGGGGGGCGTGCAGCACGCCCTTGATCTCCGCCATGGCGATCATCGGGAGGAAGCGGCAGAAGAGGAGGAAGGCGCTGAAGAAGAGGCCGAACGTGCCGGCGAAGGTCGCGATCTCCACGATCGTCGGCCTGTAGGTCGCCCAGCTCGAAGGGAGGAAGTCGCGGTGGAGCGAGGTGACGATGATGATGAAGCGCTCGAACCACATCCCGACGTTGACGAAGATCGAGAGGACGAAGACGGCGACGACGCTCCGCCGCACGCGACGGAACCAGTAGAGCTGCGGGAGGACGACGTTGCAGACGACCATCGTCCAGTAGCCCCAGGCGAAGGGGCCGAGCGCGCGGTTCATGAAGACGGCGCGTTCGTACGGATTGCCGCTGTAGAAGGCGGTGAAGAGTTCCGTCGCGTACGCCAGTCCGACCATCAGCGAGGTGACGAGGACGAGCTTTGCCATCGCCTCGATGTGATGGAGCGTGAGGTAGTCGTGCAGCTTCATCACCGCGCGGGCGATGATCATCAGCGTCAGCACCATCGACATGCCGCTGAAAATCGCGCCGGCCACGAAGTAGGGAGGGAAGAGCGTGGCGTGCCAGCCCGGCAGGACCGAGGTCGCGAAGTCGAAGCTGACGATGGAATGAACCGAGAGGACGAGCGGCGTGGCGAGACCCGCCAGAAGGAGGTACATCTTCTCGTAGCGGTTCCAGGTCCTGAGCGAGCCGTTCCATCCGAAGGAGAGGAGGCCGAAGATTCGCCTGCGCAGACCGGTCGAGCGGTCGCGGATCGTCGCCAGGTCGGGGACCAGGCCGATGAACCAGAAGACGGCCGAGACGGTGAAGTAGACGCTGATGGCGAAGACGTCCCACAGCAGGGGCGAGCGGAAGTTCACCCAGAGCGATCCCCGCGTGTTCGGATAGGGAAAGACCCAGAAGGCGAGCCAGGGACGCCCCATGTGGATCAGCGGGAAGATCGCCGCGCAGATGACGGCGAAGAGGGTCATCGCCTCGGCGCTGCGGTTGACGCTGGTGCGCCATTTCTGGCGGAGGAGAAAGAGGATCGCCGAAATCAGCGTCCCGGCATGGCCGATGCCGACCCAGAAGACGAAGTTCGTGATGTCGAACGCCCACCCCACCGTCTTGTTGAGGCCCCAGGTGCCGATACCGGTGGCGACCTGGTAGGCGGTGGCGGCAAAGCCGGCGCCGAGCAGGGTGAGGGAGGCGAGGAAGGCGGCCCACCAGAGCGGGGTGGCCTTTCGTTCGAGAGGGGAGCAGACGTCTCGGGTGACGTCGGCCAGACTCTTCCCCACGACCGGAGGGGCGGAATGGGTTCCGGATTCCGCGTTCCGGACGTTGGATCGGGGAAATGCTCCCGTTTCCAGTCCAAGTTCGAGAGTGGTCATCCAGGCCTCCGCAAATCCAGGATCAAACGTTCCGCACCAGTTCCAGGTAGCCGACCGACGGCTTGATGTTGAGTTCCTCGAGCACGACGTAGTGGCGCTTGTCGCGCACGAGGGCGGCGACGCGGCTCTTCGGGTCGTGCCTGTCGCCGAAGACGATGGCGTCGGCGGGACACGACTGCTCGCAGGCGGTGCGGATCGCGCCGTCGGCGATCGGTTCGCCGCGCTGTTTCGCCGCGATGCGCGCTTCCTCGATCCGCTGCACGCACATCGAGCACTTCTCCATCACGCCGCGGCTGCGTACCGTGACGTCGGGATTGAGGACGAGATTGGCGAAGCGGTCCTCGTGCGGATAGTCGAACCAGTTGAAGCGACGCACCTTGTACGGGCAGTTGTTCGCGCAGTAGCGCGTTCCGACGCAGCGGTTGTAGACCTGCTGGTTGAGGCCGTCCGCCGAGTGGACCGTCGCCAGCACCGGGCAGACCGTCTCGCACGGTGCGTTCGCGCAGTGCGCGCACATCATCGGCTGATGGGCGACGCGGAGGTCGTCCCCCTCCCCGCTGTAGTAGCGGTCGATGCGGATCCAGTGCATCTCGCGCTCGCGAAGGACTTCGTCCTTGCCGACCACCGGGACGTTGTTCTCCGACTGGCAGCCGATGATGCAGGCCGAGCAGCCGGTGCACTTCGTCAGGTCGATCGCCATCGTCCACCGCTGTCCCTCCGGCTTTTCCGGCCAGAGGCTCGCGTCGTGGTGCGGGGCCTCGGCGTGACCGTCCGCGGACGCTTCGCGGACCGGAGAAGGGCGTCCGGGGTCGATGCGCCCATGGAGCTGCGTGGTCGCCAGCTCGTGGCGGCGTCCGGTTGCGGCGATGCTGACGGCGGAGTATCGCGCGAGCTGGATGACGCGCTTGCCGACCGGTTCACCCGGCGCCAGGTGCGCGCGGCGGAGGAGCCATTTCGGTCCGATCTTCGCGAAACGTTCGGTTCCCGCGCGGCCGTAGCCCAGGGCGATCGCGACGACGTCGTCGTGCTGGCCGGGCTGGACGAACGCCGGCAGTTCGACGGCGTCGCCGCCGGCCGAGATGCGGACCACGTCGCCGTCGCGAACGCCGAGGCGCTTCGCCGTATCGGGCGAGAGGGCGGCGCAGTTGTCCCACGTCACCTTGCTGATCGGATCGGGAAGCTCGTGCAGCCAGGCGTTGTGCGCATGGCGTCCGTCGAACATCGCCATCGAGGGATAGAGGACCAGCGACAGGCCGGACGCCGGTGGACGCGGCGGTGCGTTCGGAGTCGTCCTGCGAGCGGCGCTCGCGGAGAGGGGGGTGACGGGAAGGGTCGCGAAACCGTCATGGAGCGTCCGGTCCCATTCCGCGGTGCGCCCGGTGGCCCGCACGAGGTCGTAGGCGCGCGCCGGAGTTCCGCTCCACGTCGCGAAGCTCTCGATGACCGGTCGCGTGTTGCGGAGCGGCTCGACGGCGGGTTGCGTGACGGCATAGACGCCGGC
>DATLYG010000212.1:0-15294 GCA_035574985.1 Thermoanaerobaculia bacterium | reverse complement strand
CGGTGTGAGGCTCCATGTACTCGCTCATGTCGAAGCGGATGAACTCGACGCCGAGGGAGGCGGCGAGCTGTTTCGCCAGCTCCGTTTTTCCGACACCCGTCGGTCCGGAGAAGAGGAACGACCCGACGGGCTTGTCGGGATGGCCCAGGCCGGAGCGGGCGATCTTGATCGCACTGACGATCCGGTGGATCGCCTCGTCCTGGCCGTAGATCACCCGGCGAAGGTCGGCCTCGAGATTCTGCAGCCGCTCCTTCTCGCTCTTCGCGACCGTGCGCGGCGGAATCTTTGCCATCTTCGCCACGACCTGCTCGATCTCCGGGACGTCGATGACATCGATGGGTGCGCCCTGCGCCTCCCTGCCCGCGGTTTCCTCCCGCAACATGCGCGCTCGCGCGCCCGCCTCGTCGAGCACGTCGATCGCCTTGTCCGGCAGATGACGATCGTGGATGAACTTCGCCGACAGTTCGGCGGCGAGCTGTAGTGCCTCCCCGGTGTATCTCACGCCGTGGTGTTCCTCGTAGTAGCTCTTGAGGCCTTTGAGGATCTCCACGGTCTCGGCGATGGTCGGCTCGCCGATTTCGATCTTCTGGAAGCGGCGGGCGAGGGCGCGATCGCGCTCGAACGCGGCCTTGTATTCGTTGTACGTCGTCGAGCCGATGCAGCGGAGCTTCCCCGAGGCAATGGCCGGCTTGAGGATGTTCGAGGCGTCCATCGTCCCGCCGCTGACGGCGCCCGCTCCGACGATGGTGTGGATCTCGTCGATGAAGAGGATCGCGTTCTTCCTCTGCAGCAGCTCGCCGATGACCGCTTTCAGCCGCTGCTCGAACTCGCCGCGGTATTTCGTTCCGGCAAGGACGGCTCCCATGTCGAGCGACCACACTTCCGCGTCCCTGAGGACGGCGGGCGTCTCACCCCTGTGGATCTTGAGGGCGAGCCCTTCGGCGATGGCGGTCTTGCCGACGCCCGGTTCGCCGACGAGCAGCGGGTTGTTCTTCCGGCGGCGGCAGAGAATCTGGATCGTCCGCTCGACTTCGAGCGTGCGGCCGATCAGCGGATCGATCTCCCCTTTCTTCGCCTTTTCGACGAGGTTGACCGCAAACGACTCGAGCGGAGCCGCGGAGGGAGCGCGCTCTTCTTCCTCCGGCGCGACGAAGGCGGGCTCCTTCTGCGGGACCTTGGCGATTCCGTGGGAGATGTAATTGAGAACGTCGAGCTTCGTGATGCCCTGGCTGCGGAGGAGATAGACGGCCTGCGAGCGCTCGGCCTGATAGATCGCGGCCAGCATCTGACGCGTGTCCACTTCCTTCTGGCCGGAGCTCTGGGCGTGGAGTTGCGCGTACTGGACGACGCGCTGGAGCATCGTCGTGAGCGAGGGCTGCACCTTCTTGTCGAGCTCCTCGTAGGTCCTGTTCATGAAGTCGTCGAGCTGCTTTTTCAGTTCCTCGACGTCGCCGCCGCAGGCTCGCACGACGTCGACGACGTCGCGATCGTGCAGCAGTGCGTAGAGCAGGTGCTCGAGCGTCACGTACTCGTGGCTCCGCCGCACCGCCTCGTTGACGGCGAACTCGAACGACTCCTGCAGTTGCTTTGCGATCACGCTCTCTCCATCGTAACGAGCAGGGGAAACTCATGTTCCCGCGCCAGGGCGGTCGTGGTCGAGACCTTCGTCTCGGCGACCTCCCAGGTGTAGACCCCCGCCACCCCGACGCCTCGGAAATGGACGTTGAGCATCACCTGGATGGCCTGTTCTTCCGGCATGTTGAAGACCGACTGGAGGATCCAGACCACGAACTCCATGGTGGTGTAGTCGTCGTTGTGCAGCAGGACCTTGAAGAGGGGAGGTTCCTCCACCTTTTCCCGGCTCTCGGCGACCGGCGCTTCTTCGTACTGCGACTCCGGCGGTAGCATGCGCACCGTTGAAAACGCATCCGGTTGCCCGCCGTATTCGCCAGCTCCTCCAGCTCTGCGGGGACGACCCGTCGGCCGCCTTCGCGCTGCGCCACCGCGCGCTTCCCCTCCATCGGGACGAGGCGGGATGGATCGCCGTGCGGCAGGACGGGGTGCTGATCTTCGTCGACGACGCCACGGGACGCGTCTCGACCGAACTGCCGCCGGAATGGATCGAAAAGGCGGAGGCCATCGCGCGCATCCGCTATCCCGACGTCGCCCTGGTGATGAAGAGCTGAAGGCCCCTACAGCTCGATGGCCGATCCGGGGTCGACTTCCACCGGCTCGGCGCCGCGGCGGAAGATCCGCGCCCGCGCCATGCCCAGCAGCGTGACGCGGCCGCCGCCGACGCGCAGCATCGTCCCCTCGCGGAGGCCGATCACGGGCGTATCGTTCTCTTCGAGGAATTCCCGGATCCGCTCCTCGCGCGTTTCCCCTTTGTGCGTCGAATGGGGGTCGGGGTCGAGGTAGTGCGGGTTGATCTGGAAGGGAACGAAGCCGAACGCGTCGAACGAGGGCGGCTGGACGATCGGCATGTCGTTCGTGGTCCGGATCGTCGGCGCGGCGACGTTCGTCCCCGCGCTCGAGCCGATGTACGGTATGCCGCTCCGCACGCGCTGCCGGATCTCGTCGATCAGGTTGCGCTCGTAGAGGAGGTTGAGAAGGCGGAAGGTGTTGCCGCCGCCGACGAAAATCGCGTCGGCGTCGAGCAAATCGGCCGCCGACTCGACCTGCACCACGTCGAAGCCCATCCTGCCGAGGCGCTCGCGGACCTTCGCGGTGTAGGCGGAGCGGTCCTTCAGCGCGAACGGCACGAAGGCGACGCGACGGAGGCCTTCGAGCAGGGCGCGGATTTCCGGCTCGGGATGATCGAGGAAACCGTACCCGTGCACGGTGGAAGAGGAGATCAGGAGGAGGCGCATCGCGGTCATTCCGATCCTACCACCCACGTTTCGTAGCAGCCGGTGTCGAGTTCGCGGAGGAAACGCGACGGCTCCATCAGCAGGTCCATGCCGCCGCGGTCGCGGCTCATCACCGGAAAGACGAGATAGAGCTCCTGCTTCGCGCGCGTGACCGCGACGTAGAAGAGGCGGCGCTCCTCTTCCTCCCCCGGGATGACGATCTCGTGAGGCTCGGGTTCCTTCGCCTCGCCGGCGAGGACCGGCTCGAGTTCGGCGAGGGCGCTCCCGGCGGGAGGAAGGGCGTGCGAGAGATCGAATGCGGCGTGGACCTTCGCCGGATCGACGCGCACGATCCCACCCGGCACTCGCATCGCGCGCGCCGAGGGGAAGCGTCCGTCCGCGAGCCAGATGACGAAAACCGCGCGCCACTCCAGTCCCTTCGCCTGATGGACGCTCGAGAGCACGACCTTCTCGTCCTCGGGGCCGACGACGGCGATGTCCTCGCCGGCGATCGGATTGGCGAGCGCCACCTCGTCGAGCAGCTCGTTCACGTCGTCGTAGCGCATCGCGTATTGCGAGAGCTGTTCGAGGTCGTCGAGCCTCGCCTGCGCGTTCGGGAACTTCGCGCGCGCGTAGTCGGCGTAGCCCTCCTCGACGATCCTGCCGATCGATTCCGACGGGTTGCGCCGCATGGCTTCGGTGTCGAGCAGGCGAAGGAGGCGGCGGGCGCTCTCGAGACCGGCCGCCGCCGCGCGCCCCTCCGCGCCTCCCCCTCCCCGGAGGAAGGCATCGAGCGGATTCGGTGATTCCGCGATCCGTCCCCAGATGTCCGCCGCGGTCTTCTCGCCGATCTTCGGGTAGAGCTTCAGCATCCGCTTCCACGACAACTCGTCGCGCGGGTTCGTGACGATCTTCAGGTAGGCGAGGACGTCCTTGATGTGGGCCTGCTCGAAGAAACGGACGCCGGAACGGATCTCGTACGGAATGAGCCGGCGCGTCAGCTCCATCTGCAGCTCGAGCGACTGATAGTGGGAGCGATAGAGGACCGCGATGTCGCTCAGTTTCTCTCCCTCGTCGCGCAGCTCGAGGATCCGCTGGGCGACGAACGACGCCTGCTCGAAGACGTCGCCGGTACGGACCACCGCCGGAAGAGGACCATCGCCGCGCACGGCGCGCAACTCCTTCCGGAACTGGTAGCGGTTGTGGGCGATCGACTGATTCGCGAGAGCGAGGACCTGCGGCGTCGAGCGGTAGTTCGTCTCGAGTCTGAAGATCTTCGCGTCGGGAAAGCGGAGGGGAAAGGTGAGGATGTTTTCGAACGACGCGCCGCGGAACGAGTAGATCGACTGCGCATCGTCGCCGACGACCATCACGTTGCGCCGCTCCGAGGCCATGGCGTCGACGATCTCCGCCTGGAGGCGGTTCGTGTCCTGGTATTCGTCGACCAGAATGTAGCGGAAGCGGCGCCGGAGTGCCGCGCCGGCCTCCTCCTCTTCCCCGACCAGGAGCTTCCAGTGGAGGAGGAGGTCGTCGAAGTCCATCGCGTTCGCCTCGCGCTTCCGCTCCTTGTAGCGTCGGAAAACGGCGACGATCTCGTCGCGGTAGAGGGCGAAGTGCGGGTACTCGCGCTCGAGGTGCACCTCCAGAGGCGTGCGGGTGTTGATCAGGAACGAGTAGATGTCGAGGAGAACGTCGCCCTTCGGGAACCGCTTCTCGAGCGTCTTGATGCCGAGTGAGGAGACGGACGACTCCATCATCTCGCGCGCGTCCTCGTCGTCGAGAATGGTGAAGTTCGCGCGATAGCCGATCGCCTGCGCATGACGGCGGAGGAGCCGGTTGCCGATGGCGTGAAACGTCCCGCCCCAGATGCGGCGGGTGTCGGCGGCCACGAGCTGTTCGACGCGCGAGAGCATCTCGCGCGCGGCCTTGTTGGTGAAGGTCAGCAGCAGGATGTCGCCCGGGTCGACGCCGTCCTCGATCAGGCGCGACACGCGATAGGTGAGCGTCCGCGTCTTGCCGCTTCCCGCTCCGGCGATGACGAGCAGCGGCCCCTCCCCGGCGTGAACGACCTCGAGCTGCTCCGGGTTCAGCTCCTCTTCGTAGCGGACGCGGTAGGTTTTCTGCGTCCTGACCGGGGTCCTGAGGGTGTAGCGGCGGATGTGTTCGGCCATTCGGAAAGTCAGGGTCTCGTGCGCCGCTCTCCCGCGGCCTTCAAATTATGATGCACGTCATGAAACGGACCTTCTTTCTTCTGGCGCTCGCGCTGGCGAGCTGCGCAACTCCCGACGGCGGCGCGCCGCGAAGCGCTCCCACGTCCTACAGAGCCGACGAGACTCCACTCCCTGTAGGAGTGATTCCGAACGCGGTCCTCCGCGACGAGTCGCGGGGGAGGGACCTCCAGCTCGTGATCGAGTATCCGATCAAGGGCGGCCCGTATCCGGTGATCGTCTTTTCGCACGGATTCGGCGGGACGAACCTCGCTTATGCGGGCATCACGTCGTACTGGGCGGGCCACGGTTTCGTGACCATTCGTCCGATGCATGCCGACGCCGGCTCGATCACGAAGATCGCCGACCTGGAGACCATCTGGCAGCGAATCGGCCCGAAGGAGCAGCGCGACCGTGTCCGCGACGTCGTCTTCGTCCTCGACTCGCTTGGAACGCTGGAAGAGAAGTATCCCGAGCTGAAGGGGAAGATCGACGCGGCGAGAATCGGTGTCGGCGGCCATTCCCTCGGTGCGCTGACGGCGATGCAGATCGGCGGCGTGAATGCCGCCGGGGCGGGGGACCTGCGCGACTCGCGGGTACGGGCCGTGGTGGCGATGTCGCCGCAGCCGCCCGGCCTGGCCGGTCTCACCCGCGAGTCGTTCGCGCCGCTTCGGATTCCGGCGATGTTCATGACCGGGACCGGGGACCGGCTCGCGAACGGGGAAAGCCCCGAGGCGCGGAAAGAGGCGTTCGACCTCAGCGCGCCGGGTGACAAGTACTTCATCTCCATCGAAGGGGCGCGGCACATGTCGTTCACCGGCCGGTTCGCCGACCTGACCGAGGAGCTGGAGCAGAGGCCGGCGGCCGACTTCGATCCGCCGTCGACCCCCGACTTCCGCAGGCCGCGGGCGCCGGTGACGCAGGAGACGAGCCAGGACGCGAGGCGCCCCTTCACGCCGGAGCGGGAGCGGTGGATCCTTGCCACCATCAAGATCGCGTCGGCCGGTTTCTGGGAGGCCTACCTGAAGGACGACGCGAAGGCAAAAGAATTTCTTTCCAGTTATCTAGAAACACTGAATGGTGGAAAACTTGAAGTACTGAGGAAATGAAATGAATCTGGACTCTGCGAAGGTCCTCGTCACGGGGGGAAGTTCGGGAATCGGCCGCGAGACGGCGCGTCAGCTCGCCGCCCGCGGCGCGCGCGTCGCCATCTGCGGCCGGGATCGCGCGAAGCTCGCGCGGGCGGCGGAAGAGCTCGGGGCGGTCGCCATCGAGGCGGACGTCTCCCGCGAGGATCAGGTCGTGCGTCTGGTGAGCACGGTCACCGAGCGCCTCGGCGGCTACGACGTCCTGATCAACAATGCCGGATTCGGTTCCTTCGCCCCCCTCACCGACACCACGCTCGAGGAGATGCAGCGCGTCTTCGCCACGAACGTCTTCGGCGCGATGCTCGTGGCGCGGGAGTCGGCCCGCCACTTCATCCGGCAGTCGCGGGGAAACATCGTGAACGTCGCCTCCACGGCCGCGCAGCGGGGATTCGCGGGAGGGACGGCCTACGCGGCGAGCAAGTTCGCCCTCGCCGGCATGACCGAATGCTGGCGGGCCGAGCTGCGGAAGCACAATGTGCGCGTGATGCAGATCAACCCGAGCGAAGTGCAGACCGAGTTCTTCGCCGCAGAGGGGAAAGCGCGCCCGTGGAGCGACAGAAAGCTCCGTGCCGTCGAGATCGCCCACGCGATCGTTTCGATGCTGGAAATGGACGATCGGGGATTCGTGACCGAAATGACCGTCTGGGCGACCAATCCCGATTAGTCCTTTGCGCTATCATTCCCCCATCCAGATCCCATGTCAGATGACGCCACATGGCTGCGGACGCCGTGGACGACGAGTGTCGACAGGAGCGACACGGTCGATCGCAGGCAGCAGCGCGAGGTCGAGCAGCTTCGCATGCTCAACTCCGCCGTGCGCGTGGCCACGCAGGGAATCGCCATTCTCACCCCTGCCGTCGAGGCTGCGGGGCCGCGGATCGCGTTCGTCAACGACGGGTTCTGCGACATCTACCGCCGTACGCGTGAAGAAGTGATCGGCGGCACGCCGGCCGCGTTCGGGATCATCGAGCGGGAGCGGGCCGTGTACAACGCCCTCCTGCAGCACGTCTTCGAGCGGCGGACGTTTGCGGCAGAGGTGACGGCCCGCCGGACCGACGGGACGGAGTTCGAGCTCGAGATCCAGCTCGTCCCGGTGGAGGACGGCGGGGAGCTGACGCACTGGGTCGCGTTCCTGCGCGACATCACGGAGTCGAAACGCGACGTTCTCGAGCTCCGTCACCAGGCGCTGCACGATGCGCTCACCGCGTTGCCGAACCGCACGCTCCTGTTTCAGCAGCTCGAGAAGGCCGTTCTGGAGACGGCGGGCACGCGGAATCACCTCGCGCTTCTGCTGATGGACCTCGATCGCTTCAAGGAGGTCAACGATACGTTCGGCCACCACTTCGGCGACATGCTGCTGAAGGAGGTCGCGTGGCGGCTCCGGAACCAGCTCCGCCGGAGCGACACGGTGGCGCGGCTGGGCGGTGACGAATTCGCGGTCGTCCTTCCGGAGATCCACGATGCCAACGAGGTCGCCCGCATCGCCCGGAACGTGCTCAACGCGCTGCAGCAGCCCTTCATCGTCGACGACCAGGTGCTCGAAGTGGGAGCGAGCATCGGCATCGCACTCTATCCGACGCACGGAACCGACGCGCGGACGCTGCTGCGCCGCGCAGACGTCGCCATGTACGCAGCGAAGGAATCGCAGCTCGGCTACAGCTTTCACCGCGACGATCGCGACGACCGCTCGCCCGAGCAGCTCTCGCTCATCGTGGAGATGCGCACGGCCGTCCAGAGAAACGAGTTCGAGCTCCACTACCAGCCGAAGCTCCACCTCAGAAGCGGTCTCGTCACTCGCGTCGAGACGCTGATCCGCTGGAACCATCCGCGGAAAGGGCAGCTTTCCCCCACGGTGTTCGTCCCGATCGCGGAGAGGACGGGGCTGATCCGGCCGATCACCGACTGGCTGCTCGAGCGCGTCATGCAGCAGTGCCGCGAGTGGATGGACACCGGGGCCCCGGTCCACGTCGCGATCAACATCTCCGCGAAGAGCCTGCTCGAACAGACGCTCCCGGCGAAGGTCCAGGCGGCGCTCGAGAAGTGGCGCGTCGATCCCCGCTTCCTCAAGATCGAGATCACCGAGAGCAGCATCATGGCCGACCCGGCGCACGCACTGGCCATCATGTCGATGATCCAGTCGATGGGTGTCCGCCTCTCGGTCGACGATTTCGGGACCGGCTATTCGTCCCTCACGCACCTGCGGCAGCTCCCGATCGACGAGATCAAGATCGACAAGAGCTTCGTCGGCGGAATGGCCACGAGCGAGGCCGACGCGGCGATCGTGCGCACCGTCATCCACCTCGCGCACGACCTCGGGAAGCAGGTCTGCGCCGAGGGGGTCGAGAATGCCGAAACGTGGCGCATGCTCCGCGACATGGGATGCGATCTGATTCAGGGCTACTGGGTGGCGCACCCCATGACCGCCCCCGACCTGATGGCGTGGCTCGTCGAGTCCGGCTGGGGGCTGAAGGTCCAGCGCGGTGCGTGAGGGAAGGCCGGCGTGAGTTCGATCTTCGACCGCGAACGCGACGAGCAGCGCGCCGAGTATCTCGAAGCCGTCGGCGCCACACCGCAACCGCTGCCCGAGACCGACCCGGGGCGCGTCCTTCGCCACCGTCTTCGCCGCCTCGTTCCGACGAAGACCGAGGCGCGCATGGTTCTCGGCTTCGGACTTTGCGGTCTCGCGTTCGCGACCGGAGGCTCGCTCCATCTGCTCCGGGCGAGATCACTCTCGTCCGCGGCGCGCTGATCGGAGCGCTCGCACTCTTCGGGCTTCTCTCGCTCTGGGCCGTGATCTCCGGCATCCACCGCTTTTTCGCCCTCGCGACGCCCGAAACCGAGATCGAGGTCGACGACATCGACTTCCGCCCGGGCCGCAGCGTGCGCATGCTGGTGCGGCAGCCCGGGCCGGTCTTTCTCGAGGACCTCGCCGTCGATCTCCGCTGCCGCGAGACGACGTGGGAGTACGAGCGCTACTGGGTCGAGGAAGACGGCTGGGCGATACCGGCGCAGGAAGGACGGCCGTCCTCCACCTCACGGCTGGTCACCGAGACGAAGACGAATCGCCACCATCACGACCTGCCGGTGCTGAAGAGGACCGGGCTCGACGTGCGGGAGTCGTTCGAGGAGACGGTCGCTCTGACGATCCCCGACTTTGCGCTTCCCACCGGGAAGATCCGTGACCGCGCCGTCGAGTGGCAGATCGTCGTCACCGGCAAGGTCGGCGGGCGCGCCGATTTCGAGCACCCTTTCCCGGTGGTGATCCGTCCCGCCTAACGGCTGTCGACGCGCACACGGGCGCGTTTTTCCTTTTCCATCCGTTCGATCCGGCGAAGCTCGCGGCTCATCTCCCTCCCTCGCCGCCACGTCTGTGCCGTCTGCGGGAACGAGGTGCCGGTGAGAACGAACGGGTTGGGGATCTCGACGTTCGTCCGGCGGTACGAGTAGGGGATGGGCGTGAGAAACGGCAGCCAGAAGAAGCGATAGCGCGTGTTGATGTCGGTGAAGTCGATCGACCCGAACTCGACCTCCACCTGTTCGCGGACCGGTGTGCGGTTCGCTTCGACCACGAACATCTGAAACAGCGTTTCGCGCGAGTAGTCGGGTGCCTGCTCCTCCTGGGCGAGGGCGCTTCCGCCGAGGAGCAGAAGCAGGACGACAATCGGAAGTCGCAGCCTCATCGCCATCCCATTCTCTGACGAATCAGGTCGAAAGGGGGTTACAAGTCGGGCGAGAGGGCGAGGGGGCGAGGGGGGCGAGGGGGGCGAGGGGGCGAGGGGGCGAAATAGACGAGTAGGCGAGCAAGTCCAGTCCCTCCGCAGCTCTTCGCCTTCGCCCCTCCTCGCCCTCCTGGCCTTCCTCGCCCCTCTCGCCACCTCGCCTGCTCGCCCTCTTGCCTCTCGCCTCTCGCCGGCGAGCTACTTCCGGATTCCGAGTTCCCTGAGCAGCGAGTCGGCGTTCTCGACTCGGTCGAGCAGCCACAGCAGATAGCGGATGTCGACGCTGATGTTGCGGGCGATCTCCGGGTTGTAGCCGAAGTCGTTGGCGACGTTCTCCCAGACGCGGTCGAAGTTGACGCCGACGACTTCGCCGCGGCCATTGACCACGGGGGAGCCGGAATTGCCGCCGGTCGTATCGGCGTCCGCGAGGAAGTTCACCGGAACGTCGTCGAGCGCGGCGTCCTTCCAGGGACCGTACTCCTTCTTCGCTGCAGCGGCGAGGATCGGATCGGGAACGTCGAACGGCTCTTCGCCGGTGTGCTTCTCGATGACGCCGGAGAGGGTCGTCTGCGGGACGTAGAAGACGCCGTCGCGCGGCCGGTAACCCTTCACGTGGGCGAAGCTGACGCGCAGCGTCGAGTTCGCGTCGGGGGCGATCGGCCTGCCGGCGTGCGCGGCGACGGCGCGGCGCCAGAGCGGGCGGAGCCGCGACCCGGTTCCTTCCCAGCGGTCGCGGCGCTGCTGGAGATCGCGCAGGTCTTCTTCGAGCGCGAAGCCGAGGTCGACGAGCGGATCGTGCCGGGAACGGAGCTGCTCCGGCGATTCGCCGAGCATCTTCAGCCGCTCGGCGAGATCGAAGATCTTCGTCTCCGCGTACATGCGCTCGATGGCCGCGGCGGCGTCGCCGCTGCCGAACGCGCGGTCGATCGCGGCGATGCGCTGAGACGGTGGCAGCGCGAGCGCGCGCCGCACCACCGCCTCCAGCATCCGCCTGTCGGCGGGAAGGAAGAGATTCTTCTGCTCGCGCTCCATCCGCTCGCGGACGCGCGGGAGGTTGCGTTCCATGTAAAGCGGCTCGCGCTCGGAGTCGGGCTTCCGGCGTTCGACCGCCGAGCGGGCGACGGCGGTGGCGAAGTAGAGCGCTTTCGGCCCCATCGGAACCGGCGACAGCGACGTCGGGCTGACGTTGGTGAGGAGGAAGTCGCGATCGAACGTCTTCTTCTGCTCCTCGATGTTGGCGACGAGGCCGCGATAGGCCTCTGCCGCGGCGGCATGTTCCGGCCTGGCCTTTGCCCAGGCGAGCACCGCCTCGTCGGCCGCCCGCTGCTTCTCGACGATGCTCCCGCGACGGAATCCGGCGAGCTGCCCTTCGGCGTTCTTGAAGCGGTTGAGCAGCGTCTTGAGATTGTCGGCGACGGCGATCCGCCCCTCCTCGCTTTCCTTCGTCGACTCCTCCAGGATGCGGATCCACTCGCCGAAGACGTCGCGGCGCCGCGTGAAGAAGAGGTCGCGCCGTTCCTCCATCTCCGGTGCGATGAGCGAGCGGTAGGTGGTGCCGGGATAGCCGAGGACCATCACGAACTCGCCCGGTTTGATGCCGCGTGTCGAGAGCGGGAAATGGAACTCGGTCTTCAGAGGCGCGTCGTCGACGTATGCGCGGCCGATGGCGAAATCGCCGGTGTGCCGCGGCCACATCCAGTTGTCGATCTCGCCGCCGTACTCGCCGACCGCGCGCGGCGGCGCGTAGACGAGGCGGACGTCGGAGATCTCCTGCGCATCGACCAGAACGTATTGGACGCCGCCGTCGAACGCCGCGACGCGGCAACGGGTGGCCGGCCGCTTCTCACACGCCTCGACCAGTTCGTTCCCCTTCTTCTCGATCGCACGCTGCCGCTGGGCGTCGTCGGCTCCTGCGGGAACCGCGGCCAGCACCTGTTGTGTCACGTCGGTGAACGTTCGCGGGATGGTCAGCCGCAGCGACTTGCCGCGCAATTCTCCGGCGCGCGAGGAGGCGACGTACCCGTTCGTGATGATGTCGTTCTGCGGCGTCGAGTGCTCCTGCAGCAGCCCGAAGAGACAGTGGTGGTTGGTGATGAAGAGCCCCTCCGGCGAGATGAACCCGCCCGAGCAGCCGCCGACGTTGACCGTGCCGGCGAGCAGGCCTGTGCCCCGCTTCGGGTCCCACAGCCTCTCGGGCGGAAGCTCCAGTCCGAGCTTTTTCAGCCAGGCGCGATCGAGCTGCAGCACCTGCTGCGGGGTCCACTTCCCTTCGACGGCGTGGAGCGTGCTGGCGAGGAGAATTGCGGCGAGCAGTGCGAGGGGTCGTTTCATCATTCTCCATTGTGAGCGGCGACACGGCCGCCACCGCGATTCGGGCGTATTGTAGTGGGCATCCAGCCATGAGAATGCAGGGGGCGATCTGCGCCTGTCTGGTTCTGCTCGCGACCGCGGGCAGGGCCGCGATCCCTCAGGCCGAGCGCGACGCGCTCCTCGCACTCTTCAACGCGACGAACGGACCGCAGTGGGAGAACAGGGACGGGTGGGGAGGGCCGGCCGGTTCCGAGTGTTCCTGGAACGGCATCACCTGCGACGAAGCCGGGACGACGGTCATCGGTATCCAGTTCTATTCGAACCGTCTGAACGGGACGATTCCGGGCGCCATCCGCGACCTCAGGAACCTTCGCTTTCTGATCATGCCGGGAAATCGCTTCGCATCGATTCCCGTCGAAATCACCGAACTGGCCCGGCTCGAAACGCTCAATCTCGCCGCGAGCGAAATGGGCGGTGTCATCCCGCCGGAGATCGGGCGTCTGGCGAGCCTGGAGAGTCTCGACCTGTACGAGAACCGCCTGACGGGAGGAATCCCGCGGCAGATCGGCGACCTTGCGCAGCTCCAGTCTCTCTACCTCTACGGCAATCCTCTGGGCGGACCGATCCCCGCCGAAATCACGCGGCTGGCGAACCTCAGGGAGCTGGGGCTCGCGGGCTGCCGCCTCGACGGACCGATCCCGTCCGACATCGGATCGCTGAAGAATCTCGAGCGTCTCTATCTCGGCGACAACCGGCTGACGGGAAGCATCCCCGCGTCGATCGGATCGCTCGACAAGCTGGTCGAGCTCTACCTCGACTCCAACGCGTTGAGCGGACCGCTTCCCGACGCACTGGGCCGGCTTTCGTCCCTGCAGATTCTCGAACTCTCGTCCAACGGATTCTCCGGACCGATCCCGTCATCGCTGGGAGGTCTCGCGCAGCTCGTCCGGCTCGGGCTCAGCCTGACCGGGGTGTCGGGCGAGATTCCGAAAGCTCTCGGAAACCTGACGCGCCTGGAGGAACTCGCCCTCGACTACAACGCGCTCAGTGGAACTCTGCCTGACGAACTGCGGCAACTGAAATCGCTCCGCCTCCTTTCCGCCGGCGCCAATCAGCTCACCGGGACGGTTCCGGCATGGCTGGGAGATCTTCAGGCCCTGCAGGTTCTCGATCTCAACTCGAATTTCCTCGAGGGGACGATTCCGCCGGAGCTGACCCGCCTGAAGAGCCTCCGGATGCTCGCCCTCGGATCGAACCGCCTCACGGGAGGGATTCCCGCCGGGATCGGCTCGCTGACCGCGCTCGACTATCTCGATCTCAGTCTGAACCTTCTCACCGGGACGATCCCGTCGACGTTGGGCGGGCTGACGAATCTCGAGATTCTCTACCTCGGCTCGAATCAGCTCACCGGGGCCATTCCGAACGAGCTTGCATCGATGACGAGACTTCGCGAGATGAACCTCGGTGCCAACCGGCTCACGGGAGGAATCCCGCCGTGGATCGGGCAACTCGGCGAGCTGGAGGTGCTGGTGCTGGGCGGCAATCAGTTGGGAGGGGAGATCCCGCCGTCGATCGGAAACCTGCGCCGCCTGACGTATCTCGATCTCGCAGCGAACCTCCACACCGGACGCCTCCCCGGCGAGATCGTGAACCTTGCGGATCTCGTCTACCTCTACCTCTACCAGAACCTGCTGACGGGGACCCTTCCCGATCCGAGGTCTCTCAGGAAACTGCAGGTGCTTCAGCTCGAGTCGAATCGTTTCGAGGGGCGGATTCCGTCGCTCGAAGGGCTGCAGGATCTGGTCTACATCAGCGTTGCCGACAACTTTCTGAGCGGCGATCTGCCGCCGAGTCTCTTCACGCTGGGGAAACTGCAGACGCTGTCGATCAGCTACAACCGGTTTTCCGGGACGTTCCCGACCGGGCTGACGCGCCTTTCCGCATTGACTGACTTCTCCATATCGTTCAATGACTTTCGCGGTCCCCTGCCGCGCGAGTTGCTGAACATGACGCGGCTGATCGATGGGGCGTCCGACATCAATTACAACGCTCTTTCCACCACGGACTCCGAGCTGCGCGCATTCATGAACCGGAAGCAGCAGGGGAACAACTGGGAGGAGTACCAGACCGTCGCTCCCACCGGAGTCGCGGTGTCCGACGTGACCGACCGAAGCGTCGTCGCGTCATGGACGACGATTCCCTACGGCTGGGACGAGGGGGGATACGAGCTGACGGTGACGCCGACGGGAGGAGGAACGCCGATCGTGGTGGTGACGGCGGACAAGTGGGTGTCGTCGGCGATCGTACGCGGTCTGGCGGCGTCGACGTCCTACGGCCTCACCGTGCGGACGGTGACCTACCCCCACGACTTCCAGCGGAACATCGTGACGAGCGACGCCACGGCGCCGGTGACCTTCACGACCGGACCGCGCGTGCAGTCGCCGCCGATCGTCGATCTGGCCGTGCCGCCCGAGGGACTGGTGCAGGTCAACGGCACGCCGGTGAATCAGGACAGCTACGTGCTGACGAACTACGGCGACGTCGACACGGTGATCACGCTCGAGAAGAGCGACGAGTCGTTCAACCACTCTCCGGCAAGCTTCACGCTGCCGGGGGGAGGAAGCCAGGTCGTGCAGCTCACGGCGAAGCCGCTTCCGGTGGGAGCGTACGAGTTCGTCTCCGTTCCCGCGGGCAATGGTGTTCCGCAGGATTTCGGGGTCCCGGTGCGTGTTCTTTCCGTATTCCGGCCGGCGGGGACGGCGGTGGCGCAGCCGGAATCGGCGCGCATCGAGGTGGCGGGCGAGCGGGGGACCGATTCGATCGCGACGGTGACGTACACGAACGTCGGCACGGCGGGCCTGAGCGGGATCTTTGTCTCCGATGCGGGGTGGATCGCCGCTCCGCGCGACCTGATCACGATCGCGCCGGGAGAGACGCGAAGCATCAACTTCACCGTCCGTCGTTCGAAGCGGCCTGATTCCGAATCGGCCGGTGCCGCCCTTGCAGGGAATCTCAACCTGCTCTACGTCGACGGCTCGCAGGCGGGACTTCTTGCCGCCGG
>DATLYG010000211.1:0-2423 GCA_035574985.1 Thermoanaerobaculia bacterium | reverse complement strand
CAGCGCACCGCGCGCCGCCGCGGGAACGGCACGACTCCGGGCGCCTGCCGGCGCGGGCCCGCCGCCGCCATCACGCGCTCGCGGAGCGATGGCGGAGGCTCGACCACCGGGAGCTGCTCGAGCAGATCCCACGCCTCGCGCATCCCCTGCCACTCGCCGAAGCAGGCAGCGCAGCTCTCGATGTGCTGATGCGCACGCTCGCGTGCCGCCGCGTCGAGCGACTCGGCGAGCAACTGCGGCATGTTCTCTCTCACGACATGGCATTCAGACATCGGTCACCTCGCTGCACGTCTCCGCTCAATTCCCGCTTGAGCGTCTCCATCGCCCGGAAGACACGCGTCTTGACCGCCCCTTCCGAGCATCCCGCAATCTGCGCGATCTCCGCGTACGACAGCCCCTGGTAGCGCGACAGCAGGATCGCCTCCCGCTGCTCGGGCGTGAGCGCCATCAGCGCGCGCTGCACCCGAGCCTCGTTCTGCTTCTTCTCGAACGTCCGGTCGGGAGCATGTTCGCCGGGAGCCGGAAGGCTGACGAGCACCTCGTCCGGCTCCTTCGCCTTGTTGTCCGCCTTCCGCAGGTAGTCGCGGCACCAGTTCGCCGTGATGGAAAACAGCCACGTCGACAGCTTGGCATCTCCATGAAACTGGCTGGCGTGCTTGAGCATCTTGACGAACACTTCCTGCGTCGCGTCTTCCGCCGCTTCCGCGTTCTTCAGGAAGCGAAATGCGAAGTTGTAGATCCGGCCGCTGTAGCGGTCGTAGATTTCGGAGACGGGGGAGACATCGCCGGCCTGAACGATGCGCATCAACTCCTGATCGCTCAGGTGCTTCATCTCCCCGGCTTCTCTCCCTTTCGACGCGGGCATGGCGGAAAAGTTACGGCCGTCCCTCCGTCACGCGGCGCCGGTCGGCCTCCGGTGCGGCTCAGGACGACATCGTTGCGGCTGGGAACACGTCCGCCGCCCCGTTCATTCGCCGGGCCGCCCCCGGCGCCTCTCCCTCGAGCATCGCCACGATCAGCGCGAAGAGGTCGAGCATCAGGTAGAAGACTTCCGTATCTCCGAAGTTGAATTCGAACAGACCCGCCGTCGTCAGCCCGATCACGATCGCCACGCCGGCCTGCGCCCAGGCGCGATTCTCCCCTCTCCAGTGCCGTAAGCACTCGCGCAGGAACAGTCCGAGGAGAAGGAGGTAGGCCAGCACGGCGACGAAGCCCCGTTCGGCCCAGATCTGCACGACGTTGTTGTGCAGATGCGGAACGCGGAATCGCGGCGCGTCGGGAAGACGGTAGAGGGGATAGACCTCTTTGACGTTTCCCGGACCGACGCCGAGAAGCGGGTAGTCGCGGATGATCTCGACACCGGCCTGCAGCATCCGGATCCGGTCGAAATTCGATGATTGCCTCGCGTCGAACGTCGAGACGAGCCGCGTGAACATCGGCATCGGCATGAAAACGACCGCCAGAATCAGCAGGGGCATGGCGTGGGCGATCACCGCCCGCGGACGGATGGCGAGAAGCAGCAGAAGCAGCGCCGCCGCCCACCCGATCCAGGCACTGCGGGTGAAGGTCAGCAGCAACGCGAAGGTCGTGACGGCGGCGGGAAGCGCCAGCCACCAGCGCCTGTGATGAAACCGGAGAAAGAGGAAGAGAAGCGAAAGGGGGAGGAGCAGACCCGAGTAGGTCATCACATGCGAGGAGAGCCCGCGGATGCGGTGCTCGAGATCGCGCTGATCGAGCAGAAAGAACTGACCGATGCCGACCATCCCGATCGCCGTGGCAAAGGCGGCGTGGAGAATCACCGCGGAGGTTCGCAGGCGCGGAATCTCGCGAAAGAGAATCAGCGCGGTCGGAAACACCAACGCCTTCACGAGGATGATCGCGCCGGCCCCGTAGTGTCTCGTATCCGAAGCCAGACCCGACACCACGGTGGTCAGACCATAGAGCGCCAGCGGGTAGTAGAGGATGTGGAACGAGGCGCGAAGCTGACCTTTCCCGACGGCCCAGGCGAGGAAGAGAAACGCCAGGAAGGCGCAGCTCTCCGACATCGCCGTCCGCGCCTGGAAGAGGATGTGGACCATGTAGAGTCCCGCGGCGATGAAGACCGCGGGCTTCAGGTCCCAGCTCCCGGGTCTCAAAACCGCTGCGAGCTGCGCGAGGAGAGCGGGGAACTGCCTCTTCACGCCTCCTCGAAGGCCTCGTCGACGAGCATCACCGGAATGTCGCTGACCACCGGATAGATGCGGCCGCACTTGACGCAGCGAAGCCCCTGTTCGACCACCGGCTCCTCGCCGCGAAACTTGTCGCGGTAGCGGTCGCGCACGACGCCCCGGCGCGACTCGGAAAGAGGCACCGGCCGGACCTCCTCCTTGCAGATGGGACAGGCGAGGATCTCGAGCAGCTCCTGGTCGATTGCCATGGGCGCG
>DATLYG010000210.1:0-12915 GCA_035574985.1 Thermoanaerobaculia bacterium | reverse complement strand
TGCTCGCCGACGATGTGACCCGTGCCTTTCACCGCGACGCGGCACGGCGGATGCTGGGGGCGGGCGCGCTGCGGATGTACGGGATGCGGATCGGCGGCAGGATCGTCGCCGTCTTCTACGGGTTCGCGCACCGCGAGACGGTCTACTACTACCTGAGCGGCTACGATCCCTCGCTCGAGCGCCTCGGTCCCGGCACGCTCGTCGTGGCGCACGCGATCGAACAGGCCGTGCGTGAAGGGGCGGCGTGGTTCGATTTCCTGCGCGGGGCCGAGGCCTACAAGTACGGCTGGGGAGCGACGGACCGGATCAACCGGAGACGCCGGCTGATGCGGGCTACCTGAGAGCCGAGAGGTGGGAGCCGAGAGGTGCACCGAGCGAACGGGCGACTTCCTGGTCTCCGGCGCGGAGCTGCTCCCGCGGATACGAGAGGTAGTAGCCCTGCAGGAGGTCGATGCCGAGGTCGCGGCACCATTCGTACTCGGAGCGGGTTTCGATCCCTTCGGCGATCGTCTTGGCGCCGATCTTCGCGGCCAGCTCGACGAGCATCCTGACGAGGTCCTGCTTGATCGGCTCGGCGGCGAGAGTGGACACCAGCCCTTTGGTGATTTTGAGGTAGTCGGGGGCGAGGGCGGCGATCGCCTCGAGCGAGGCGTAGCCCGAGCCGGCATCGTCGATGGCGACCTCGATGTCCTGCTCGCGGAACTCGTCGACGCGCCGGCGGAACGTGGCGTAGTCGTCGATCGCGGCGCGTTCGGTGATCTCGAGGACGAAATGCCCGCGGTGCTCGGAAAAGAAGGAGACCATCTCGTGGATCCTGAACTCCGACCGGCCGAACATCTCCGCCTCGAGATTCAGGAGAAACTTCCGGTCGAGCATCTCGACTTCGCGCAGCCGGCGCAGCGCCTCCTCGAGGGCGATGGCTTCGAGGGCCCACGCCAGGCGCGTCTCGCGGGCGAAGGCGAAGAGCATGTCGGAGTTGCGGAACGAGGAGTTCGAAGGGCCGCGCGTGAGGATCTCATAGCCGAAGACCGACGAGTCGCTGGCGCGGACGATCGGCTGGAAGAGGGTGGTGACGCGTTTGCGCCGGATGATGTCGCGGATCTCGCGCGTGAGCTGCTTCTTGCGCTGCTGCTCGGCGTCGCGGACGGCGTCGGCGGCGACCTGCATCCCGTGGTAGACCTGACGCTCGAGCCGGATCTGCGGGCGATAGTCGATGCGCGCGGCACCGACGAAAAAGCCGATCTGTTCCTGCTGCATCGCCGGGAAGCGGTCGCGCATCGCGTCGACGAGTTTCTCGCGCAGCTCGTTCGCCGCGAAGTCGAGCGTTCCCTCGTGTGAGGTCTCCTCGCCGAGGGTCTCGAAAAAGACGAAAAAGCTCGACCCGCCGACGCGTTGCGCGGCGACGATCGCGTTGCGGAAGCGCTCGCGCGCCTCGGCCGCGACGATGTCCCCGGCGCGCCGGAGGAATTCATCGAAAAACGCCCAGCCGTACTCCGCCTCGATCTCCTCGAATTGCTCGATGTCGACGAAGACGACGCCGACCTCTCCCTGCTCGATCAGGATCTCCTTGACGCGATCGAGCACCATCGGGACCGTCGGCAGGCCGCTGGCCCGGTCGAGAAGGAGGTTCTCGAGCGCGCTCCTCGCCCCTTCGGGAGTCGTCGCCTGCCGCGAGTCGCGCCGTCTCGAGAGCAGCGCCCGGATCCGCCTGACCACCTCGTCCCGGTTGAACGGCTTGACGAGGTAGTCGTCGGCGCCGACCTGCAGCCCCGTCAGGCGGTCCTTCACGTCCCCTCTGCCGGTCACCAGAACGACGGCGATCGAGGCCGTCCGCTGTACGGCCTTGAGGGCCTGACAGACCTCCCACCCGCTGCGCTTCGGCATCATCACGTCGAGAAGGACGATGTCGGGGAGCCGGTTCTGCGCGACCGCCAGCGCCTCTTCGCCGTCGCGTGCGACGAGAATGTCGCAGTCGAGCGGCCTGAGGTACATCTCCAGAAGCGCTGCGACGTCATCGTGATCGTCAGCGATCAGCACGACCGGGCGTTCGGGCATCTCTGCATCCCATCCTTGCGGAAAGCGCGCCAGCCGAACGTCCGCTCGCACCCTCCCGCCCCGCCCGACGGCTGAAGGGCGACGGCTGACGACGGCCCACGTCCCCTTCTTGTGTTACTGTTTTCCTCCCTCACCCCTTCCTGTCTGGGAGCGTGGCATGATCAAGTTTGGAACTTCGGGGTGGCGCGGCATCATCGGTGAAGACTTCACCTTCGACAACGTCCGCCTCGCCACGCAGGGAATCGCCAATTACCTGAGGAAGTCGAAGCAGCAGGGATCGGGCGTGGTCGTGGCGTACGACACGCGGTTCCTCTCCGAGAAGTTCGCCCTGGAGGCGGCGAAGATCCTCGCCTTCAACGGCATCAAGGCGTTCCTCTGTACGCGCGACGTGCCGACGCCGTGCGTTTCGTACGAGACCGTGCGGCGGAGGGCGATGGGAGCGATCAATTTCACCGCATCGCACAACCCGCCCGAGTACAACGGCCTGAAATTCTCCACCTCCAACGGTGCTCCCGCCCTCCCGGAAATCACGAAACAGATCGAGCGCGAGATCCACGAACTCGAAGAGCGCAACGAGCGGATCGACGTTTACGAAAAGACGGAGCTGATCGAGGAGATCGACCCGAAGGACCGTTACCTGACCGAGCTTCGCCAGAAGGTCGATGCCGACACCATCCGCCGGAGCGGTCTTCGCATCGCCATCGACTCGCTGTACGGGACGGCACGCGACTACCTCGACTATTTCCTGCTCGAGGCGGGGATCGAGGTGAAGATCATCCACAACTTCCGCGACCCTTACTTCGGCGGCTTCTCTCCCGAGTGCAACGAGAAGAACCTCGGCGAGCTGCGGAAGGTCGTTTCGGCGGAGCAATACGATCTGGGACTCGCCACCGACGGCGATGCCGACCGCTTCGGCATCATCGACGACCGGAACCGCTTCGTCTCGCCCAACGTGATCCTCGGCCTGCTGGCGCTCTACCTCAAGCGCCACCGCAACATCCCCGGCGGACTGGCGCGTTCGGTGGCAACGACGCACCTGATCGACGCCATCGGGAAGAAGCTCGACGTGCCGGTCTACGAGACCCCCGTCGGATTCAAGTACATCGGCGAGCTGATTCTCGCCGACAAGATCGCCATGGGCGGTGAAGAAAGCGCCGGGATGTCGATGTATCGACACCTGCCCGAGAAGGACGGCATCCTCGCCTGCCTTCTCGTCGCCGAAATGGTCGCCGCGACCGGGAAGAAACTCAACCAGCTCATCGAGGAGACGTACAGAGAGTTCGGCTCCTATTACTCCAAACGCTTCGACATGAAACTCACGCCGCAGATCCGGGAGTCGCTTGCGGCGAAGCTCGCCAACCCGCCGTCGGAACTGGGAGGGTTGAGCGTGAAGAGCGTGAACACGATCGACGGCGTGAAACTGATCTTCGATCAGCAGACGTGGCTTCTGTTCCGGCTGTCGGGCACCGAACCGGTGGCACGGATTTACGCCGAAGCGTGTTCTCCGAAAGACCTCAAGAACCTGCTCGACGCAGGAAAGAAGTTCGTCGCTCCCACCGCGTGAGATACCCTCGGCAAAAGCTCTTTCTCGTCTGCACCGGTCCCCGCTGCTCGAACCCCGACCGCGGCGAGGACCGCGGCGAGGTGCTCCGCGAGGAACTGAAGGTGCTGAACAAGTGCGCCGGGCGCGCCGGCATCGCGCGCATCTGCGGCGTCTCCTGTCTCGATCTCTGCGACCACGGCCCGAACATGGTCGTCGAGCCCGACGGCACGGTGTACTCGCATCTGGACCGCGGCACGGCGCGCGCCGCCTACGAAGGCGAAATGGGCGATGGCCCGAAGCGCGGCGACCTGACGCTCGCGCGCGAGGAGTGGGAAGCGGGGCGGCACAAGGTCTAGTGGAGCGGCTCCATCGCCCTCCCGTGGAAAGGGGGAGCGGCGGGATCTCGCTGCCGGAAACGCGCGACTCCCCATGTCCGGCCGCTCGTCGATCGCATCACTCGAACAGCGTGTCGACGTAGGCCTGGGGGTCGAAGGGGATGAGGTCGTCGGCGCTCTCGCCGACGCCGACGAATTTCACGGGAATGTCGAACTGGCGCATGATCGAAAGGATCACGCCCCCTTTCGCCGTTCCGTCGAGCTTGGTCACCACCATTCCCGTCACGCCGGCGGCCTGGAGGAACGCCTCCGCCTGGCTCACGCCGTTCTGACCGGTGGTGCCGTCGAGCACGAGGAGCGTTTCGTGCGGCGCGCCGGGCAGTTCCTTCTCGATCACACGCCGGATCTTCGAGAGTTCCTGCATCAGGTGGGACTTGTTGTGCAGGCGGCCGGCGGTGTCGATGAGGACGACATCGGCGCCGCGCGCTTTCGCTGCGTTGACGGCGTCGTGCGCGACGGCGGCCGGGTCCGACCCCGCCTTGTGCCGCACCACCGGCACGCCGACGCGGTCGGCCCAAAGGCTGAGCTGCTCGATGGCGGCGGCGCGGAAGGTGTCGGCTGCGCCGAGAATGACGCTCTTCCCCTCGTTCTTCCAGCGGGTCGCCAGCTTGGCGATCGTCGTCGTCTTGCCCGTCCCGTTGACGCCGACGACGAGAACCACGAACGGCCTGGCGCGGGAAAGGTCGATCGTCTGCGCCGTACGCTGAGGGATCAGGGCGCGCGTTTCCTCGCGGAGCACCTCGGTGAGGCGGTCCATTCTCGTGATTCTCTCGTCGCGGATGCGCTGCTCGATGCGGTCGACGAGCATCGTCGTCAGCTCCGCGCCGACGTCCGCCCCCAGCAGCCCTTCCTCGAGGCCGTCGACGGCCGAGCGATCGATCGGAAGGTCGGGCGTGATGGCCTCCTTCACCTTCTCGATGATCTCGGTGTGGGTCATGAAAAGCCCGCGCTTGAGCTTTTCGAAGAACGATTTCTGTCTGGGCTGGTCGTTGGCCATGTGTCGACGTACTAACGCGCGGCGGGCGCTCCTTTTTCCCGTCCGGCGATGGCGCTTCTGACCATCGCCTCGTCGATGGTGATCGTCTTCGCATCGCCGGGAGCGGAGGGATCGAATTCGAGATTCCGGATCACGCGCCTCCAGGTCTCGCGCAGGGCGCGGGCACCGAGCCGCTTCTGGCGCGACGCATCCCAGGCGATGGCCAGGAGCGCCCCGCGGGTGATCTGCAGATCGATGCCGAAGCGATGGAAATAGTCGCGCGCCGTCCGGAAGGTCGACCCTTCCGGCTCGACGAAGATCCGCGCCAGATCGGCCTCGGTGAGGTCGTCGAGCACGACGATCGACTCGAAGCGGGAGACGAACTGCGGCGTCATGCCGTAGCGGAAGAGGTCCTCGTATTTCAGATAGTCGCGCAGATGGAATGGCAGCTCCTCGCGAACGTCGCCCGAGGCCGATACGACGACGACCGGCTTCATCGGCGTCACGTCCTGGCCGATCGTCGCCCGGCGGAGGACCGCATCGTACAGATCCTCGAACGCGCCGCCGGCGACGAAGAGGATGTGCGAGGAGTTGATCGAGACCGTCTCGCCGCCGGCATCGAACTCGAGATTCTCGTTCTCGATCAGCGTCAGCAGCGCTTCCTGAGCGATGATGCCTTTCACGTTCGGCTCGCCGCTGACCGAGGCGCGGATCTTGTCGACCTCGTCGACGAAGACGATCCCGTGCTCGACCGAGCGGAGGATCTGCTCGCGCTTCGCCCCCGGCCCGAACCGTCTGCACGCGTTTTCATGGAGGCGGTCGAGAACGAGTCTTCCGTAGCCCTGCCGCTCATCGGCCAGGACGTTGGCGTTGATCCGGACGACGTTCGCGTAGTCGCTCAGCTTCGGGTGCGTGGCCAGAAAGTGCTCGACCGCCCGCATGAGCGTCGTCTTCCCGGAGCCGGAGTTGCCGATCAGCAGGATGTTCGGCGCGGGATGCCCGACCAGGTGCTTGACCAGAGCGACGGAGACCTCGCGAACGGCATCGTCCTGTCCGACCACCGAACGGCGCAGCTCTTCGAAGATGTCCCGGGGGCGGAGAGGGAACGACATCAGGGCGCGTATTGTAGCGGCCGCACGGGGCCGCGTCAGACGACGACCGAAAAGGCGATGGCGATCAGGACGATCGCCAGCACGGCCGCCGACACGTAGAAGGCCTGAATGGTCGGCTTGTGCATGTCGACGGCCTCGCGCCGCTCGCCGAGGAGGTACTGGAGATACTCGATGCGGGGCATGACCGACGCCACCTTCTCGTCGAGCATCGGATAGAGGACCTGGTTGATCTCGGGGACCATGATCACCGGAATGAAGGTGGCGCCGCCGGTTCGGGTGATGTATCCGGCGAGAAGTTCGTTGTAGGGCTGGTCGCCCCCGGCCACGAGGCAGTGATACACCGTGGTGGTCTGCAGCACCGACAGCGCCTTCTGGGCCGCGCTGCGGGCCTTCCACGAGTTCACCACCGACTCGGACGTCTGGCGGAGGATGCGGTCGTTCAGTTCCGGGACCTGCGTGAAGATGAAGACCGTCTCGCCGCTGGCCACCGAGATCCTTTCCGCACGCCGGTAGATGATTTCTCCGTAGCGTTTCCACTCTTCGGACGTCTGACCGGTGACGAATCCCTCGGCGGCGAGCCCCGCCATCAGGCGCGTCACCACATCGCTCCCCTCCGGCGATTCAGTCGGTTTTTCCGCTTTGAGCCTGCGCATATCGGGTGACCAGCCGAACCAGATCGCCGAATTCAAAAGGCTTGCCCATGTAGTCGTCGGCTCCGCAAAGGCGCGCTTTCTCCGCGATGTCGCGATCGCCCGAGATGACCACGTAGGGAATGTCCTTCGTTTCCGGCTGCGCCCTGATCGCGCTGCAGAGCGCGTCCCCTCCCATTCCGCGGAGCGACAGATCGGCGAAGATCATCAGCGGCCGCAGTTCTCTGGCGCGCACCAGCGCGGTCTGGCCGTCGGCGACGACCTCCGACTCGTGCCCGTGACGCTGCAGGACGAGCGAGATGAGGCGTGCGACCTGAGGATCGTCCTCGACAACGAGAATCACGTTCGACCTGCCATCGCCCATTGCCCGATCACGCCTCGAATTTCATCCGCACCTGGCGGCGCAGATGGGCCAGAGCCGCGCCGCAAAGAGCCCCGAGGGCCTGCGCGACCGCGTCGACCGCCGTCGTGATGCGGGACGGCAGAAACGACTGCCACATCAGGATCGACGAGGCGAAGAGAAGGCCGCCCAGGAACGTCAGCGCGTAGGCCTGAGGGCGGCGCAGAGGCGGGCGGTCGGCGAGCACGAAGAAAAGAAATCCCCACGGGACGAAGAGCAGCACGTCGGCGACGATCGGCATCGAGATGGCGAGGACCACTTCGCGCGAGAGCGGACGGTTCCCCAGCGCCCGGACGATCGTGTCCGGCTCGCCGGCGTAGGCGCGCCCGGAGAGAAACCGGACGAGCGCCAGCATCACTCCCGAAACGAGGAGGAGCAGCGCCGCCGAAACCGGAGGCGGAACCTCGATCGTCCGGATCTCGCTCTTCCCCATCAGCGCGCAACATTGCAGCACATTTCCGCGCAAGTTCGATGCCCGGGAGAGGCGGGGCGCCGGCGTCCTCCCCTCTCCGCCCCATCGCGTACAATCGCACCGTCCGTGCCCTCTCTCCACTTCTCCCGCTATCACGAGATCGCTGCCGACGTCGCCGGCGCACTCATCGCGCGGCGGGGAGACGATCCGCTGCGCGGATGGAACGACGAAGTCATCGTTGCCTCCTCGGGCATGGCGCAGGCGATCGCGGCCGAAGTGGTCGCGCGGGCGGGAGGGGTCGCGGGACTGCAGCTCCAGACTCCGGAGACCCTCGCCAGGCGCATCGTGAACGACGCGGGAGAGTACCCGCGCGTGGCGACCGAAGAAGAGAGGCGTCTGGCGATGCGTGCGGCGGTGCGTGCCATCGATCATTCGATCCTCGAGACGCGGGGCATCGCCTCTCTGCTCGAGCGGGCGCTGCGCGACGTGCGCGACAGCGGCCTGTCGATCGACCAGCTCGGCGAGCGCGTGCGCACCGCTTCCGGCCTGCGGGACCGCGAGCGGAAGAAGCTGGTTCTTCGCGTCTTCGCCGAGTCCGAGCGGCTGATCGCCGCCACCGGGGCGATCGATCCCGCCGATCTTCTCCGTCGCGCCGCCGGGATCATCCGGAGCGGAGCGCCGGTGGCGCGGCAGATCGTCGCCGGCTTCTACGACATGACCGGCGCACAGCTCGAACTGCTCCTCGCATTGCGGGACGCCGGCCACATCGCATCGGTGCACGTGCCCGCAGGCGACGGAGAGAGCTACCGCTTCGCGCACCGCTTCGTCGGAAGCGTCGCCGGAGGGACGCCGCGCCGCGATCCGGCGTTCACGGTCCGCGAACCGCAGTGGAGCGTCAGCGTTCACGAAACGAGGCCGAAGGAAATCGCCGCGATCTGCGCGGCGGTGGGGACGCTGCTGCGGAGCGGAACGCCTCCGAGGGCGATCGGCATCGCCGCACGCGCGATCGATCCTCACGACGCGGCGTTGTTCCGGCGGCTCGCCGCCTCCGAGGGATTCACGACGACCGGCGCGCCGGAAACACCGCTCGCGGCGCACCGGATTGCGCGCGGGATTCTCCTGCTCCTCCGCCTGAATGAAAAGGGCTTTCCACGCGGGGACGTCCTCGAGGTCGTTCGCTCCGGCCTCCGGACGGCGGCGCGGATCAACGTCGACAGGGCCGACGCCGAAACGCGCCAGGCGAAGATCGCCGGCGGCACGAGCGAGCGCCTCCGGCTCGTCCGCAGCCCGAAGTTCGCCGTGGCCGACTTCATCGCCGTGGTCGCCGAGCTCGAGTCGCTTGCACCGCCGCGTGGAGCGCTCCTTCGGGGCGCACAATGGTCGGAGTGGCTGCGCGAGGCAATCGACCGCTTTCGCATCGAGACCGCGGTCGATGTCGACTGCGCGGCCGCGCTCGAGGAGATCGCCGACCTCTTCCGCCTCGCCGACCGGACGAACGTCCGCTTCGACTCCGGCGCGGTCATCGAGGCGATCGAGGCCCGCGCGCTGCAGAAGGAGACCGCTCCCTCTCTGCCGGCGGTGTGGCTCGGCGACGTGATGACCTTTCGCGGCCGCACCTTCGAGCACCTGTTCGTCTTCGGGGCGCAGGAGGGATCGTTTCCGCAGCGCCGGATCGAGGATCCACTGCTCCCCGACGCCGACCGCCGCCTTCTCGGCATCCGCGAAATCGGCGACGGTCGCGACGAGGAACGGTTCCTCTTCCGCCTCCTCTTCGACGGCGCACGCGCGACGCTCCGCTTCAGCTTCGCGCGGACCGACGGCTTCGGAAAACTCCTCCGCCCTTCGCAGTTCCTCCGGAACTTCGTCATCGAGCGGCACCCCGAACGGAGGGAAGAGCTGCTCGCGGACTTCGCGGCCGCCGTGGCGCGAGGGGTGGGGAACGAGGTGCGGGACCCCGCCCCCATCGCGGCCCCCGGCGAGGGCGAGGGAGCGGGGACACCCGCCCGCCCCTCGCGCCGCGCACTCCAGCTCCTGGCCCGCAGCGGGACGAACGGCCCCTTCGACGGCTACATCGCCGGGGAGGTTCTCCGCTCGCGCTTCGCCGCAGCGCTCGAGTCGCTCTCTCCGACCGCTCTGGAGGACTTCGGCGAGTGCCCGCAGAAGTTTCTTCTCAAGCACATCCTCAACGTGCGCGACATCGACGACCCCGATCACGAGCTGGAGATCCAGCCGCGCGAAAAAGGACTGCTCGCGCACGAGGTTCTCGAGAACTTCTATCGCGGCCTCTCGCGCGACGAATTCCACGCAGCCGCCGCGAACCTTCCGCTTCTTCCTCCCGAACTCGTGGCGCGGCTCGACGCGGAGATCGACCGCGCCTTCGACCGTCTGGAGGAGGCGGCGCCGCCGCTGAACGCCAACATGCGGCGGATGGAACGCGGCACCGCGAGGCGCCTGCTGCGGGACTTCATCGCCGCCGATTTCGCCGATCTCGCCGAGACCGGGCTCTTCCCCACCGAGTTCGAGTATCTCTTCGGCTCGAAGTACCGCGAACGGGCACGGCATCCGGAGCCCTTCCTGATCGAAACGGGAGGGGTCACGCTGCGCGTGGAGGGCCGCATCGACCGCATCGACGAGGGGGACGAGAAGGTCCGCATCGTCGACTACAAGTACGGCAAGGCACTGCGCCACGTCGATCTCGGAGAGAAGATCGACAAGGGCGTGCGCCTCCAGCTCCCGCTGTACGCGATGGCCGTCGCCGCGTTCCGCGG
Organism: Thermoanaerobaculia bacterium; assembly: GCA_035574985.1. Lineage (GTDB taxonomy): Bacteria > Acidobacteriota > Thermoanaerobaculia > Gp7-AA8 > Gp7-AA8 > DATLYG01. Next base: position 2,604 of record DATLYG010000210.1, on the reverse strand, counting down.
CATGGATCCCTCGCGCGTGGACGGCGCCATCAAGCCTCTGACGGTGACGACGACGAAGGGGGAGAAGTTCGCGTTCTCGCTCGCCGACAAGCAGGAGCATTTGAAGGAGACGCTGGAGATCTTCGCCACCGCGATCTCACAGGGCCGCTTCCCCGCCTATCCGAACGAACGCGACGACGATTTCAACTCGTGCAAGTACTGTCCGGTCAACGAATCGTGCCGGACGAAACACGATCCCGAGGAAGCGTACGCGGTGACGCGCGCGGGCGATCCCCGCACGCTTCTCGCCCCCGAGCGATGACGCAGCAGGCCTCTCTCCCCTTCATGCGCCCGCAGGACGGGACGCACGCGCGGCGGCGGAACCTCGTCATCGAGGCCGGCGCCGGGACCGGCAAGACGACGGCGATCGTCGCCGAAGTGCTCCGGCTCCTGCTCGACGATCCCGACCTCGCGCCGGAGCGGATCGTCCTCGTCACCTTTACCGAGAAAGCGGCGGGGGAGATTGCCGACCGCATCCACCACGCGCTCGCCGCCATCCAGACCGCACTCGAGCGCGAGGAGCGCGTCACCTGGCCGGCCGGATCGCCGGAACCGCTTCTCGTCATCCCCCCGGAACAGCGGGAGCGGGCGCGCGCCGCCTGCGCGCGGCATCTCGCGCAGGCCGACTCCCTCCGGTCGCAGACGATCCACTCGTTCTGCCAGGCGCTGCTCCGCGAGTTTCCGATCGAGGCGGGCCTCGATCCGCACTTCAAGATCGTGGAAGGCTTCGAGCGCACGCTGCTGCACGAGGAACTCTACGAGGCGTGGGTCGACGAAGAGACCCGGACGAACGCCTCCCCCGAAGTGCTGCGCGAATGGGAAGCGCTCCTGGCGCACACCGGCTATCTCTTTCAGATCCGCGACATGATCTTCTCGCTGGTCGAACGGCGCGATCTCCTCCTCGAGCCGGCGCGCTACACGCTCGGAAACCTGGAAGAGATCGAAGGCGACATCCGGAAGGGACTCCGTCTCGTCGCTGCGAGCGGAGGCGACGAGAAGGCGGCCGGAATCTACCGCTACGTCCGTGCCACGCCGGAGCCGCGCGAGGGAGCGACGCTCGACGAATGGATCGACTACTTCGCGCCGCTGGCCCGGGAAATCCGGACGACGGCGATCCGCGGCATCAGGAATGCCTCGCTCCGCGAAGGCGTCAGGCTCCTGCGCGGCGGCGACAGGAGCGGCAACTCGATCTACGACGCGCTCGTGAGCCATCGTGCCGCCTCGGCACTGCTGGCGATGGCGCAGCGCTTCATCGCCTACCTCGACCGCGAGAAGCGGACCCTGGGGGTCGTCGACTTCGACGACCTCCTTCTCAGGACGGCGAAGCTCCTCGAAGATCCGGCCGTCCTCGAGCGGGCACGGGCGCGTTTCGATCACATCTTCGTCGACGAGTTTCAGGACACCGATCGCACCCAGGCCAGGATCCTCGATCTCCTGGCGCGCGACCGCAGCGGGCGCTACGTCGACGGCAAGCTGGTCGTGGTCGGCGATCCGAAGCAGTCGATCTACGGCTTCCGCCGCGCCGATCCGGAAACGTACTACCGGATGACGCGGCGGATGATCGAGGCCGGCGCCGAAGAGCGTGCCATCGACGTGCAGTACCGCAGCGACCCTCCCCTGCTCGACGCGATCAATGCGATGTTCGCGCGACTCTTCCCCGAGCGGCCGCACGACCCGAACGTCTTTCGCCCCGTCTACCGCCCGCTGCGTGCCGGGAGAGGGGGCGGCCGCGGCACAGACCCCGACCCGCGCATCACGTTCCTTCAGGCGACGCACGCCGAGCCGGGCGCAAAGTACGTCGGCGAGGCGGAGGCCATCGCGCGATGGATCCGGAATCGCGGCGGCGATCTCCGCCGGTACGCGCTGCTGTTCCGCCGGCTGACTCGGGTCGACGACTACCTGGAGACGTTCCGCCGCTTCGGCATCGACTTCGTCCTCCCGCCGACGCGGCTCTTTCTCGACCGCCCCGCTCCGGTCGATCTCCTCACCGTCCTTCGCGCGATCGGCTATCCGTTCGACCTCGGCGCGGAGATCTCCGCGGCACGGACTCCCTATTTCGCGCTGACGGACGAGGAGATCGCCGCCGGCGTCCTCGACTGCGGCGCGGTCGGGGCGTGGCTCGCCTTCAAACGCTCGATCGAGGCTTTCCGCGAGGCGTCGAACCATTGCACCGTCGCCGAACTGATCGACCTGGTGATCGGGACGACGAAGATCGAGGCCGTCTACGACGCCGCCCACGACGGCGATCGCGCGCGTCTGCACCTCGAGCACGTCCGCCGCATCGCCTTCGACTACGACCGCCGTGTCGGCGGTTCGGTGCGCCAGTTCGTCGACGAGATCTCACGCCGGCGCGGCGAGCCCGACGAGGCCGAGCCGAGCCTCGTCGACGAGTCGCGCAACGCCGTCCGCATCCTCACCGCCCACGCGGCGAAGGGACTCGAGTTCGACACGGTCATCCTCCCCGACCTCTCCTTTTCCCCCAATCGCGACGAGATCCGGCTCCTCACCGTCGAGGAGCCGCAGAGCCTGCTCCTCATCGGGAACGCCGAGTCGATCTCGGCGGGG
>DATLYG010000209.1:0-5099 GCA_035574985.1 Thermoanaerobaculia bacterium | reverse complement strand
CCGTCGCCGTGCCGGTGCCGCGCAGAGTCCCGCCGCCGAGCGTGACCGCATTCGACCACGTGATGTTTCCGCCGTTGAGCAGGACGGTCCCTCCGGTGTGCGAATAGCTGCCGTTGATCTGGATCCGGCCGCTCAGCGCTTCGATGGTGCCGCTGTTGTTCAGCGCGATCGCCGACACGAGGGTCATCGACGAAGCGGCTCCCGACTTGCGGAGCGTCCCCGCGTTGTTGAATGCCTGGCCGGTCCCGACGTTGCGGTCATAGGTGAAGTTCGTTCCGTTCTGATCGTCCCAGAGTGCGCCGGTCTGGTTCTCGATCGTCGCGCCGTTTTCGAGGTTCATGATGCGGTTCACGCCGGCGCTCGCCACGGTGACCGTTCCGTTGTTCACCAGCTTCCGTGCATCGAGGCTGACGTCGCCGGTGATCCGGAGCACGCCTCCCGATGCGATGGTGGTCGCTTCACTGCCCGTCCCGCGCATACCGCCGCCCGACCAGGTGAGGGTGATGCCCGACGGAACGGTCATGCCGCTTCCCGTCAACAGGCTGCTGGTGCCGACCGCCACGCCGTTTCCGAAGACGACGCCGTTCATCGTATGTGTCCCGGCGAACAGCACCTGGCCGCTTCCCGATCCGGAGAACGCGCCGGTCGACGTGCCGCCGCGAACTTCGATGGTCCCCGCTGACGACGTGACGGTGCCGCTGTTGTTCAGCGCGATGAGGCTGGAAAAGGAGAGCGTCGGCGCGGCGCCGGTTTTTCGCAGCGTTCCCGCATTGTTGAAGGCTGCCCCGCTTCCGACATTTCGGCTGAAGCTGAAGTTCGAGCCGTTCTGATCGTCCCAGACGGCGCCGCTCTGGTTCTCGATCGTCGCGCCGTTCTCGAGGTTCATGATGCGGTTCACGCCGGCGCTCGCCACGGTGACCGTTCCGTTGTTCACCAGCTTCCGCGCATCGAGACTGACGTCACCGGTGATTCTCAGCGTCGCTCCCGCCGCGACCGTGGTCGCCTCCGAGCCGGTTCCCTTCATGCCACCGGCCGACCAGGTGACGGTGGAACCCGAAAGGATCGTGATGCCGCTTCCCGTCAGCAGGCTGCTCGTGGCGACGTTGACGCCGCTGCCGAACGTGGCGCCGTTCATCGTATGAGTCCCGGCGAACAGCACCTGACCGCTTCCCGACCCGGAGAACGTACCGGTCGAGGTGCCGCCGCGAACCTCGATCGTTCCCGACGACGACGTGACGGTGCCGCTGTTGTTCAGGGGGATGACGCTGGAAAAGGAGAGCATCGCCCCTGCGCCCGTTTTTCGGAGCGTGCCGGCATTGTTGAATGCCCGGCCCGATCCGCCGTTGCTGCTGAAAAACGAATCTCCTGTGTTCTGGTCCTCGAAGACCGCGCCGCTCTGGTTTTCGATGACCCCGAGGTCGTCGAGGCTGATCGTCCTCGAGGACGTACGGGTAATCGACGACGTCAACGTCGCCGCATTGCGTAACGTGATCCTCGTCAGGGTCAGGGCTGCCGTGATGCTCGAGTTGGCGTTGATCTGCAGGATCGTTCCCGACGTGCCGACGATGCCTCCGCCGAACTCGATCGGTCCCGCGCTCGTGTGCGTGCCGGCGCCGAGGCGCAGGTTGGCCGTACTGCCCGTTGCCATGGTGAGCGTCCCGTTGTTCGTAAAGCTGGTCAGCTCGTTGCCGGCCGGGATGGCGTAGTTCATGACGATCGTGTGCCCGGCGCCGATCGTCACGCTGTCGCCCGGAGCGCTTCCGGGAATGCGGTTCGTGCAGGGCTGCGGCGTGCAGGCCCACGTCGACGTCTGATTCCAGTTGCCGGGGGCGACGCTCACGAAATTCAAAGCATGGGCGACGCGTCCGCCCAGCAGCAGCACGGCGAGCGCAACGGCATTGACCGTTTTCATGGGGCCCCTCTCGATCGCTGAAGGAAAGATGGTACCGCGCCTGTCGGGAGTTCCGGGAGATTCCCGGGAAAATCGCAGGATTTTCGGCGGGGCTACACCATGCGGAGGGTCGGCACCGGCCGCAGGATCGCGGGCCGGTCGGGGCCGTCGGCGCCGAGCAGAGTGGCGAACTGCTCGATCAACTGCGGGTCCGACCTGGCCGCGCGAGCGGGTTTAGGAGGGACGTCACACCTGTGTAGTGCTTCATGAATATCTTGCCTTTTGTCGCGGCGACGCCGGCGATGCGGGACATCGTCGAGGAGCGGCAACGAAGCCGATGGCCGCTCGCCGCCGCAACCCGGGGGCCGTGGGATCTGCGGGCGATGTCTCCGTCACTCGTCGTAACGATGCCAACGCATCGCCTCCTCCCCGTTCCCTGACCTCGCCCGCAGCTCCCGCAACAAAAGGCAAGATTTGATGAGGCACTACCTCTAGCACTTCACCTCGGCGTTTTTCCGCGAGTAGTACCACCAGGTGATGGCGATGCAGGTGAGGTAGAAGAGCACGAAGCCGATCAGTGCGGCCTGGGGGCCGCCCGTCTTCGCGATCGAGGTGCCGAAGCTCTTGGGGATGAAGAAGCCGCCGTAGGCGGCGATCGCGGAGCTGAAGCCGAGGACCGCGGCGGCCTCCGTTCCGGGGAAGATGATCGGGATCATCCGGAACGTCGAGGCGTTGCCGATGCCGGTGGTGATGAAGAGCAGGATGAAGAGCGCGAGGAACGCCCAGAAGGGACCGTCGAGGGTGTAGATCACCCCGATGGCGGCGAGGGTCATGACGATGAAGTTCCAGAACGTCACCGGCGCGCCGCCCAGCTTGTCGCTGACCCATCCGCCGACAGGACGTGCGAGCGCGCCGAGGAGCGGCCCGAGAAACGCGAACTTCGTCGGGTCGATGGAGGGGAACTGCCCCTTGATCAGCAGCGGCAGCGCCGCCGAGTAGCCGATGAACGAGCCGAAGGTGCCGAGGTAGAGCCAGCACATCAGCCAGTTGTGCTTGCGGCGGAAAATCACCGCCTGCTCCCGGAACGATGCGCGCGCGGTGCTGAGGTCGTTCATGCCGAACCAGGCGGCGATCGCGGAGACGGCGATGAACGGCACCCAGACGAAGCCGGCGTTCTGGAGCCAGATCGACTTCGTCTCTCCCCCCCGGGTCCACGTCTGGGGGCCGCCGCCCAGCGGTCCGAAGAGCGCGACGGTGATCACGATCGGGACCACGAACTGCACGGCGCTGACGCCGAGGTTGCCGAGGCCGGCATTCAGGCCCAACGCGGTCCCTTTCTGCGCCTTCGGGAAGAAAAAGCTGATGTTCGACATGCTCGAGGCGAAGTTCCCGCCGCCGAGGCCGCAGAGGAGCGACAGGATCAGCATGGTCGAATACGGCGTCCGGGGGTTTTGCACGGCCAGGCCGATGCCGAGTGCGGGGACGAGGAGCGACGCCGTGCTGATGGCCGTCCATCGCCGCCCGCCGAAGAGCGGCACCATGAACGAGTAGAAGATCCGCAGCGTCGCTCCGGACAGACCGGGGAGCGCGGCCAGCCAGAAGAGCTGGTCGGTCGTGTAGTGGAAGCCGATGTTCGGAAGGTTGACGACCACGACGCTCCACACCATCCAGACGGCGAACGAGAGGAAGAGCGCCGGAATCGAGATCCAGAGATTCCTCTGGGCGATCGATTTTCCTTCCGCGTTCCAGAAGGCGGCATCCTCGGGATTCCAGGTGGTCAGAACGTGTGTGGCCATGATCGTTTCCTTTCGCCCGTCAGGCGGTCATCTCCATCGCCAGAGCGGGGACGGCTGCGCGCTCCCTGCGCCGTCGGGCGATCTCGGAGAGCTGCATCCAGCCGACCGACACGGTGGTGATGCCGAAGAGGAGCATGAAGGCGCTGCTGCGCACCCCGGTCAGGTCGAGCAGCGCACCGAACTTGATGGGGAGGAGGAATCCTCCCAGCCCGCCGATCAGTCCGACGATGCCGGAGATCACGCCGATGTTGTGCGGGTACTCGTCGGAGATGTGCTTGAAGACCGACGCCTTTCCGAATCCCCACGCCAGGCCGACGACGAAGAGGAGGGCCGTGAAGACCCATGCGTTGAGGCCGATGGTCACCGTGCGGGGGCCGGAGATGGTCTGGAAGGTGATCGTCGTGCGGGGGATGGAGAGGAAGGCGAGGCAGACCCACGAGGTCCACATCACCCACCACGTGACGGTGTGCGCGCCCCAGCGGTCGGACATCCATCCCCCCGCGGCGCGGATCACCCCGGAGGGAAGCACGAAGATCGATGCGACGAGCGCCGCTTTCGCCAGCCCGAAGCCGTATTCGCTGACGTAGTACTTCGTCATCCAGAGCGAGAGGCCGACGTAGCCGCCGAAGACGAGGGAGTAGTACTGCGAGTACTTCCAGACGCGGACGTCCCTCAGCGCGTTCAACTGCTCGCGCAGCGTCACGGTGGGGGCGACGCGGTGCGACGGATCGCTGTAGGTGGTGAACCAGAAGACGATGGCCGTGACGAGGAGCGCGACGGAGTAAACGCGCGGGACCGACTCCCATCCGGCGGCGAGAACGAGCGATGGCGCGACGAACTTCGTCACCGCTGCCCCCGCGTTTCCGGCGCCGAAGATCCCCATGGCGAACCCCTGGCGCGCCTTCTCGAACCATCGTGCCGTGTAGCTGATGCCGACGGAGAACGATCCGCCGGCCACGCCGACGAAGAGGCCGAGCACGAGAAAGTGCCAGTACTTCGTCGCATGGGCGATCAGGTAGATCGGCACGACGGCCGCGAGCATCAGGAGGAAGAAGACGGGGCGCCCGCCGTACTTGTCGGTCCACATCCCGAGGGGGAGGCGGATGAGCGAGCCGGTGAGGATCGGAATCGCGGCGAGCAGGCCGAACTGCGTCTCGTTCAGGTGCAGCGTTTCTTTGATCGGGATCCCGATGATCGAGAACATCACCCAGACGGCGAAGCAGACGGTGAACGCGAGCGTGCTCCCGGTCAGGACGGAAAGCTGTTGGGTTCGGACCTTCGGCATGAAATGACCTCCGTTGGTTCCAAGGCTAAGAAGCGCCGGGGTGCCGGGGAATGACTAAAGTCATGGGGGCGGGGCCGTGGCCCGCCCCCTCGAAGCGATCATCGTCCGCAGACGGAACCGTGGCGGG
>DATLYG010000208.1:0-15139 GCA_035574985.1 Thermoanaerobaculia bacterium | reverse complement strand
CTGCAGGTCAGGACCGTGGTCGAGTGGAACGAGTCGCTGCGGCCGCGGAAGATCATCTTCGACACCGTGAAACTCGACCGCAGCCAGCCCTGACGCTGTCGCGAAACTTCGGAGAGACCATGAACACATCACGACGGAATCAGTCATCGCGCGGGTACTCGATCGCCGAGGTGCTCGTCGCCACCGCGATCTTCACGATCATCATGGTGGCGGCACTTTTGATCTACGACCGATCGAACAAGGTCTTCAAGACCGGCGTCGAGTCGGGAGACATGCAGCAGAACACGCGCATCGCCTTCGACCGGATCGTCGCCGACATCCGGATGGCGGGATACGACTTCGACCGCGACGGCATTCCCTTCACGTCCGGCATCGACCAGCAGCCGGACGAGCAGATCGAGTTCATGGACCGGTCGGCAATCGTCATCCGCGGGAACTTCGACGCCGAGCTCAACAACCCCGGTGACACCGAAAACGGCCGCGACGTCGCCTACCAGGCGGTGCGGTTCCCCGTCGTCACCACCGGCAACGACGAGATCGTCGCCTACGTCCTCCGTTCCGACAGGCCGGGGGCGCCCAACAACCACAATCTCGTCTTCCACGCCGACGTGCGGAAGCCGCGCCGCTCCTTCACAGGAGCGGGCGGTGCGGACGAGATGACCGTCACGATTCCCCGCGTCGACCTCTGCCGCGACGGCTCGGGAAGTACCTCCGACCCCTGGAATGGCTGCAAATATCCCCCCTACACGCTCTACCGCGTGACCCTCAAAGACAGGGACTACACTTCCGCCCCGTCGGCCGAAAGCGACTTCAACTGGTCGCCGATCGCCAGCAACGTCCGCCGCCTGCAGTTCACCTACTACAACGACCCTCCCGGATTGACGACGCCTCTGACGCCGAATCAGGGCGCCGGCAAGTTCCTCGTCAGTTCGCCGACGCCGTCGGCCAGCCTCGACGCGCGCTACCTCCGCGAGACGATTCAGTCGATCCGCGTCGAGATCATCGGGATGAACGCAAGCCCCGATGCGGGGTACGCCAGTCCGATCGAGTCGACCCTCCCGGCGGCCGAACGCCTGACCGAGATGATCCCCTACCGGCAGTACAGACTCTCCTCTCTCGTCGTCCCGCGGAACCTCGGCCGACGCGGCATCGAGGAGTACGCGACCAATCCTCCGGGCAAGCCGGTCGTCACCGGCGCGACCTACGGATGCTGCGGCGTGGTGAAGGTCACCTGGTCACCCCCGCCTTCGGGCGTCGTCGACGGCTACTCGATCATCTATGACACCAGCCCCACCGGCGCATTCGCTTCGAACGTCATTCAGGCCGGCATGAACAACTTCGGTTACGTGCCCAACCTCGATCCGTCGAAGGAGTACTTCTTCAAGGTCGTGGCGAGCAACAGCTTCGGCAGCCAGCCGTCCGATCTCCCCTATCCCACGGCGGCTCCCGGAATCCGCCCGAAGAACCGGACGAAGATGGGTCCGCCGACGGCCGCCTCGGCGACCGCCGACCCGGCCGGCAACAAGATCAATCTGCAATGGACTCCGCCCACGCAGAGCGTGAACAACCCGAGCACGAGCCTCCCTCCGACCTGGGCCGACGGAAGCGACCTGAGAGACATTCCGTCGAACAACGAGATCTGGCGGTACCGCATCTATCGCGGGACGACCGCCGGATTCGCGTTCACCGATCCCGGCGTCGTCAAGGTCTGGGACAACACCGCGGAGCGGCCGGGAGAACCGGACGTCGCCGGCGAGCCGGTCCTGAACACGACGACCGGCGTCACGACCTGGGTCGACAACACGCCGAAGGTCAACTGCAAGACCTATTACTACCGAGTGCAGGTCGTCGAGCGCTGCTTCGATGACGACAGCTACAACGAGCCTGCGTCGGGCGGCGGAGCGGGCGAAGGAAAGCGGCTCGCCCTCAGCGTTCCGTCCGACGAGTTCACGGGTCAGTCGATTGCCGCCGCCGTGCCGGCGACTCCCATCAACCTGAGCTTCCTGCCGGGAACGATGTGCCCGGGCGCCGGGACATGCACCGTTCTTCTGAGCTGGCCGGAGGTCACCCAGGACACCGCGTCGCCGCCGAATCAGATCCAGATCGAGCAGTACCGCATCGAGCGGGTCACGCTCTTCAAGGGCACACCCGACGGTTCGCCCCCGGTCGAGATCACCGTGACGGACACTCCGGGCGACGGCACCGCGACCTACACCGACACACCTCCCATTCCGCCGTCGGCCGATCACGCCTACCAGTACCGCGTCCGCGCGGAACAGTGCTCCGGCACCAGCAACAGCGCGTACTCGGTGCCGAAGGTCTATCCGTGCCTGCAGATGACGATCATTCCGCCGGGCACGGGGATCATCGATGGCGATGGCTCGGCGGGGAACCCGTGGCTCATCGGCGGCCCCAGCGTCACCATTGGCGTCACGACCACGACGGCGATCAGCAGCGGTTCGGCCGCTCTCTATCGCGCCGACGGCAGCCTCGTGTCGATGCTGACCACGCCCGGTTACACGCCGGGAGGAACGACCGCCGCCTATGACGTGCCGATGACGATCAATGACGGCGCGCTCTATTACGTCGACATCACGATGACCGATTCGAGCGGCTGCTCGGACACGGCGCGCCGTTACATGATCGACTCGCCGACCGCCTGCTGCCTCGCACCCTACAGGGTCTCGCCGGGCGGCGCGTTCTTCGACTCCACGATCGTCACGCAGTCGACGTCGAGCGTGATCGTCGGGGCCACGAACTACGCCGCCTCGCGCGTGCTCATCCTGAAGTTCCGCAACATGTGCGACGAATCGCTGACGCTTCAGGAGCTCAAGATCCGCTTCCCGACGACCGCCGGGCGCGATCTGGTCGCCATCCGTTACCCGACGGCCACCGGCACGGTAATCGACGACTTCGGCGGAACTCCCAAGACCTCGAGTCCCGCGTTCGACACCCCGCCGGCATCCGCGAACGTCGTCGTGCCGGCCAACAGCAGCTCGTACGAGGTGGCGCTCGTCTTCAGCCGCAACACGGCACCGAGCGACCTCCAGGGATTCTGCGCCACGTACCAGCGGAGCGGGGTGCCCCCCAACGTGCAATGCCAGTTTGCTCCGGCGCCTTCCACGGTCGCCGGGGTTTGCGACTGAGGACGATGATCATGAGACCACGACGCTATCGCTCTCGAAAGCAATCGGCGCAGGGTTCTGCGCTCCTGATCAGTCTGATGGTGATGGTAGGACTCTCGCTCCTCGGCCTCGGGTTCGTTGCGATTTCCGAAACCGAAAGCGCCATCGCGATCAACGAACGCAACGCCGCACAGGTCCTCGCGACGGCCGAGGCGGGAGCGCGAACGGTCGTCGACTGGTTCAACAATCCGAAATGGGCGCTGGCCGCAGGGATCATGCCCGCGAACGACAGCGACTTCAAACAGTTCCGCAGGGGGGGACTCGGCGTCGATTCCGGCGGCACGGTGATCCCCTACGAGGGCTACTACAAGCCGAACGCGAGCGATCTGCTCTTCGATCTTCCCTACAAACCGGAAGGCGGTAACCGCTTTTTCGGACTCGACGAGGTGAGCGCCGACGTGAAGATCGATCGCAGCACCGCCGACGGGAGGACATTCCTCGATACGTTCAATCAGCGCCTCTTCCGCGACAACGTGGAGGGTGGCCGCATCATCGAGATCCTCGTCTATGCCCCGCCGGTTCTCAATCCGCCGACGCCGGCATTCACGACGGTGACCGGCCCGCCCGACCGGCGTTACTGGAACGGCGGCACGCGCTACGGCGTGGCAACCATCAAGGTGACGGCGCAGAAGACGAATCCACCGAACTGCACGCCAGGGGTCGATACCCCCTGCGCGCTCGTCGCGCAGCGCTCCGTGAAGCTCGTCATCAGCGAGTTCCCTTTCCCCGGACCGGAAGGTCCGCTGCAGTCCAACACCGGCATCACGACCAACGGCGCATTCCGCGTCCACTGGGGAAAGATCATCTCTCTCGGTGACCTCGCACTGAAGCGCGAGATGATCAGCATTCCCTGGCAGGATGCCTGGACGCCGGTCCGCTACGAGTGGGGCTATGACAATCCCGCGTACGCCCACTTGAAACTGGGTGGTGAACCCGATTACCTCTTCGAACTGGTGAACAAGACCTTCGAGGACCCGTGGTTCCAGGCCCGTGCACGCAACGACATCACCAGCGACGGCGGGGTGAGCTACACGACGACCGACCCCTGCGTCGGATGCCAGCCCTATCCCTACACGTCGGTCAACCAGGCGGAGGACGCCGCCGGCCCGGCGGGGGGCGGATGGTCCAATCAGTTCCAGGGGCAGGACCACGACAGCCAGTTCCTGCGCAGGACCGTGATCTTCCCGCGCATCGAGTATCGCTTCTGGAAACAGGTCGCGATTTCGTCGACCGGGCAGTCGGGGATCTTCTACCTCCAGTACGACCCCGGCACCGGCAGGTTCAAGGACCGGGCCGGCAACGTGAAGACATTCGCCCAGTGGGTAAACACCGTGGCCGGAGCGAAGGAAGGCTTCTACTTCTTCGACACGATCGACGGAACGAATCCGCAGCGCTCCGACGGATCGACCGACACGACGAAGCTGACACCGGCCATCAGCCTCAATTCGTCCGACGGCAATCCGTTCCAGATGAAAGGCTTCATCTACCTCAACGCCGTCAATTTCGGATCGACCGGTATCGACGGTCCCAGCGGCTACTACAACGCGCCGGGCGAACCGTTCCGCGACATCGGGTACTGGAAGGTGAACGAGACGACCGGCGCGAGGGAATTGACGCCGCTCGGCCAGCCGCTGCTGGTGAACGACACGAACTATCAGTGGGACTATCAGGATCTGCCGCTCTCGAGTGCCACCGGCGGGACGTTCTCCGCCGGAGGTGTGAAAAACGGGAAGTTCGACTACGCACTGGAGTTCAAGGCCGTCACCCCTCCCGGCTCGGACACTCCGGCGTACTCCGACTGGTTCATCATTCCCTACTCGCCCGGCTGCAACGTCGGTACCGACTGCTCGGAGCCTCATGAGCCATACCTGAATCTCATTTCGCCCGGCTCTCCTTATGAGGCAGTGACGGGCAGCGGAGACCCCGTTCCGATGCGGGTGCGATGGCACGCGAAGACCGACGCCACGCTCCGCCGGCCCAAGGTCCTCAGTGGCGGAACCCCGATTACCTGCACGGTCGCTTCGACCGAAGACGAGTGCACCCATGCCGGCTACGACAAAGTGGGGGGACTGCTCAAACTCGACTCCGGATCCCGCGGCCCGATTCTCGATGGCGTTTTCTACAACGAGGGCGGCTACGACAGCACCGGTAACGCCATCTACTTCGGTTCGGTCGTCGTCCGTGGCCTCGCGTCGAAGGCCGGCACGGTCGACGTCTGGTTCGACGGCCGCCTCGCCACAGGAAACTGGCAAGAGCGCTTCAAGAACCTAGCCCGCGTGCTGATCACCTCGCACGAGACCGACCAGTAACTGCAGCCGCCAGTCAACGACTCTCCGAGGGGCCCCCGGCAAATCCGAGGGCCCTTCCATTTTCCCCGGACAGACGACCGACGACCGACGGCCGACAGACGGAATCTCGTTTCTCCTCAACCGGTTGTAAACTCGCCTCCTGCCGGGTTACGGAACGTTTCCAGTCCTCGGCCGTCCAACTCGGGGACGGGAGATCAAACTCGAACATGCCCGAATTCATCGTCCGCGTCGGAACTCCCGACGGCGAAGTCGTCGAGCGTCAGGTCCGGGCCGCATCGCTGCGCGCGGCGCAGGAGGAGATGCGCCGACAGGGGATGTTCGTCTTCGACACGCGCCGCGGAGCGGTGCGTCTGGCCGACTTTCTGCCGCGCTCGAAGAAGGTCATCTCCACCGAGCGCTTCCTCACGTTCAATCAGGAACTGCTCGCTCTGGTCAAAGCGGGCCTTCCGATCATCCAGTCGTTCGACATCATGCTCGAGCGACAGAAGGACGTCCGTTTCCGCGAAGTGCTCGAGGACATCCGCGAGAAGGTGAAGTCGGGGATCGCGCTCTCCGACGCTTTCGCCTCGTACGGCGACGCGTTCCCGCCGATCTATTCGACTTCGCTCCGTGCCGGGGAGCGCTCGGGCGACCTCGAGGGCGTGCTCCGCCGCTTCCTCCGCTACCAGAAGATCATCGTGAACCTCCGGAAGCGGGTGATCGGCGCACTGATCTATCCGTCGGTGCTGGTGATGCTTTCGGCGGGGATGATCTTCGTGATGCTGACCTGGGTCATCCCGCGCTTCGCGGAGTTCTATGAAGGCTTCGGCCGCGAGCTGCCGGCGTTCACACGTCTGATGATCTTCATCGCCACCACACTGCGCGACCACATCGTCGTCGTCGTCGCGGCGATTCTGGCGGGCCTGGTGCTGGCGCGACGATGGGCGGCGACCACAGGCCGCCTCGTGTGGGACGGCATCAAGCTTCGCGTCCCGCTCGCCGGCGGGATTCTCCATCGCTTCGCCATCATGCAGTTCACGCAGTCGCTGGGAACGCTCCTCTCCGGCGGCACGCCGATGGTCCCGGCGATCGAGATCGCCGCGCAGTCGGTCACCAACCAGGCGGTCTCGCAGAAGATCGCTTCGATCGTGCAGAACGTTCGTGAAGGAGAGCCGCTGTGGCGCTCGCTCGAGTCGACCGGCGTCATCAGCGAGCTGGCCGTCGAGATGATCAAGGTGGGCGAATCGACCGGCGCCCTGACGGAAATGCTCGCCAATGTGAGCGAGTTCTACGATGAGGAAATCGAGGCCAGACTCTCCCGCATGGTCGCGGCGATCGAGCCTGTGATTCTCGTGATCATGGGCGGCGTGATCGCCGTCCTTCTCTATGCGTTTTATCTTCCGCTGTTCCAGCTCACGACGGTTGGACAGCAATGAAGGAGAAGCCGTCAACCGACGCCCGTCAGCCTTCGGCCCCCGGCCGTCAGCAGTAGTGACGGCCGACGGCTGAGGGCCGGCAACACCATGGCTACCGATCCGCGCTCGCTGTACAAGAACACGCTCGACGCCGCCAGCGAGGCGACGCGCGCGCAACGCATCGCCCAACAGTACGGATTCCCCTACGTCGATCTAGAGCACTTCCAGATCGATCACGAGCTGTTCCGCAGCATTCCGCTCGACCTGATGGTCCGCTACCAGTTCATCCCCGAGCGCCGTGAGGACGGATCGATCTCGGTCGTCGTCGGCGATCCGACCGACGTCCTCAAGCTCGACGAACTGGAGCTCCTCCTCGGTGCGCCGCTGAAGGTGAAGGTCGCCTCTCCCGCGGCGATCCGGGAGAAACTCGAACGCTCCGAATCGACTCAGCGCGTCCTCGACGAAGCGACCGAGGGCTTCCGGATGCAGCTCGTCGGCGAAGACGAGGAGGGGGAAGAGACCCTCACCATCGACTCCATCACCCAGCAGGAGTCCTCGCCGATCATCAAGCTGGTCGACTCGATCGTCTTCAATGCCATCCAGCGCCGCGCCTCGGACATCCACATCGAGACGCGAGACAACGAAGTGATCGTCAAGTACCGGATCGACGGCGTTCTCTACGAGGCGCTCGACCCGATCGACAAGCGCCATCACTCCACCATCATCTCGCGCATCAAGGTCATGTCCGAGCTCGACATCGCCGAAAAGCGCATCCCGCAGGACGGCCGCTTCAAGCTCCGCATCACCGGCCGCACGATCGACTTCCGCGTCTCGATCGTCCCCACCGTGCACGGCGAGGACTGCGTCATCCGCATTCTCGACAAGGAGTCGATGAACAAGGAGTTCAAGAACCTCCGCCTCGACGTCCTCGGCTTCGACGACGAGATGCTGGTGAAATTCCGCAAGTTCATCAAGGAGCCGTACGGAATGGTGCTCGTCACCGGTCCGACCGGCTCGGGAAAGACGACGACCCTCTACGCGGCGCTCTCCGAGATTCAGACCTCGGAGGACAAGATCATCACCATCGAGGACCCCGTCGAATACCAGCTCCGCGGCATCACGCAGATTCCGGTCAACGAGAAGAAGGGGCTGACCTTCGCGCGCGGTCTCCGCTCGATTCTCCGCCACGACCCCGACAAGATCATGGTCGGCGAAATCCGCGACGAGGAGACCGCCCAGATCGCCGTGCAGTCCGCGCTCACCGGACACCTCGTCTTCACCACCGTCCACGCGAACAACGTCGTCGACGTGCTGGGGCGGTTCCTGAACATGAAGGTCGAGCTGTACAACTTCGTCTCCGCTCTCAACTGCGTCCTCGCCCAGCGCCTGGTCCGCCGCATCTGCGACCACTGCCGGCGCGAGGTGAGCTATCCCGACTCCTTCCTCGTCGAATCGGGGCTCTCCGCGGCGGAATATCGGGGCAGGAAGTTCTGGGAAGGAGGCGGCTGCCTCGAATGCAACGGCACGGGGTTTCACGGCCGCTTGGCCATCGCGGAACTTCTCGATCTCTCGGATCGTATTCGAGGCATGATTCTCGACCGTCGTCCCGCCTCGGAGATCAAGCGCGCCGCGAAGGAAGAGGGAATGGTCTTCCTCCGCGAGGCCGCCCTCCGGAAGGTGATGGAGGGGCGGACGACGCTCCGGGAAATCAACAAAGTGACGTTCGTGGAGTAAGGGCAGAATGCGGGATGGAGAGAAAACAGACGGAGGCAGGACGCGTTTCTGCACTCTGATTGGTCATGGCGAGATCCTTTCCTCCTGATGTGATCGTTCTCGACGCCGAGTCGCTCCTCCATGCGCGCTTCGCGCGCGGGAAAGCGGCGCCGCGGCTCGTGCAGGCGAAGAGCTACCGGCTCCCCGCCGGCACGTTCGTGCCGGCGCCCGTCACTCCCGCCCTCGCCAACGAAGGCGCACTCGCCGAAGCCGTCCGCCGGCTTCGCGTGGAGAGCGGCAACTGGCAGCGCCTGTCGCTGCTCCTCCCCGACTCGTGGTTCCGGATGAACATCATCGATCTCCCCTCGTTCAATGCGAAGCAGCGCGATGCGGGCGATCTGGTGCGCTGGAGCCTCAAGCGGACGCTCCCGCTGCCGCCCGAAAAGGTGCGCGTGGCGTGGGAAGTGATCGAGCAGGACGGCTCCGCGGTGAAGGTCCTCGCGGTCAGCGCCGTCGACACGGCCCTGGCGGCGATCGAGCGTCTCTTCGCCTCCGCCGGCTTCGAGGTCATCCTGATCGAGCCGCTCGGACTCAATCTCTGGAATGCCGTCGCCGTCCGCGAAGGAAACACGGAGAAGGACCGTCTTTTCGTCTACGTCCGCGACGACGAGTTCACCACCGCCGTCTTCCGCGGCCCCCGTCCGCTCTTCATCCGCTCGCGCAACCTTTCCGGAGAGCGGACGCTCGAACAGGAAATCCGCCTCTCCGCGAACTACCTTCGTGACACTCTCCGGGCCGGTGCGCTGGAGACCTGCTACCTGGCGGGAAACCGGGTCGACGGCAACGTCTCCTCGATCCTGACCGGCGAGTTCGGCGCGAACGTCCGGGCCATCGCACTGACCGACTTCATCGAGCGTGCCGCCATCGAGATCCCCCCCGCGCAGGCGGAGCTGGTCGCCTGCACAGGAGTGTTCACCGCGTGAAAGCTCTCCATCTGAACCTCGCCGCGCATCCCTACCGCGACTACCGGCCGGTCTACGCGGTCGTCGTGGTGGCGTCTCTTCTCATCGCCTTTCTGATGCTCAACAACGTCGACACGTATTATCGGTACGTGCGGGACACGAGAACGACGCGCGCGCGGATCGCCGAGGTCGAGCGGGAGGCGGCCGGGGAGCGGGCCCGCGCGCAGTCGACCGAGAGCCAGCTCCGCGGCGTGAACCTGGCCGCTCTCGATCGCCAGACGCGCTTCATCAACGCGCGGCTCGCCGAACGCGCCTTCTCCTGGAGCGAACTGCTCGACCGCCTCGAGGACGTCCTCCCCGGCGACGTGCGCGTCACCGCGATCTCGCCGAATTTCACCGAGACCGGCCAGGTCCATCTCGAGCTGAGCTGCGAGGCGAAAACCGGGCGGGGGATGATCGACACACTCGACCGGCTGACCGCCGATCCCCACTTTTCGAACCCATTCCCCCACAGCGAACAGGCGCGCGATTCGTCGTACGCCTTCAGCGTCGAGGTCGACTACAAACCCTCCGTGGCGCGACTGGTGGTGGCGCAATGATCTGGCGTGAGAAGAAGGTCCTCCTGATCGTCCTCGGCGTCCTCCTCGCCGCGAACACGCTCTTCTTCTTCACCTATCGCGTGCAGTACGAGGAACGCCTCGCTTCGCTCGAACAGCGCCTCGAGCAGGCGGAATCGAGCCTGACCGACGCTCGCGCCGCAAGGCTCGCCGCCGAACGCCGCGTCAACGCCTACCGGAAAATCCAGCGCGACATCCAGCAGATCTACGACGAGCGGTGGGCCACGCAGGACGAGCGGCTGACCGCGCTCATCGCCGAGGTCAAGAAGCTCGCCGTCGCCAGCAACCTCGTGCCGCGCGCTTATTCGTTCCGGAAAACCGAGCAGAGCGCGTCCAGACAGGGAACCCCGGGGGCGGTCGTCGTCGGCATCTCGTTCACCGTGCAGGGAAGTTACGAGCAGGTGAGGCGGCTGATCAACCTCCTCGAGCTTTCGCGGCAGTTCGTGATCATCGATCAGATCGCGCTGCACGCCGGAAACGACCAGATCCTGACCCTGAACCTGCAACTGAAGACTCTGTTCCGCGACGAGACGCAGAATCGTCCCGCCGCGAGCCGGCCTCTGTGATGGACTGGATGAACTGGAAAACCTGGATCGCCGCGGCCCTGATCCTCGTCGCCGTCTTCGCGATCTATACGTTCGCAGCGCCCGAGCCCCGCAGGGGCGAGGATTCCCCGCTCCGGCCGGCCGCCGGCAACGGCCCCTCGCGTGCGCCGCGCGCCGCGGCGGTCGGCACCGTCGAGCCGGTCCACACCGAATGGCTCGAAGGTCAGAGCGGAAGCTACCGGAGCGAGCGGAATCTGTTCGCCTTCCGCGAACCACCCCCTCCTCCCCCTCCCGCACCTCCGCCACCTCCCCCCGACAAGGACAGGGACGGGGTCCCCGATTTTCGCGACAACTGCGTGAGCATCGCCAATCCCGACCAGGGGGACGTCGACGGTGACGGGATGGGAACACCGTGCGACGACGGCGAGATCGCTCCGCCGCCACCACCGCCGCCCAAACCGGTTCCGCCGCAATTCGACTACAAATACATCGGGACCTTCGGCAGCGCCGCCAACCCGATCGCCGTCTTCACGAAGGGAGACGAGATCGTCAACGCGCGCGTGGGCGAGGTGATCGGGCGGGACTTCATCCTTCGCAGCATCGGCATCGAGTCGGTGGAAATCGGATTCGTCGGCTTTCCACCGGACGAACGCCGGCGGATTCCACTGGGTCAGTGAGACGTGACGTTTTTTTCTTCGGAGCGTCACAACTACGGGATTGAGAATGAAACGACTGCAAACAACGACGTTCGTGCTGCTGCTGGCGCTTCCGCTGGCGATGTCCTGTGCCACCTATCATGCATGGCAGAAGGGCAGAACTGCTGAAAAGCTGAATGACTGGGATAAGGCAGTACGGGAGTATGAGAAGGCTCTGGAGATCGATCCCGACAACAACCGCCTGAAAATCCATCTCCAGCGCGCGAAGCTGAGCGCCTCCCGCATCCACTTCGAGAAGGGCAAGAGCCTGCGCGCCGCCGCCGCCACCGCCACCGGCGCCGACCAGCTCCGCCTCGCCCAGCTCGCCGCGACCGAGCTCGAGCTGACCGTCCGTCTCGATCCGACCAACCAGTACGCCGCGGTCGAGCTTGGGAAGGCCGTGCAGCTCGTTCAGGACCTCTCCCGCTCGCAGGACCGGCAGTCGATCGACGAGGTCAAACGGCGCGCGAAACAGAACATCTCCAAAGCGCAGCCGCCGACCCTCAATCCCGCCTCCGAAGAGCCGATCACCCTCCTCTTCCCGCGCGAGACGCCCGTCAAGGAGATTTATCGCGCCCTCGGGAACGCCTTCGGCATCAACATCATGTTCGACCAGGCGATCAAGGACGACCGGATCGCCATCGAACTGCGCGACGTCACCGCCCAGCAGGCGCTCGAGCGCGTGATGCAGGCGGCCAGTCACTTCTACAAGGTCCTCGACGAGAAGACGATCATCGTCGTTCCCGACAACCCGCAGGCGCGGCGCGACTACGAGGACCTCGTCATCCGCACCTTCTATCTGTCCAACGGCGACGCCGAGCAGGTGACCAACGTGGTCCGGACGATGATCGAAGCGCGCAACGTCTTCCCGCTCAAGGCGCTCAACGCCATCACCATCCGCGACACCGCCGACAAGGTGCGCATCGCCGAGAAGATCATCGAGGCCAACGACAAGGCGAAGGCCGAGGTCGTGGTGGAGATCGAATTGCTGCAGATGGACCTGAACAAGACGCGCGACATCGGCATCGCCATCGCCGGAGGAGGACCGATCACTCCCTTCTCGGGCGTCGACAAGGACGGAAAGCGCATCACGTTCGGCGGAGGAACGCTCGGCGACATCGCCAGCGTTCTCGGAAGCCTCAGCGACCTTCGCAACAACGTCAGCATCACGATCCCGACCGCGACGTATGCCTTTCTGAAAAACATCGGCAACACCGAGTTGCTCGCCAATCCGCAGCTTCGTATCTCGGAAGGGGAAAAGGCGACCCTCCACATCGGCCAGCGCATCCCCGTTCCGGTGACGACCTTCCCGACCATCAGCACGGTTCCGGGACAGACGGCGCAGCAGGTGACGTCGTTCCAGTATCAGGACGTCGGCATCAAGGTTTCGATGGAGCCGCGCGTCCATCACAACCGCGAGGTCACCCTGAAGATGACGATCGAGGTGTCGAACCCCGGCATCACGGTCGAATTCGCGGGACAGAAGCAGCCGAGCTTCCAGACGCGCACCATCGAGTCGACGATCCGCCTCAAGGACGGCGAGACGAACTTCCTCGCGGGCCTCATTCAGTCGAACAAGGAGGACTCCGCGAACCAGACGCCGATCCTCGGAGAGCTTCCGATCATCGGAAAACTCTTCTCCAGCAATCACCGGGCCGAAAACCGGACGGACCTGATCCTGACCATGACGCCGCACATCATCCGCATTCCCGACATCACCGAGGACGACCTCGCGCCGATGTGGGTGGGAACGACCAACAACCTGACGTTCCGGGGGCTGTCGCCGCGCGTCGAGTCGCCGACGCCGATCGATCCGTTCGCCCAGCGGGCGCCGCAGGTCGACCAGTTCGGCAACACACCTCCGCCCGCCGCCGCGCCGGCCCCCCGTCCCGGCGTCATTCCCCAGGGAGGCACGCCGCCGACCGACCCCTTCCGCCCGGCACCCCCGCCGCAACCGCAGCCGCAGAGCTCGAACGAGACTCGGCCGGAGACGCAGACCGCCGCTCTCGATGCCGCCGCGGAGGCCGCACCGGTTCTGGTGCCGCGGCTCGCGCCGCAGCCGGTGACGCTGACTCTCGAGCCGGGTCAGGAGCGAATCTGGAGCGTCGTCGGGATGGATCTCGACGGGATGACGACCGGCGGGCTGCTGCTCCATTACGATCCGCGCTCGCTGAACGTGGCGGAGGTCCGCTTCGGCCCGGCGCTGCAGATCGATCCCACGGCCCCTCCCGTGGCGACCATCGACGCCGCAGCGGGAACGATCCGGATCACTCCGTCGAACGGGCAGCCGCTCCGATTCGCGAGCGGCGGCGAAGTGCTCGCCCTTCGCGTCACCGGCGGAGCGGCCGGCGAGACCTTTCTCGTGATGGCCAGCCCGAACCTCCGCACGGCCGAAGGCCGGCCCGTCGTTTCGGCCGTCGCCGGAGGCCGCGCAAGAGTCGAGTGACGATGCTGAAGAAGGGGCAGAACGGATTCACCGTCGCCGAACTGATCACCGTCGCCGCGATCATCGGCATCCTCGCCGGCGTCGCTCTTCCGGTGGCACGGCTCGGAATCCGCAGACAGAAGGAGATCGAGCTTCGCTACAAGCTCCGCAGGATCACCGAGGCGATCGACCGGTACCACGAGATGCGCCTGCAGCCGCCGGGATCGCCGACCGGCATCAAGGCGCCACCTGACGTCGGACAGGGGACCTACCCGAAGGATCTCGAGGAGCTGACGAAACCGATCGAGCTGGGGAACGGCAACAAGGTCCGCCTTCTCCGCGAACGCGACCTGATCGATCCGATGACCGGCAAGGCCGACTGGATCACCCTCTCCGACATGGACGATCCCGACAGCAGCGGAGGCAACGGTCCCAACGTCTTCGAGGTGCGGTCGCGATCGACGGCGCTCTCGCTCGACGGAAAGACGAGATACAACGAATGGTGAAGACATCCCGGCCGCGCCAGAGCGGCTTCACGCTCATCGAACTGATCGTCGTCGTCACGATCATCGGCATCCTCGCCTCCGTCGCGATCGCGAACGTCAAATACGCGCAGCGAAAGGCGCGGGAGGCGGCGCTCAAGCACGATCTCTTCGAGATGCGGAAGGCGATCGACGACTTCTACGCCGACAATCAGCGCTATCCCGCCGATCTGAACGAGCTGGTGCCGAAGTACCTCCGGAAGATCCCGCGCGACCCGATCACCGATTCGGAGGAATGGGAACAGGTTCCGGCGACCGACACCGCGCTTCCCGGCGACGTTCCGGAGACGGAAGACACGTCGCTGTCCGGACCGGGAATCATGGATGTCAGGAGCCGCGCCGAGGGAACGACTCTCGATGGGACTCCGTACAACCAGTTGTAGCGCTCCCGGGCGCCGGCGCGATCGGGGTCAGGCCGGCTTCACCCTCGCCGCGGTCATCGTCCTCGTCACGATCGTCGCGATCTTCGCCGCTTACACCGTTCCCCGCCAGTGGTCGACGATCATGCAGCGCGAGCGTGAACTGCAGACCATCTTCGTGATGAAACAGTATGCCTGGGCAATCAAGAACTTCCAGCAGAAGAACAATGCACTTCCGACCTCGCTGGACCAGGTCATCGACGCCCGTTCGCCCAGGCTCATCCGCGGGATCGACGGCTGGGTCTGCCCTCTGACCGGAGAGAAGGACTGGATTTTGATTCCCCCCACTGCGGTGGGACAGACGGTCGGCACGAACCCCGCGAATCCGGCCCA
>DATLYG010000207.1:0-5602 GCA_035574985.1 Thermoanaerobaculia bacterium | reverse complement strand
GGTCAGCACCACGGTCGAGTCCTTCGACGGCACGCCGATCCGTTACGACCTCTACCCCAGCGGGTCGAAGGCCGCCGTCCTGGTGGTCCCCGGATTCTGGCGCACGCGGCGGCATCCGTCGCTGCTTCAGCTCGCGGCGTTTCTCGCTGCCGAGGGGACGACGCCCGCCATCTGCGACCTTCGCGGACATGGCGAGAGCGGCGGGGTCTTCGGATTCAATCGCGACGAACACCACGACATCGCCGCCGTGGCGCATGACCTGCTCCGGCGGGCGCCGGGGAGGCTCGCGTTACTCGCCTTCTCCTACGGGGCGGCCGTCGCGATCACCGCCGCTGCGCGGGACGAGCTGCCGCTGGCAGGGCTGATCGGAATCTCCTCGGTGGCCGATTTCGCCATGATCTCCCCCCGGATCAACCCTTTCACGATCCACCGTCACATCGCGCTGTCGCAGGCGCTCAAACGTCCCCGCTTCCAGTTGCGGCCGGCGCGCGCGCAGAAGTATCGCGCCGTCGACGAGATCGCGAATGTTCATGCTCCGCTCTGCCTGATCCACGTCAAGCACGACTGGCTGGTCGACCACAAGCACTCGCTCGCCCTCTACGAACGGGGCAACGAACCGAAGGAACTGCATATCCTCGAGATCCCGGGGAACTATCACGCCGACCGGATCTTCCGCGTGGCGCCCGACTCCATCTACCCCATTGTCGCCGCGTTTCTCCGGCGACACGTGACGGGATGAAACAAAAGGCCGCGCCTCGCGGCGCGGCCACCATCCCCGGTGCAGAGGAGTTCCCATCACGGCAGAGGGAGGGGCGGCATACGATTCGTGCGCGTCGACGTCGCCGGCACATGCTCGACGATCTGCAATTCTGGAACGAGTTCGTCCCGGCGCTGAGGCATCGGCTGGTGCGTCGTCTCGGCCGGAGTCGATCCTTCCTCCCGCCATTCTTCGCCGTCGTATACCCACATGGCTGATCCTTTCGTCAGGCGCCGCCGGCGCGGCGTCAAGCAGGGATCTCTTCAAGCGACCTGCCAGCGGCCCGCGATTCGATTCACGGCGCCTACATGTGTGAATACGAGCGAGTTAGGCGAAACGATCGAGCCGGCGGCCAGGTGTTTCAGCTTCGAAACCCGTCCACTTTCCGGCGCACCGTGTCCTACGGGCTCCGCCGGCGGAGGTGGTCGGCAAGCAGCCGGTAGGCCTTCCCCCGATGCGAGACGGCGTCCTTCTCCTCGGGAAGCATCTCGGCAAACGTCTTCGTGGAGCCGCGCGGGAGGAACCACGGGTCCCATCCGAAGCCGGTCTCGCCGCGCGGTTCGACGAGAATCTCGCCCGCGGTTTCTCCCATGAACACGGTCGCCTCGCGCCCGTCCCAGTAGGCAACGCAGCACTGCGCGCGCGCGGAGCGGTCGAGGAGTGCGTAGGCGATCGCGCCCAGTCCTTTTCCTCCGGCCGCCTCGAGCAGCCAGCGCACGTAGGGCCCGGGAAAGTTCCCGAGTTCGTCGAAACCGAGCGAGACGTCCTCGACAATGAGCCGCCCGTAGCCCTTCGCGCGTGCGACCTCGAGCTTGTGCCGGGTGATCTCCTCGACCGTGGCCGCCTGGATTTCGGGAAGCGACAGCGACACCCGCAGCACGGGCACACCGAGGATCCGTTCGACTTCGATTCCCTTGTTGGGGTTCGACGAGACGAGAATGAGCGGTTGCGTCACCGGTCAGATATCGGTCGCAAAGGCGCGGATGGAGCGGGAGAGCCGGACCTTCAGATGCGAGGGCGCCTCGACGGGAGTGAGGCGCCGGCGGATGAACTGGCGGACACGGCGGTGAAACTCCAGCCGGGTCTCGCAGTCGGCGCAGCGGGTGATGTGCTGTGTCAGTTCGCTCCGTCGATCGTCGGCGAGACTTCCATCGAGAAAGAAGTAGATGGCGCGCCGCACATCGTCACAGCCCATTCGGTTCATCCTTCCAGCGTGAAGTGACGACACCCACGGGCCAACAACGACCGGGCTACAGCCTGAATTCCTCTTCTTCCTCTTCCTCGATCTCGAACTCTTCGAACTCTTCGTCCCCGGCGTCGGCGAAGAGCGCTTCCTCGTCGCTCTCGTCCGGCTCCTGGACTTCGGACTCTTCGGGGCGATCGTCCTTCTTGCGGCGCTGCTTTTCCTCGTCCTTGCGCGAACGCATCTTCGCCGGCTCGCCGTGACGGATGTATCCGTACTTGCGCGCGTATTCGAGAAGGGTCCGCTCGAGCATCTTGCGGCCGCGGTAGAGGCGCGACATCACGGTGCCCACCGGGCAGTCGAGGATCTCGGCGATCTCCTTGTAGGAGAAGCCCTCGATGTCGGCGAGGAGCACCACCATCTTGTAGTCGTGCGGCAGGGTGTCGAGGGCGCGCTTGACGTCCTCGTCCATCATGTCCTGGAAGATCTCGCTCTCGGGGTCGCGGATCAGATCGGGAGCGTTCTTCTGGATGACGCGCTCGTACGACTCTTCGATCTCGGAGAAGTCGATCTTGTGCGGCGTGAGCTTCTTCTTCCGGTAATTGTTGATGAACGTGTTCTTCATGATCTTGAAGAGCCACGCCTTGAAGTTCGTCCCCTCTTCGAACTTGTCGTAGTACTTGTACGCCTTGAGGTACGTCTCCTGAACGAGGTCTTCCGCGTCCTCGGAATTCCGCGTCATCCGGTAAGCGGTGTTGTAGAGGGAATCGACGTAAGGCATGGCTGCCTTCTCGAAATCCCACCCCTGTTCGTGCTCGTAAGCCTCAGCGGTCTTCATCGCGTCTCCTGCGGTCACTTCATACTCCGTGCCGCGCATCTCATTAGATGCGCGAGCAAATCAAATGGTTACCCTGCGGGTCATTCTCACGGGTGCCTCCCGGCGGAAGTCACTCTCCTTGCTGCGACTTACCCGATGACCCGCCGCCTCGCTCTCCGCCCGCTCGCCGCCGGAACACCACCGTCCCCGGCGTCACCGGCCCCGGACACGTCCGTCCTCGAAAGCGGCTGTTCTTCGAGAGATTTTACGGTCGAACGGAGGGAAGTGCTGGCAAAACGACTGTGAACAACTGGTAAACAGCAGGTATTCCAAGTGCATCCTACACGATTCACCCCTCGATTTCAAGGGGCTCAGTCGCGGTAGATCTCCATCAGGATCTCGTAGGCCCGGGTGATCTCGATGAAGCGCGCGGCGGCGTCCGTCTGCTTCTCCGGCTGATTGTAGAAGCGGTCGGGGTGATGCCGGGAAACGAGCTTCCGGTATGCCTTGATGATCGCCTGACGCGACGGCGGCCCCTCCACCCCGAGAATGCGAAGCATCTCGGCGGTCTCGTCGCGCTCCCGCTCATCCAGCGGCCGCGGCCGGCCGCGGCCGGCACTGCGCGGGCGCCCTTCCTTCGCGTGATCGACATAATCGAATCCATACTGCTCGCGAAGCCTCGCCAGAGCGTCGGTATGAAACCCGAGAGCGAAGCCGAGGTCGAGCAGCGCCGCGTATTGCGCGACGGGAACGCGGCGGGCGAGCGCGGCGATCTTCACCGCCGTTTCGAGCAGCCACTCGCGGCGGGCGGGAGAGGCGAGCTGCGCGAAGCGTTCGCCCCAGTTCGCGACATCGATTCCCGCGGTCACCGGCGAGGCCAGCCCGCCGATGCGGCGCACCAGACGCAGCGCCTCGTCGGGTCTGAGGCCTCCCGCGAGTCCAATCTGGAACAGCAGCGATGCAGCAATGCGATCGCGTTCCACGGCCGGATCCAGCGGCTGGGCTCTTCCCTCACGTCTGGCGATCGCCATCGCGATGAGCACGAACGCGGCGGTCGCGCCGCCGGCTGCGATCATCACGATGACGGCAACCAGCTCCACGCCGCCATGATAGACGGGCCCGTTCCTTCACTGCAGCATCGCCTCGACGGTCGCCAGACGCGTCCGGAAGGCCTCGTCGTCGAGCGCCGGAGCGGAACCGTCGATGTCGATTTCCTCCTCGATACTGATCCAGCTCCGGCATCCCCCGTACTCGGGCCGCACGCCGATCGTGACCGGCGAATGGAGGGCCCAGGCCCGCACACCGAGGACGTGCAGCGCCTGATCGGGCCGGAAACGGTAGCGCGTCTCGAGCGCTTCCCGCGGAATCACCACGAGAGGCCCGATTCTCTCGAGCGCCTCCATGTCGCGCACGCTCCAGGTCCGGACGACCTCGCACCAGTGTGTGATCGTCACGCGGTCCGGTTCGCGGCCCTCCGGCTGGTGAAAGTAGGTCGGGTAGAGATAAAACCGGCCGGCCTCGACGCCGAACGTCGGATCGGCGATCCCCCCCTTGCGGATGAGGATGACCTGATCGCCGCGCCCGAGCGCTTCGATCACCGTCGACCATTCCTTCAGCGCGGTGTGATTCGGGAGTTTGTTCATCGCGGCACGCCGCCATCGTCCCGAAACGTCACCGAGTTCACCGGACCTTCCCAGACGGTGACGGCGCGGACGAGCGCATTCTCGGCGGCGACGGCGGCGGAGAGTTCGCGGTAAAACCAGGCGGCGATGTTCTCCGCCGAAGGGTTGATGCTGTCGAACGGCGGGACGTCATTGATGCAGCCGTAATCGAGCCGCTTCGCCAGCGCCTCGAGCTTCCTTTTGGCGCTCACGAAGTCGACGGAGATGGCGTCGGAATCGACGCCGCCGCCGCGCGCCTCCAGGTCCGCCTCGACCTTGTAGGAATGCCCGTGAAGCGGCTCCGAGATGCCGCGGTACTCCCGGAGGTAATGCGCGGCCTCGAATCGCGCCTCGACACGGACCGAGTAGCTACCTCCCATGCGTCTCTTCGAAAATGTGGGCGATCATCGCCTCGTCGAGTCCGAGCTCGCGCAGTTCGTCGGGTGTCGACTGGCTTCTGAGCAGGTCCATCGCCCTCCGGTCGTCCCAGCAGTCGCTCGGGTTGAAGCCGGACGCGAGGTCGATGAGCGTACGGAGCGTACGCTTCCGCTCGTCTTCAAGGGCCACGGCGGAAGTGTACAATGCGCCGATTTTTCATGCCGCTCCCGAAGAGCATTCTCTGTTCGTCCTGCAGGAAGACGTATCCGGAGGGATGGAAACGCTGTCCCTACTGCGGATTCGATCAGGCGGAAACCCGGCGCGAAGCGCAGGCCCGCCGCTTCATGCACCAGAAGGTGCGGGAGTGGGAACAGCGCGTCGGCGCAGCCCGAAACGAGCGCTCCGCGGCGGGAGAACGCCGGAAGGAACGCGACGGACGGCCGCAGCAGAGCAGGCGGCGGGGCGAAGAGCGGCACGAGGAACGGCAGCGCCAGCGGCAGGCGGGACCACCGGGACAACCGCAGTCCCAGCAGCAGCGCGCACCCCAGCCCCAGCGGGAAGAGCGTGCTCCCGGACGGCGCCGCCGCAGGCGACGGGGACGCGGCGATCGTCCCGCGGCGGAACGTTCCGCGGTGCAACCGGCGAAGCCTCTTCTGCAGCCGCAGGCTCCCCCCGCGCAGCCGCAGCCACAGAAGAGCGGCGGCGAGGAGGGTGATCGGCAGCGCCGTCGCCGGCGCGTCAGGAGGCGTCGCCGGCGTGGCGGTCCGGGCGGCCCTCCCTCTCCGCCGACCGAGTGACGGCGCGTC
>DATLYG010000206.1:0-6975 GCA_035574985.1 Thermoanaerobaculia bacterium | reverse complement strand
TCGGGCATCGGCATCCTGGTGTCCCGCCCGATTCCAGAGCCCTTCGGCATCAGCACCAATGCGATAAACCCACCGTGCAACCATCGAAACGGTTGCTTATCGTTCAACCCGCGCCGTCACGTTCACGCCGAACCAGCACAGCATTCCCCGGCGTTGCAGTTCGGACCGAACACAAAATGCGTTTGCTTCCAGTCGGACCTCGCCGGCACACCCGAGAGGACCGCCGTCAGCCATCGCTCGTTCCTGATCCCCCCGCTGGTCGTCTGGAGAGAGTGATCCAGGATTTCGAAGGACTCGAGCGTGCGCCGGTCCGCGGAGACCGTTCCTTCGACGGTGATCTCCTGTGTCGTCCCGCTCTGGCTGATGCTCCAGGAGGACTTGAACTTGTTGCTGCTGGTCCAGGTCGCGGTCATCGAAGGCTGAGGCGAGTAGGAACTGGCAGTGGCCGCGGGGTCCGGGAAGGGACAGCCCGGAACGGGAACCGCGAGGGTATACCGCAGCGTGGCGTCGCCCGCCCAGGGCTCGAGTGTCAGAGTCACTTCGTTGGTCGGGTTCTGGGCGTTGGGGTCGCCCGCGGGAAGATTCCGATCGGTCACGACGACGACGAGAACGTCGCCTTTGAAGTTGTTGAGGTCAGCGATCGAGTATTTCGGGTTCTGCCTGGTCAGCTCGGCGATGTCGGCCTTCGCCCTCGCGTCATGGAGGTAGACGCTCTGATTGTCGGCGAGCCCCGTGGCCGTCAGAACGGCGGGCAGCCGGGCGGATGCGCTGAATGCCTGGAAATCGAGGTTCCACGACCTGGCCGATAGCGGACTGACCGCGATGCGGGTGCTCCTGGGCAGCGACGCCTCGCTCGTGATGGACGCCTTCGGAAAGAGGCTCCAGGCCGCACCGCAGGCTCCCTGGATGTTTCCTTCGAAGTAATCTCTGGCAAACGCGGCCCAGTAGTCCGGCAGGTTGCTGGAACCCATCGCGCTCTGCATTGCTGCGACTTCACCGCTTCCCTGCCGGATCGATTGCCAGATGAGAAACACGAACGGGTCGGTGAGGGACCTGGAGTGGTACCACAAAAAGTAAGACGCCCCGTAACCGTGATGCGCTTCGAGATCGGTCGGCTTCTCACCACCTTCGACGGCGCTCTTCTTCGAGTTGAAGAGCCCGTTCCACGGGAACTCCACATAGGCGTTCTGAACGGAGGGACAAGGGTTGCCGATGGCCAGTTCGTACCAGATCGAGGAAGCTTCCTTGAGCCACAAATTCGCCTGGGCTCCGCCCGGGCTGTACATGTCCTGGAGCAGATGGAACAGTTCGTGTCCTGCAGCCCAGTTCACGAGAGGGTCGGTGGGAGGATAGCTCGTGGTGATCTGCAGGTAGTCATTCAAGAGCCAGCCGGAACCGCACGGGCTTTCCCGCGAGACGTGCTCCCCGAGGTGTGCGCCGGCCTGCGTCCCGAACGCGACCGGACAAACCTCGATCCTGCGAAACGCGCCGGAGGCGATGCGGCAGCCAAACGAGAAGCCGGAATCCTCGAGCTTTGCGAAGTGCGACTCGAGGAGATCGAGAATCTCGCGCGCGCGGGTCGATCTCTTCGATTCCACAGTGGCCGTGAAGTGTTCGGTCTCGACGGTGGTCAGCGCACTCGCCAGGACCTCGGTGGTCAGGGAGCCGTATCCGTCTGAAACGACGCGCGAGTTCGTGGCCGCCCTCGACAGAGTGCCCCAGCTCTTCGGGATTGAAGCGCTGAGCTTTGATCCATTCACCGTGGCGAGGAGGCGAAAGGGTGCCATCGTCCGGCCATGGCCGATGTAGGCAGGCGCGTCGATCGAGATGTAGTACTTCTCGCCCGGCGCGAGAGGAGGCGCCGAAGAGGGGAGTAACAGCTCGACGGTCAGATCCTTTGCCAGCGATTCGGGCAGACCGCTCACTCGAAACCGATCGCTGACTTCTCCGGAGTCCGGCCGGGGCGAGGCGACCCTGGAAAGCGTCAGGCTGGCACTCGCGGCGAAGGCACCCGCCGGCACGGTCAGGGTGAACCCCCCTCCACTCAGAGTCCCCCCCGCCGGACCGATGGTCCTGCTGTCGAGCGCCGGATCGGCCGGATGGCGAACTGCTCTCCCCTTCCGGCCGGCCGCGGTCGAAGAGATGGTGATCGAACCGCTTCGGGTGCAGGCTGCGCTGCCTGAGGTGACGGTGAGCGACCACGTGTATGTACCCGGTTGCACGTAGGTGTGGGAAGGGTTCTGCTCGGTGGACGTCTGCCCGTCGCCGAAGTTCCATGACCAGGCCGGCGCCGAAGTGCAGCCGGATGCGGTGGCGGTGGACGCGAAGGAGACCGCACTGCCGGGGCTGCCGGCAGTCGGAACCGTCGCTGTGCACGTCACCGTGCAGTTCGCCGGGGCGGTCACGCTGATGGTCCTGTGCGCGTAGGCATACACACCCTGCTCTCCGACGCGGAGGCGGGCTCGATACTCGCCGGGCGCCGTGTAGGTGAACGACGCGGTCGACGTCGTCGCCGTGGTGTTTGCCGAATCGCCGAATGACCAGAGATAGGCGGTGCTGGAAGATCCGTTGCTCACCGTGGAAGTGAAATTCACGGTCAGCGGCGCCGTACCGGTCGCCGGGGCGGCCGTGATTGCGCAAGCGAGGAACGAAGGCGCGGCCGTGCTCACGGTCAGGTCGTCGATGCGGGCGCCCAATCCCGGCTGGACGGACTCGTCGGACCTGAATTGAATGGCGAGCTTCGGACAGGAGGTCGCCGTCACATCGCCGACGCGGTACCACTGCTTGAGGTTGAGCACGACATGAAACCATGCGGACCAGCTTCCGGAGAAGGCGTAGCCATAGCCGTTCCCGCTGCCGTCGGCGTAGTAGAAGCCGAGCGTGTCTTCGCCGGACTCGGAGGCCACGTGAATCCAGGTGTCGACCCAGGCCTGCGAGGCGCCGGCCACTCCTTCACAGCTCTTGTGAGTCATCGTGGTGATCACGTCCGGGGCGTAGGGGTCGGTGCAGCCGAGCGTATTCACGCCCCCCCGAATCGCGTCCGCGGAACGGCTGCCGGTGCGGGCGGCGCACGTCGTCGCGCCCCATCCGTAGAGGTCGAGCGTGTTGTTGTCGAGAGTCCAGTTCGAGAGGCCGGGTTCGAACGAGTCGGTGAAGACCGCGGCGTCCGGCCGAACGTCCGGCTCTTTCCCGCTCGCAGCGACGGGCGGCAGCGCCGTCGCTGCCGGAACCTTCAGGATGTACGGACCGTGCGCGTTCCATCGGAAATTCGGGTAGTCGCGTTCCAGCGTGGTGACGAATTCGGTCCGCGCCGAGCCTGCGGGGAAGACGACCTCGGCGCGGGAGACGACCTCGATTTCGCCGTTGGCAAGCCAGGCGTCAGGCCGTTCCGTGTCGCCCTGCCGCGTGAGCAACCGCGCCCGTCCCAGCTCGGGGAAGTAGATGGCCGCTTCCGCCTGAGAGAACATCCGCTCGGCTGCGGCCTGTCCGACGCGGTCCAGTTCGAGAACCTCACCGCGAAGCTCCGTGCCGGCCGGGGGAACCGCGGCTGCAAACGCAATCGGACCGATGGCCAATACGATGACCGCGACGAGCGGGACCGGGTGGCGACCCATGGACTGCCTCCTCTCTCTCAGAAAGAAGGCACTCGACCAGAGCGGGACTCTCCCCGCAAGCGCGGTGCTCACGGGAGCACGTGACAGGTGAAGGTGCGCGTCGAGGCCGGGAAGGTGGTTCGCTGCGCTGTCGATGGGTCTCCTCGATCCCTTCATCGCGGAACCGTCCACGAGATCGGGAAAGGTCCGATCCTGGTACCGTGGACCATCCGCGAGCGGCCCGTAAACGGGAGCCGAACGATCAGCACGCGGTTCGCGTCATTCCGTGCCGCTGCCGTGAGACCGTCGCCCGCTCCGCCGCTCTCCTCGTCCGCAGCTCGCACGACTGTTTGGATCGAAGGTCGGTAGAGAGGTCGGCGAAGGTGTTGGTCCCGCGCGAGAACCAGAAACCTTCACATGGCCGGCAGCGCTGCCTCGAGATCGCGCACGAGCATCGAGGAGCCGTCCGACGTCTTCCGCTGCTCGAACCAGTTGCGGAACGCCTCGCGCAGCCCGCTGTCCGCTTCCTCCGACGAAGAGGGAGGATCGCGGTAATAGGCGGCGAGGCGCTCGATCGCTTTCTTCCGCTCCTCCTTCGCAGCCTCCTCGTAGTAGGCGAGCATCGGTGCCCAGCGCTGCCGGAAGGGATGCACCTGATGAAAGTAGCGGACGAACATCTCCGACCACGCCTCCAGCTCGCGGTCCTCGAGCGGCCGCGGATCTCCGACGTGATGCAGCGCGTGAAACAGTTCATGCTCGGCGGCCAGAACGGTGAAGATGGGGCTGCGGGAATCGAGAGCGGCAGGCCCGAGGACCACGTAGCCACGGCCGTCGCGGCTGAAGTAGTAGCCGAAGTTGTTCCGCAGCGAACGCGTCGCTCCTCCCGATCGCGACGGAGCCGATCGCTTCTCCTGCAGCCGCGGATCGAAGTTGATCACCGGTGCCGCCTCGTTGTCCTCGGGATGGACGTGATCGGGATGTTTCGTGCCGGAGAGCCGGACCTCGTGCGGTGCAAGCGCTTCTCGCACGAGCTGCAACATCGCGTCGGTCCGTTCGCCGGCGTCGGCGATCGCCTTCGCTGCGCTCACTCTGCTGCCCCAGTCCGACTCCCCCGCCACGAGCGATGACGTGCAGAGAAGTGCTGCTGCGATGGAACACAACGTTCTCGTATTCAACGATTGGCCTCCTCCCTGCTCGGCCCGGCGCGTTCGAGCGCGTCGACCACCGACGCCGGGGTAATGATCTCGGACAGCGCGATCGGCTCCGTCAGCCGCCCTGCCGGAAAGACGACGTAGAAGGGCACTCCGACACGACCGAACTTCGACAGCAGACGCGTGATCTCCGGATTACGATTCGTCCAGTCGGCTTTCACGGCCGTCACGTTCAGTTCGCGGATCGCGCTCTCGACACGCGACGTCGACAGTACCGTCCGCTCGTTGACTTTGCAGCTCCAGCACCAGTCGGCGGTGAAGTCGATGAAGACCGTCTCACCCCTCTCGACGCGCGAGCGCAGGCCGGCAAGCGAGAACGGCTGCCAGTCGATTCCACCGCCGGCTTCCGCTTCCGCGATGGCGACGGCAGGTTCGCGCCAGCGCAACTCCGATTCGAGTGTCCAGAAGTAGCCCCCCGCGACGAGCGCGATGGCACCCGTTCGCCAGAGCACGCGCGTCGCTATCCGGGTCGCGGCCCTGCTTTCCGCGAAGACCCAGACCGCGAATGCGACGATCGTGAGAAAGACGAGTGACCAGACGACGCCTTCGGGTCCGAGCTGCGATCCGAGGATCGACAGGAGCCACACCGCGGTTCCAAGGAGGACGAAGCCCATCGCCTGCTTGAACCGAACCATCCACATCCCCGGCCGCGGGACCCATCGGAGCCATCCGGGATTCCACGACAGGACGACGTAGGGAAGCGCGAGGCCGGCGGCGACGGCGGTGAATGCGAGGAAGAGGAACGGCAACGGCTGCGTGAATGCGAAGCCGATCGCCGTTCCGAGGAAGGGCGCGCTGCACGGCGTCGCCAGGACCGTCGCGAGCATGCCGTGCAGGAACGCGCCACTCGCTCGTCCGCTGCTTGCCGCCGGTCGGGTGAGCGTCGGGCCGGAGATCTCGAAGACGCCGAAGAGATTCATCGCGAAGAAGACGACGACGACGCTCATGGCGACGACGAAATACGGCGACTGAAACTGAAATCCCCATCCGATCTGCTCGGCGGTCGCGCGGACGATGGCCACTACCGCCGCGAGAATCCAGAAGGAACCGAGAACGCCGGCCGCGAAGGCGAGGCCGAAAAGGCGCGTCTGCTGCGATCCATGACCGGCCTGGTGGACGAACGAGAGGACCTTCAGCGAGATCACCGGCAGAACGCACGGCATGATGTTCAGCAACAGGCCGCCGATTGCCGAAAGCAGCAGGAGCCAGGGGAGTGAGAGTGGCTGCGACGATTCAGAGCCCGGGAGGATCCGGTCGAGCCAATCGTCGCTCTGCTTCTGAACGGGTGGCGGGAGGGCGGAGGCCGGAGAAGAGTGTGCGGGCGCAGTGGCGGTCTGTGCGGGAGCGGCCGGTGGCGATCGCTCGGCGCTCGTCGCAGCCGGAGACGATTTCGGCTCTCCCTCCGCCACCTTCGCCGTAACGTCGAAACTGCCGCGATTGGTCACGACGACGCCGCTCACGCGAACGGGACGGGCACCCGGCTCGTCAGCCAGCGCCGTGAACCGGACTCTGGATCCTTCGACCGCGATGCCGCCGTGTTCGATGGCGAAACCGGGAATCGCGCGCGGATGGAAGCGAGCGATCGCTCTCGCGCCGGCGTCGAGAACGATCGTGAAGCGCCACTGGTCGTTCGACCGTTTCGCATGTGCGCTGACGATGCGGACGCCGGCGGCGTCGCCCGAAGTGGGGACCATCGCCTCGAAGCGGCGGATGACGTTCGCGTCGCCGGAGGCCGCCGAGGGTCCCACCGGCAGCGACAGCGCGAGCGACGCTTCCCCGGGGATGCAGATCTTCTCGCAGACGAGCCACGAGGCCTTCGCCTTCAGGTCGAGAGCGGAGTCGTTCATCGACCGCGGCGGAGTGACCGCCGCGAGGAGAACCGTCTCGCGCTCGTAGCCGAAAACCGTGACGCTTCCGCCGCTTTCCTGATACGTCTCGGGCCGCGGCCAGCGAAGAGAGGAGACGCGGGTCTCCGGCGGAAGGTCCCACTGGACCTGAATCGGAAGAGCGGTGTCTCCCGGGTTTTCCCAGTAGACGTGCCATCCGGGGGCGACGTCGAGATGCACGCCCGCAGTGAACGGCTTCCCGGGCTGAACGCGGATCGTGTCCGCGATCAGCCGGGCAGTGACGATCGTCTTCCCCTCGTGGACCTGGCCCTCTCCCGCCAGCGG
>DATLYG010000205.1:0-10527 GCA_035574985.1 Thermoanaerobaculia bacterium | reverse complement strand
CTCCGCCCGCTCGAGCGCCATCCCGCACTTCGGACACGGCCCCGGCCCCGATAGCTGCACCTCCGGATCCATCGGGCAGATCCAGCTCCCGCCCCCACCCGCCCCCACGTCTTCCCGAGCCACGGAGGCGGCAAAGGACCCGGTGTCGCGCGCGCCCGCGTACTGCTCCGGGTTCGCGTCGAACTTCGCCTTGCAGTGCGGGTTGCAGAAGAAATACGTCGCGCCGCCGTACGTGCTCGATCCGGCGGCGCGCGCCGGATCGACCGTCATCCCGCAGACCGGGTCGATGGCATGGGTGTGTGTGGCCGGGGTGTGTTGCATGGAGAACTCCTATCGCGAGTATCGATTGAAGATTTCGGCCAGTTCACCGTAGATGACCTCAGCCCTGCGCGAGTCGCCCGAGGCCACGGCATCGGCGACGCACGAACGGATGTGACTGTCGAGGAGGACGGAGGCGGCCGAGCGGAGCGACTCGCGAACGGCCGAAATCTGATTGAGGATGTCGACGCAGTAGCGGTCCTCCTCGATCATGCGGGCAATGCCGCGGACCTGCCCTTCGATGCGCCCGAGACGGGTGATGAGGGCGTGCCTGTCGCGGTCGCCGAGGCTTCCGCCGGTGTGATCGCACTGTGCATGCCTGCGCTCGTGTCCGGTCATCGTCATATACCCTACCATAGTATGGTACAAGGCGTCGGGCGTGCCATATCTCCGGAGAAGTCTTTTACCGTTCCGTCACGTCCGCCGGGTGGTCAGGCGGCGGAAAAAGTAGCCGGCGCCGAAGATGCCGACGACGGCCGCCGCGATGGCAATCGCCGTCGCGCCGCGGTCGAAGGATTGCGGATAGCGGACGAGATTGAGGATCAGCACTCCGCTGACGACGAGAAACAGCGCGGCGCGCACCGCATAGAGGACCGCCGGGGTGCGCGTGCGGCGGATCGAGTCGCTCCAGAGCAGCCAGAGCATCACGGTGAGCGCCGCGAGCGCCATCCCCCAGGGAGGAATCATCGTTTCACGAGAGCGTCGTACGCTTCGGAGTCGAAGCCGAAGACACCCTTCCCTCCGGCGAGAACGAGCGGCCTCCGGATCAGATTCGGCTCCTGCAGCATCAGATCGATGGCCTGCTTCTTCGTCATCTTCTTCGCATCGAGCCCGCGCTCTCTGTAGAGAGGGCTGCGCGTGTTGATGAAATCCTCGAGACGGGAGGCGTCGATGAGCTTCTCGAGCAGCTCGCGGGGCGGCCGCTCCTTCGCCAGATCGTGTTTCTCGATGCTGATTCCCTTACCTTCCAGGTAGGCGACCGCTTTGCGGCAGCTCGTTCAACTCGGCTTGAGGTAGACCTCGACCTTCGCGCGTGCCATCTATTTCTTCCTCACCCACCAGACGTCGGGTTTCGCAGACGAGGGCGCCGCGGCCGGAGGCGGAGCGGCGTGAGGGGCCAGATCGGCGAGCATCTGCTGCACCTCGGGGGTGCAGCTTCCGCCGCAGTGTCCCGTGGTCGCACTCGTCCGCGCGGCGATGCCGGCGAGCGTGCGCGCGCCGTCGCAGATTGCCCGCTCGATCGTGCGGTACTTCACGTTGTTGCACCGGCAGATCACCTTCAGTCCGCGGACCGCCGGATGCAAAACCTGCTGTTCGTCCATCCAGGGCGAGGCTAACACACTCGATGGCGAGCGACTTCCCGTCAGCGCGGCGGGCGGCGCAGCGTGACGAAGAGCGAACGCGGCGGCCGCCCGATCCGGGGCCTGCCGAAGCGCGCCGCGGAGGAGAGGCTCGACGGGGGAAGCCGCAGCTTCGGCAGTCCTCGCGAGAGCGAGCCTCCCGACGTGGGGCGGCGCGGTTTCCCGACGCGGGGCGAGCGCATGCCGCCACTCTACGACGATTCGGGTAGAATGCGCGCCGGCGTTGCGGAGGAATTTTGACGCACACGCCGCGTTAGCCGGAAAGCAGCTCTCATGGTCGGATTCCCGGGAGCTGCCACGTGGGGCCGTAGCTCAGCTGGGAGAGCGCCTGAATGGCATTCAGGAGGTCGTCGGTTCGATCCCGATCGGCTCCACCACTTTAGAATCAATCACTTGCGCCCTTGTCCTGACGCCCGCCGCCGCTCGCTCGTTACTGCCAGATTCTCCACGTTGGCAGCAATGCCGTCGGCATCGCGCCTCTCGCGGCTCATCTGCTCGGCGACCTGGCGGACCTCAGCGACGAGGAACTTCATGTGCGCTCGCGGATGCGGCCGGAAGCCGTTGAGGATGCCAGTGCGGTGCATGTGGTAGACCTCGCCGCGGTTCACGCCGAGGATCTTTGCCACCCGCGCGGCGCTCACCGCAATCGGCTGGTCAACGTTCGCGAAGGCTCGTGAAGGCCGTTCCTCCAGAGTCGTGATCAGGTGTGCGACGGTCTCCCGCAGATCGTCGATCCGCTGCGCGATTTCAGCCAGCGTCAGCTCTCGCGTCACGCCTTCGTCCCTCCATGAATCCCGCACACTCCCCCGACGTCGGCAGGGCAGGTGTGCTCCTGCAGGAGAGCTTCGATGGTCTTCGTGAGTTCCGCGCATGATTGCTGCGCGCTCCGCCGGGCGAGGACCTCGCGGGTGTTCGCCTCTTGGAGCTGGTCGCGCTGCTTGCGCAGGTGAGCGTTCTCCTCCTCCAGCGCGTGGATGCGCTCATCACCAGTCATCGGTCCTCCAGAAAAAGAATCGAGCGGGCGACCACGCGACCGCGCTCCGGATACTCGATCAGCCCGAGTGAACGCAGCCGGCCGCGCGGGTTGTTGAAAGCCCCGCCGCCTGGCTCGTATCCGGCGCGGCGCGCCAGCTCGTCGTTCTCGATCGAGTCGGGATAGACCTCGAACAGCACGCGCAGGATCTTCTGCTCAGGACCAGGAAGACGCTCGAGGACGCGCCGCTGCAACTCGTCGGTCGTGAGCGTCTGGTCGGGCCAATTCGCGAGCGCTCGGCCGGCGTCGGTTAGGACGATCCGCTGGCCGCGGTAGTCGATCAGCCCCTTCGTCCGGAGTGCACCTCTCGGATTGTTGAACGCTCCCCCTCCGATCGTGTATCCGGCGAGAAACGCGACCGCGGTCTGTTCCGGCTCAGCGACACCGATCGATTCCATCCACGCGATCGCGTCGAGAATCCGCTGCTCCGGTCCAGTTAGATCAGACGCCTCGCCGCTCGGTCGTGGCGGCCGAGGAGTCGTCGCCTTCCGAGTGCTGGCCGTCGGCATCTCGCGACGCGGCACCGCTGGGACGGACTCGGTTGCCGGCACGGCGGAGAGCTTCGGCAATTCCTTGCCCAACTCTCGCGCGATCTCCTCATGAAGCGACTGCGCCTTTTCGAGGAGTCGACCGATCCGGACCTGCTTCGCCTGCAGATCGCGAATGGCGGTGTCGCGCTCCTTCAGCAGCGGTTCCCATTCCGCGCGGATCTCGCGCTTCACTTCAGCGCGAACGCGGCTTGCGTCAGCGGGTACCGGCGCGGCCGCTGGCTTCTTCTTCAGTTCACGTTCAAGCTCCGCGATCCGCTTCTTCAACTCGCGCGGGTCGCTCTCCTTGGCGCGCTCGATGGTCGCCGCCATCTTCTCGCGCACGGCCCCGAGGTCGACGTCGACCAGAGTCGCCGGCCGCCGCGCGCCTTTCATCTGCTTCGGCGTCGCTCCGCTGTCGAATGTCGCTCGCCTCCGCACGCGAATCCGCTTCATCACGTTCAGCCACGACGGAGACCAAACCCAGGCCTCGCCGCTCTCGAGCGACGGCAGCGACTCGAGCAGCTCCTCGGCCTGACCGTGGTATTCGACCCAGGCGGCGATCGCTCGCCGGTCCTGCGGCGACGTCGTCCGGAGGACGAAGAGCGTCTCGATCTGTGTGAGGACGTTCTTGTTCAGCGCAGCTGATCGCTGCGTGATCATCGTGATACCGAGGCCTCGAGCCCGGCCGCGCCGGACGATGTTCTCCCAGGCGCGCAGCAGTCGCGCCTGCTCGCGCATGGGCCGCTGTGGAGCGTAGTCGTCGGCCTCCTCGAGGAAGAGATGCAGCGGTTCCTGGTTGCGCCGGTAGAGCTGTTCAGCGAAGTCGGTGAGGAAGTGAGTCTTCTCGCCTTCGCTGAACTCGGACACGTCGATCACGCACGACAACCGATCGGCGATCACCAGATCCGCAATCAGGTGTCCTGCCGTCCTTTCGAGCGGCACGTCGCCATGCCGACCGCCGAAGATCGGAATCGACAGGCCTTTGTCTGATCCGTCGCCGGACGAACGCAATCCCCACCAGGAGCCCACCGGGTCGATCGCAACGAACGGGAGGTGCGCGGCGTACATCTCCTCGGCCATGACCGCGGCGAGATTGCTCTTGCCGGCACCGCGGACGGCCAGAACCCCGAAGGTCTGGGTCACCGCGTCGGGCGGCAGCGTCAGTTCGCCGGCGATGTGCAGCTTCATCACACCTCCACCACGTCGATCTCGTAGATCGCGCGCATGAGCTTCTTCTTCATAACGAAGTCGCGGGTGCGCACGCCCTTCGCGTCCTCGACGACCTCGCGGCCATCGCGCTCATAGACGAAGTCCGCGACGTACCTCGCGATCAGCACGCGATTGACGACGAGCGGAAACTCCACCTGCCGCCGCAGCTTC
The DNA here is from genome assembly GCA_035574985.1 of Thermoanaerobaculia bacterium. GTDB lineage: Bacteria > Acidobacteriota > Thermoanaerobaculia > Gp7-AA8 > Gp7-AA8 > DATLYG01. The sequence goes on along the minus strand of DATLYG010000205.1, from coordinate 5,905 downwards.
GTGATCAAGCCCGCCTTTTCTTCGAGCAGCAGCTCGCCGTACCGCCTCTCCTCCCGCTTCGAGTCGAACCCCGAGCGCGTCTTCTGGTTGCCGTACTTCGGCGCGCGTGTCAGGCGGACGGGTCTCATCAGGATTCACCCCGCGACGTGGATCTCGGACGCCATGTCCCCGATCCTGCGCGCCAGCCGCCGCGCCGCCAGCCCGTCGTCCAGGTGCGCGAACGTCTGCACCAGCTCCGCGAGCGATCGATTGCTCGTGAACATCGTCGACCGATCCCCAGCGTCCGCCGCGGAGTCCTCCTGGTACCGCCGCTCGAGGACGATGAAGAGCTTCTCCGCCGCGAACGGCGTCGGCGTCCCCAGGCCGATCTCGTCGACCGCCAGGTGCGGCACCTCGACCAGCCGCTTCACGTACTCCGACACCGTCTCCGCCGCGTCGTCGCGGTGGAGCGCCCGCAGCTCGTCGAGCGCCTCCGGCCAGAGCAGATACTTCGCCCGCTTCCCGAGATGGATCAGCTCCAGAACCGTGCAGCAGAGCAGCGTCGACTTGTGCGTGCCGTTCGGGCCGTGCAGGTAGATCCACGGGATCGGGAGCGAGCGCTCGTCCCGGAGCTGGCCGGTGATCAGCCTGGCGAACGCCATGCGCGCCGCCCGGTAGCCGTCCGTGTCGGGCCCGGCATCGAGGTCCAGCGGGCCGCGCCGGCCGTTCAGGTACGGCGCCGGCAGACCGGAGGCCATCAGCCTCTGGTGGGCGAGGTTGGCTCGCTCCATCTCCCGCATGCGCGCCCTCCTCGCCTCGCGCTCGCGTTCCTCCTCGGCCAGCGCCTCGTTGCACGCCTCGCATTGAGGTGGCCACCACAGGCCGCCGAACTCCGGCAGACGCCGCTGGGTGATCATCGTCGGCTCGACCGCCCCGCGCTTCCTGCACGTCCCGCACGGGGCGGTCCGCTCAGTCGGCGATTCGTCGGGTGTTGACGACGATCGGGAGTCGAGGCTCGCTCGCATCTGCAACAGCCGGTCGTTCGCTTCCTGTAGATCCTGCTCTTGCGCTGCCGTTGCCGTTTCCATGTCCATATCGTCCCCGCGAAAACTTCACTTCGTTTCGCATCCAGTTGCGCCAGGAGGCGTCGACGTCGCTCACTGGTCCGGCACGCGTTCGATAGCCGTTCGTTCGGAGGTGATCACGCCAGGAGTCCGTCGCTACGTCGACGTCGACGCCCGGCACTTTCTCGGCCGCCCACTCGCGATGCCGCTGGGTGACGGCGAACTTCTCCACCAGATCGCGGGCGTGCGCGCGCGTAGGTTTTTCTCCCTCGTTCTCCGGTAATACTCCAGTTTGAGAAGAGAGAGAGTTCTGAGAGCGCGCGCGACCGCGCGCGCGAGGGCCGCGCTGAGTTTTACCCTCGTTTTGATCTGTGCTCGCTAGCGAGCCGTCAGGTTGTTCGCTAGCGAGTTCGACCCACTCCACAAAACCTGCATCAACCAGCTCCGTCACACGGGGCTTGGTGTGCATGTTCAGATGGCCGGACGTCACCCACGTCTCCGGGATCCTGTTGCCGGTCACACCGGCGAGCAGCCGGAGATGGTGAAGCGTCAGCTTCGCGCCATCCGAGAGCTTCGTGAATTTCGGGTGTTCGAGTGCGTCGAGAATGTCGGTGTACGCCTTGATCCACGGCGCGCGCCGGTTCTTGTAGTGCTGGTAATCGTGCCAGCCGATGACGGAGAGGAACCTCACTCGCTCGCCTCCCGCCCGGTCTCTCCCTGCACACCGAGGACGACGTCGAGGAACCAAACCTGGTCGACCTTCCGAATGTCGAATTCGGTCGGGTGCTTTCGCACGAACCGCCGAACGGCCTCCGGCTTGATCCTCCACGCGTCGTTCGGCCGATCCGATCCCCGCCTAACGGCATCCAGCCAGCCCAGCCGGATCCACCGATCGACGACGTGATGGTCGACGCCGAATCCTTCGCAGACCTGATTCCCCGTGTACGTCCCGTCATCGAACCGTCGGCTCAGGCGGAGGCGCTTGGCCTTCATCACGACAGACGTTTCGGAGCGCTTCAGCCGCTTTGCGATCCAGAGCGGCGTTCGCTGGCCGAGATGGTCGAGAAGGAACTGCAGCTCGCTCTCGTCCCAGCCGCGGCGGTCCTTCGGCCAGGGCTCGCGGATACCGAGCTGGCCGGCGCGTTTGAGGATCACCCACTTCGGCCATCCGAGCGTTCTGGCGATCTGCGCCGCGCGGCCGCGCACCGAGCTGTCGTAGTTCTTCCGCAGGAAGGCGTCGCGCTCCGCGGTCCAGACGTACTTCTTCGTCTTCACGCCGCGCCGATTGCCCGGCTTGTACGTGCAGTCCCGGCAGAATTTTGCGAAGCGCGCGGCGAAGACCTTCCCGCAATCGGTGCAGGCCTTCTCGATGACCGGCGGGCGCCACTTCGATCGCCTTGGCGGAGGGAGAGGCGGAAGATTCGGACGGAGTTCGTTCACCCGCGCACCTCGGGGAACTGGCGGACCCTGAGTTCCTCGGGCCATTCCAGCCATTCGCCGCCCTTGCGGTCGCGAAGGTGAACACGAACGGGAGCACCCTGGTACTCCTCGCGGAAGCCATTCGGATCGTGCTCGACTCGATCGTCCGCGACGATCTCCTCAGGCCAGTGATCCGGCTCCTCGCCTTCCCAGCCACGATCATTGCGGTCGCGCACGTTCGCGCCGAGCTGCTTGACGAACACCGGAACCGAAGCAGCTCGGCATTGCGCGACGATCGAGCGCACCCATTCGACTTCGCACGGCCGTGCGCCGGGGCCGGACTCACCGCCGACGATCACCCAATCGATGCCTGGCATTCGGGCGAGGAGCGGCGCGCCGCTCGTCTCGGGATCGCGGTTGTAGGTGAGCGCCTGCGCGACGTCGACTGGCCCGAGCAGAGGCTCCACCGACAGGAATCGCACCGTCGCCGGGATCTGCAGCAGGATCGGGATGCGCTCGTCCGCCGCGGCCTGGTTCTCGACGCTGACGCCGATCCAGACGTTGTCAGGGAGCGGCCGCTCTGCCGCGAACGCCAGCGCGTTCTCCGGCCGCTTCGTGAGGACGAGCCAGTCGAGAGCCGCGCACTCCTCGATCAGATCGAAGAGCCGAACCTGCGCATCCTCCGGCGCCTCGGCGTCGAACACGTCCGCCAGTGACGCGGTGAACACCCGCCGGCGCACGCCGTCGAGGATCGCCCGGTGATTCCACCGCAGCGGCTGCCGCCAGTTCGCCTCCGACGTCACGACCCGCGGATTCCCCTTTCCCCACTCCACGCGGCCGTAGCGCTTGTCCATCAGCGCCTCGGCGTAGCAGTTCGCGCAGCCGGGGCTCACCTTCGCGCACCCGATCCATCCATTGAAGGTGTGATGGCACCATGTAATCGAGGTGTTCTCGCCCATCGCCCGTACCGCCCCCTACCTGTTGTCCCGCTTCTCGTCCCGCGCCTCGTCGAGCGCCATCTGCGCGAGCTTCATCTCCTCGTCCGTCATCGGTCCCTCGGCGACGACCTCGCCCGTGTCGAGGCGCACGGTCCGCTGATCCGGTTGTCGGCAAGGCGCGCGGCCTCGTTCTCGGCCGCCTCGATGTCTTCCTTGAAGCGATCGTTGGCGATCTTCTTCTCGATGGTGAGTTTTCCGATCTTCTGATGCGCAGCGGCGAGCTGCAGGCCGATCGCCTGAAGTTCTTCGTCAGTGAACTGCACGGGGAGCAAGAGCTTCGTCGTCTTCTCGAGCCTCTTCATGGACGGCTTCTCCTTTTTCTGTTCGTTGCGACCGAAGCGACGCGCGTCGCTGTGTAGGCACCGAGCGCGCGCCGCCTCCGTTGCACGAATTCAACGGACGACTCTCATCACCTCCTTTCTCGGCTGGACGGCCATCCGCCGCCTAACAATCGAGCGGTGACCAAGCGGGCAATTTCCGAAGCGGTCAAGCGATCGTTCACGGTTGCACTCGACGCAGAGCCCGAGCACTTCACGCGGACACGGCTCGTCCACGTCGTGGACGTCGCGGCATCCATTCGCGCAGAGCGCGAGCTGATGCCCGCGCACCTCGCCGATCGAGAACTCACACGGCCCGAAGAAGTCCCGCACGAAGTCGACCGGCCACGTCAGGAGCGAGAAAAGAAGGGCGCGCAGCGAGGCGGCGTTCGACTGCGCGCCCGTGGTCCAATTCGGGGAAGGGCCTTCTGAGGCAGATGGAGAGAGATTGGCGAGATGGCCGCCGCTGGTTAGGAAACGAAATGCCGTCATGAACGCACCTCTGACTCACGAGTGCGCCGCCGACGCGAAGCGGTTTCTTTGTGGCAGGTCTTGCAGGTCCGGTGGCCGTTCTTTTTGAGATATGTGGTTTCGGGGGTGAACGGGTGTCCCTTCTGGCAGTGAGTCTTGCGTGCGTTCACGGCCGAGAACGATTCGCCACGAAGGATGTTGTCGCGATTCGAGACGGGCTCGAGATGGTCAGGGTTGACACACCACCTGTTTCGACAGAGATGATCGAGAGTCAATCCCGGAGCGACTGATCCTTTGATCAATTCGTAGTAGACGCGGTGGGCCGATGCCGCGCCAATGCGGCCGTAACCATCGCGACAAAGACGCCCCGTCCATCGCCAACAACCAGTGGCCAGTTTCTCGATTCGAGCCTCAATCCGTGCTTGGAGCGGTTGGCGCTGCTGGCGTGGCTCCTTTGGACTACCCTGCGGGCGCCGCAGACGCGGATAACCGAAGGGGTAGTCACGTGAACGGGGGCGGCAGCCGCTCCGGAGGCGGCGGCAGGTCTGACAAAACCGTCGCCCTGACGCCGCGTGAACGTATGTGTTCTCCGGCGTGTATTCGTGGCCTCGCGGGCAATGCGTTCGTCGTAGCCTCATGCCGCACGCCCCTTCTTCGACTGCTCGATCCAGTGGGCGACGAGCTGCTTCGCGCGCTCGCGCTCCTTCGGCGGCATCCAGTACGTGAATTCCTTCTTGCTGAACTGCTCGACGCGGATGTCGAACGCGCCGTACGCCGGCGTCCGTGCTTCTCGAATTCGTGCGGTCACCTCGGTGGCCGGATGCCAGCCGAGCGCCTCGTTGATCTGAGCGCGCGACTTCCCCGGGAAGTGGCCGTGCTCCGAAAGGTAGGCGATCACGAGTTTCGTTCGTCCGAGCGTCACGCCACGTCCTCCCGATCCGGCCCGAGCTGGTCCTGGACGTGATCGGCGTGGATTCGCCGCGCCTCGGTGCGCGTCGTCGGCCGGCGAGAGATCGAGCGGCCGCACGAGCACTTCGCGTACACGAGCCGCGGCTCGTCCGAGAAGCGCGTCAGGATCAGCGTGTGGAGTTCGACGCGCATCTCAGACGATCTCCGTCGCTTCGTCCGTCGCCGGGAGGCCGCGCTTGCGGCCCTTCGTGGTTGTGCGGCTCTTCTTCGCGGAGCCGTTGGGTGCCTCCGTCGAGATGAAGGCGGCGAGTTCCGCGCGGGCGGCGTAGTGAGGCGCCAGATCCGCGGGCGAAGCCAGCTTGCCGGCCTCGATCGTGTTGTTGATCGACTCGTCGATCGCGGCGATCGCGATCTCGGCCGATTCCGGGGACAGGTGTTTGCGGGATGCCATGTTCGTGATGTCTCCTTTCACTTCTCGACAGACAGGGCGCCGAAGTTCTGCGCGTTCTGCTTGTAGAGCTTCTGCAGGCGTTTCTTTTCGGCGGGCGTGATCGACCCGAGGAGAGGTTGCGCGCGCTCCCACGCGGCGTTGAGTGCGTCGATCGAGTCGGCTGTGACGATCTCCCCTTCCAGTTTCTCGATGCTGCGAATCAACTCGGCCTCATCGGGGAGGATGGAAGAGCCGGGATTCGGCGTTTCGGCCACGCTCCCGGCTGGCGTTTCGGCGGGTCTGCCGGTGTCTCCCGCC
>DATLYG010000204.1:0-4692 GCA_035574985.1 Thermoanaerobaculia bacterium | reverse complement strand
GCACCGTGAGCCGTCGTGCGCCGTAAAATCGTGATCGCCGGCGTGGTGCTTCTCGCAGCGGCCGTGGGGGGCGCGATCTACTGGTTCCGCCGCCCGCAGGCCGTGCATCGCGAGCCGGCGCTGCGCCCCGCTCCGGAGGCTCCGCCCGATCTGGCCCGCTTTCGCGACGAATTCGCCGCCGGTGTCGCGGCGCTCGAGCGCGGCGATGGCGAAGACGCCGTCGCACACCTCTCTTCGTTCCGCTTCGGCAGCCGCGCCGTCGAGGAGTACCGCCTCTACTACCTCGCCAACGGCCACATGCTCCGCGGCGACCTGACGCAGGCCCGGCGCGCGCTGGCGATGCTCTGGGCCGGCGAGCCGCGTTTCGTCTATCGCGAGGACGCGGGATTCCACCTCGCGTCGCTCTATCGCGACGCCGGGGACTGGAACCGCGCGGCACGCGTGCTCGTGCGCACGGCCGCGCGCGGGGAGACCGCCGCTGCTTCGGGCACCGCGCGGTGGGAGGCGGCACTCTGCCGCTTTGCGGAGGGTGACCTGGCCGGCTTTCTTCAGAACGCGCGCGAGGTCGTCATCCGGAGCCCGCGCTCGCAGCCCGCCGACAGCGCGGTCGCCGCGGTTCGCGCCCTCTCCGGTGACACACTCCCGCTGACGCCGCACGAGCGCTACGAGCGCGCTGTCGCTCTTCTTCGCGACGGCGATCCCGCCGCGTCGCTCGAGGAGCTCGATCTGCTCGCACGCGAGGCCCCCCCGTCGCTCTCGCTTCCGGTCCGGCTCCAGCGCGGCCTGGCGCTGCACCGACTCCGACGCTACCGGGAGTCGAACGAACTCCTCGAGCCGCTCGCCGGAAGCTATTTCAAGTACGCGGTGCCGGCGATCCATTACGCGGCGAAGAACTACCGCGCGCTCGCCGCATCGATCGATCCGGTCGTGCGGAAGACCGTCAGCGAGAAAAAACGCGCCGGCTCCGTCCGCGTCCGCGTCGGGAAGGGGAAGAACCGCCGCACGGTGCTGCGGCCGAAGTATGTGACCGTCACCCGGACCCTCGAACGGGTCGATCCGGAAAAGAAGCGGAAGAAGGAAGAGTACGGGCGCCTCGCCAGCGAACGCCTCAAGGACCTCCTCCTCCTCCCGCTGTCGGACGATCTCCGAATCGAGGTCCTCGACACGCTGATCGGCCTTGCGGTGGCGAAGAACCAGGACGACTACGCGAAGAAACTGGTGTCCGATCTGGTGAAGCTCGATCCCGGCGCCGACCCTGCGCTCCAGTACTTCTGGGACAAGGGTTGGGCCGCCTACCTCCGCGGCGATCATGCAACCGCGCGGGGGTTCTTCCGCTACATCGCGCAGACCTACCGAAACCCGAACGTCCGGAGACAGGCCGACTACTGGTACGCACGCGCGGCCGAGCGTTCCGGTGACCGGCAGGAGGCTTCGACGATCTACCGCCGGCTCGCCGCAGCTCCCTACGCCGATCTCTACGCGCATCACGCGATCGCGCGCGGCGCCCCGCCGGGCCAGCCGAAGACGAACCCCCTGCGCGAGAAGGGTCCCGACTGGGCCCGGATCGCCGAAGAGACGATGCCATCGGAGCTGCGCCTCGCCTGGGAGCTGACGTCGCTCGCTCAGACCAAAGATGCTCGTATGGAGGTACAGAAGAACATTCATAGGGGGAACCGTAAATACGCAAATGCGATTCTGGCCGATCTCTACGCGGCCGCCGGCAGCCATTTCCTCATGTACCGCGCCCTTCGCATCGCCTTTCCCGAGCTGGCGACCGTCGAGCAGGACAGCGTCCCCCCCTACTTCCTGAAGATGTACTACCCCCGCAGGTACGAGGAACCGATCGAGAGGAACGCCCGGAAGAACGAACTCGACCCGAACCTCGTCAAGGCGCTGATCCTTCAGGAAAGCTACTACAACCCGGCCGCCCGCTCGCCCGTCGGAGCCACCGGGCTGATGCAGATCATGCCGCCGACCGGCCGCGAGCTGGCCCGGATGCTTCACGGACGTTTCAGCAATCCCGATCTCGAGGACCCCGAAGAGAACATCGAACTCGGGACGCTCCATCTCCGGCGGCTGATCGCCCTCTTCGGCGGCAACGTCCATCTCGCCGTGGCGTCATACAACGCCGGCCAGGGAAACGTGCTCCGGTGGCGGCGCGCCGCGCCGGGGCGGCCGCTCGACGAATTTCTCGAATCGATTCCCTTTCCCGAGACGAGAAACTACGTCAAGCGGGTGACGATGCTCCGCTCCTCGTACGAGCGGCTCTCGCGTTAGTCCCCGCTGGTGTCGTGCTTCCACTTGATCGTGCAGCCGAACGCGCGCGTGGAGGCCTCGGCGACTTCCCGGTTCGACAGCAGCGCCTCGAGTGCGTCCGTCAGTCCCGTCTTCGTCCTCTCGGCCGGCTTCGCACTGTCGTCGACGTACCCGCGATAGCGGACCGTGCCGCTCCCGTCGACGACGAACACGTGCGGGGTCACCCTGGCACCCCAGGCGCGCGCCACCGAGCTGTCGCCGTCCTTCAGGTAGGGGAACGGATATCCCTTCGCCACGGCCCGCCCCTTCATCTGGTCGAGCGTCTCCTCGGGGAACTTCCGGTCGTCATTCGGATTGACGGCATAGAAGACGACGCCCTTCGTCTGGTACTCCTTCGCCAGTTCGATGATCCGCGGCTCGAACGCCCTGGCATACGGACACTGGTTGCAGGTGAAGATGATCACCGACAGCTTTCCGTCGCCGGGCCTGAAGCTGACCGTTTGTCCGTCGGTGGCGTTCACGAGCGAGAACGCCGGCGCCTTCGCCCCGGGGGCGAGTTCGTCGGCGGCACAGGCGACGACGGCGGTGAGCATCGCGGCGAGTACGAGCAGCTTCTTCATCGGTTCCTCCTGAGAAGATCCCGGATCGTTTGTTCGGTGGCCCGGCGGTCGAGGCGTCCCTGATGGCGCCACAGCTCGCGTCCGTCGCGTCCGTAGATGACCGTCAGCGGGATCTCGCCGTCGAAGCGTAACGCATCGCCGAGGGCGTCCGCGTTGCCAACGTAGTAAAGGTTCGGAAACGAGATCCTCCTCTGCGCGAGGAAGCGCTCCACCTTCGTTTTCGTCACCGCGCGGTCGCCGGGGATCATGTCGTCGAGCGTGACTCCGACGATGGCCACTTCCGGCCCGAAGGCCTCGTCGATCGCGCGCAGGTCGCCCATCTCCGCGACACACGGCACGCACCACGTCGCCCAGACGTTCACGATCCGCAGCTTCGCCCGGCGCGGGAACGCCCGCGTCACCTCCGCGGGATCGCGGACGTCGCGGAGCGGAGCCGCGGACCCAGCGAGCGCCACGCAGACGTTAAGGGATATAACCGCGAATCGAGCGAACGTTCGCATCGGGACGGTCCACCTTCACCTCGACGGCGCGATACTTCGTGTCGTTCGCCACGCTCTCGGCGTAATACGAGACCAGATACTGCGTCCGGAGATCGGCCTCCAGCCGCCGGTACGTCTCCTTCAACTCGCCGGTGCCGCGGACGAAGAACGCCGCGGCGCCCGTCTCGGCCGCGAGCGAATGGATCTTCGCACGCCCCGAGAGGTCGGTGATCCCCAGCCCGATGGCGATGAAGTAGATCGGGACACGCGCGGCGCGGACGTAGGTCAGAAGTTCCTCGTAGCCGATGCGCGAGGTGGTGTCCTCGCCGTCGGTGAGGACGACCAGCGCTTTCCGTCCCTCGATCGACCGGAAGCGATAGAGGCCGGTGATGATCGCGTCGTGAAGCGACGTTCCGCCTGACGGCTCGGGGATGGCCTCCACCTGGCGGGCGAGCGATGCGATGTCGGAAGTGAATGGCGCCACTTTCGACGGCTCGAAGGCGAAGGATGCGACGAAGGCGCGGTCCTGCCCTTTGATCACGCTCCTGAGGAACTCCGCCGCCGCCTCCTTCGCCGCCGCCATTCGCGGCTTCATGCTCCCGGAGTGATCGATCACCAGGCCGATCGACAGAGGGAGATTCGAAGCGAGGGAGAAGGAGGAAATCTTCTGAGGCTTTCCTTCCTCGAAGACGTGGACTTCGCTCTGCCCGAGATCGGTGATCGGATTGCCGGCCGCATCGGTGACGCCGAGTGGAAGCTCGATGAGATGGACGTCGACTCGATCGCTGTAGCGATCGCCGGCGAGAAAGAGGATGTCGGTGGCCTCGTAGCCGGTTTCGTCGGTCGCGGAGGCGCGGACGAACTCGGCGCCCGCCAGCCGCTCGGCGGGAATGTCGATCGCGTACGGAGGCTCTTTCCACTCCACCAGCCTCCGTTTTCCGGCGTAGAAGGCGACGCTGCGGATGGCGCGCCCTTTCGCGTTCTGAAGGCTGACGCGGAAGTGCGCGACGCCGTCGGGCGTGACGGTGCGCGTGATTCTGATCTCCAGAGGCGTCTCGCGCTCGTTGACGACGAAGGCGTCAGCATCGACGTAGCGTCCGCGCGCGTCGTAACCGATGGCGCGCACTTCGACCCGCCGGGGCAGTGCGCCGAGGTCGACCTCCGCGCGATACGGCGGCGCGTTGCGCGTCATCAGCTTCTTTCCTTCGACCCAGAACTCCACGCGCCGGACCGGAGGCCGGGCTTCGACCTCGACGATGAACAGATGCGGCGCGACGTCGCGGCGTGGCGGGAGAATCCGCACCGCTCCGGCCGCTTCCGGTACGCTCCCTTCGGCG